>CACZRP010000001.1 GCA_902783575.1 uncultured Eubacteriales bacterium
CATAACCGCCGGGACCGGCGCCGATGACAATCAGATCAAAATTCTTTACATCCATTTTACATTGATTCCTCGATTAGCTGAGTGATATCTGAAACAATCTCCCTGTCCTCCACGGAAAAATCCGTTCCTAACAGGGAAAAAGCAATGCTTTCCGGTTCAAATTTCAGATCCTGCAGGGCTTCCTCCATCCTCCGGGGCCATTGGGTCCCCAGGGAATCGGTATAGATCCGGACCTTCCCGATCTTTCCCTGATGAATCTTCAGATGGATCTGGACGCTGCCCCAGGAAAACCGTTTTCCGAATTCATAGTCATAGGAGGCTTTTTCACCATAGACCCAGGCCGGGTAGGCGTATTTCGCCTCCAGGGCCAGGGCTTCCTGTTCAATCCTCTCTCCGGCCGGGCCCTCCGACAAAAGACAAAAGTCTGCCTCGGGAAAAGCGTCCCGGAAAACCTCCTTCAGGCGGCATCTGAGGCCTGCGGGCGTAAGTTCCGGCTCAAGGTCCGCCAGTCCCATGACTCTGGAACGGACGGAGGATACACCCTTCGCCTGAAGCTTTTCCCGATCCACGTTCAGATACCGGCCGATGCGGTCCGGATCCACCCTGACCAGCAGGGTGCCGTGCTGGTAGCAGGCATCCTTCGTCAGGTAATAGGCGTTGCCGGAAAACTTCCGGCCCTCCGCTTCGATATCGTTGCGGCCGGTGGCGGCCGCGTCAATGCCGAAGCCCCGGATGGCTTTCACGATGAGTCCTGTCTGAAGAGGGACATCAAAGTCCTCTCTCATGGCAAGAAAGGTATAGTTGAGATTGCCCAAATCATGAAAAACCGCGCCTCCGCCGGAAAGGCGGCGGGCTAAATGCCCGCCTTCCTTTTCCAGCAGACTGACACGGCATTCACGGTAGCAGTTCTGGTTTTTTCCGATGACAACCGTATCCCTGTTCTGCCAGAGATAAAGGATCATCTGATCCTGACGGAGGGTTCTGAGAAGAACCTCCTCCCTCGCCAGATTCCGGTAAGGATTCAGGCTGTCTTCGGGACTGTCGTACACTAATATTTCTTTAATCATGCATCCATTCCGTAGGTGAGTCTGGGCTTTCTGGCTGCCTGGACTTCGTCGGGACGGGAAATGGCCGCCTTCAGCGGCGCCTGATGCAGGGCTTCCGGATTCTCATGGGCCTTCTGATAGATTTCTCTCAGAGCCTGGATGGCTTCGTCCATGGTCTCCTTGGTCTCGGTTTCCGTGGGCTCGATCATCAGGGCCTCATGCACAATCAGCGGGAAGTACATTGTGGGCGGATGAATTCCGTAGTCCAGCAGTGCCTTGGCAGCATCCAGGGCGGATACGCCGGTCTCCTTGTGGAGTTCGTCCAGAGAGATAACAAATTCGTGCATACAGGTGACGGGATAGGCCGCAGGGAAGATGTCCTCCAGCTGCTTTCTCATGTAGTTGGCATTGAGCACCGCGTTGCGGGAGGCCTCCAGCACGCCTTCCCGGCCCAGCATGGTGACGTAGGTCAGCGCTTTGACCACCACCAGGAAGTTTCCGATGAAGGAACGCATGCTTCCCATGGACTTCTCCGGAGCCTGAAGATGAAGCTTGCCATCCTCTCCCCGGACAGGTCTGACGCCCGGAAGGAAGCAGCCCAGCTCTTTTCTGACGCCTACGGGGCCGCTGCCGGGACCGCCGCCGCCATGGGGCGTGGCAAAGGTCTTGTGCAGATTGATATGCATCACATCGAAGCCCATATCACCGGGACGGGCAATACCCATGATGGCGTTCAGGTTCGCGCCGTCATAGTAGCAGAGGCCGCCGGCCTCGTGGATGATCCGGGTGATTTCTTCGATGTTCTTGTCAAAAATACCGACGGTGTTGGGGTTGGTCAGCATCAGTCCGGCGGTATCAGGACCCACCGCGGCGCGCAACGCATCAAGGTCGACGCATCCGTCGGGAGCGGAGGGAATATTGACTACTTCGTAGCCGCACATAGCCGCGCTGGCAGGGTTGGTGCCGTGGGCAGAGTCGGGAACGATGATCTTGGTTCTGGCGTTATCGCGGCGATCCCTGTGATAGGACTTGATCACCAGCAGGCCGGTGAATTCGCCATGGGCGCCGGCGGCGGGCTGGAAGGTGAACTGGTCCAGACCGGTGATGGCGGACAGCTTTTTCTCCATCAGCTCCAGCACTTCCAGGGCGCCCTGAGTGCTCTCCTCATCCTGCAGAGGATGGATCCGGGTAAATCCGGGCAGCGCTGCCATCTCTTCGTCGATGGCGGGATTGTATTTCATGGTGCAGGAGCCCAGCGGATAGAAGCCGTTATTCACACCGTGAGCCCGTCTTTCCAGGGCTGAGTAATGACGGCTGATTTCCGTCTCGGAAACCTGGGGAAGATCGGCCGCTTCCTTGCGGAGGAACTGCTCTTCGGGAAGAGAAACGGGAACATCGCAGGTACCCAGGATGCTGAGCTTTCTGCCTTCGCTGCCTTTTTCAAAAATCAGCTTCATGCCTTCTCTCCTCCTTTCTGCAGTTCTTTGGCCAGACAGATGACCTCGTCCATCTGATCCTTGGTATTCTTTTCGGTGGCGCACCAGAGGATATGGGTCTCATCCAGGAGAAGACCTCCCAGGATGCCTGCCTCTTCCAGCTTTTTCAGAAGCTGGGCGCTGTTTTCGCTGACAGTGACAAATTCATGGAAGAAGGGGCCGTCATAAGCCTTTTTCAGGCCGGCCGCCTCCAGTCCCTGCTGCAGGTAATGAGCCTTGCTATAGCACTGGGTGGCAGCTTCCTTCAGTCCGTCGGGGCCCATGGCCGCCAGATAGACGGCAGCCGTCAGGGCGCAGAGGGCTTCGTTGGAGCAGATATTGCTGGAAGCGCGTTCCCTCTTGATATGCTGTTCTCTGGCCTGCAGAGTCAGTACATAGGCTCTTCTGCCTTCGGTATCCACCGTCTCACCCACAATACGGCCGGGAAGCTTTCTCATCAGCGCCTTGGTGGAAGCCATATAGCCGAGGTACGGTCCGCCGAAGCCCAGAGGCATACCCAGAGGCTGTCCCTCACCTACAGCCAGATCCGCGCCGCACTCGGCGGGAGTTTTCAGAACACCCAGAGAAATGGGGTTGCAGTTCATGATGAATTTCGCCTTGACGCCGTGGGCAATCTCGCCGATTTCATCCGCGTTCTCCAGAAGGCCGTAATAGTTCGGCTGCTGGATAATCACGCAGGCGGTCTCATCTCCCACCATGGCCTTCAGAGCTTCCAGATCGGTCTTTCCGTCCTTGACGGGGATTTCCTGCAGATCGGTATCTCTGCCGAAGGCATAGGTTTTCACAACCTTTCTTACTTCAGGAGCCACGGATGCGGAAATCAGCACCCGGGTTTTCTTGCGCTCCACGCACAGCTCCGCCGCCTCCGCGGTAGCGGTGGCTCCGTCATAGACGGAAGCGTTGGAGACATCCATGCCCGTCAGGGCGCAGATCATGGTCTGATATTCGAAAATGGACTGCAGCACGCCCTGGCTGATCTCAGCCTGATAGGGAGTGTAGGCGGTCAGGAAGGTTTCCTTGGTGGTCACACGCTTGACAATGGCAGGAATATAGTGATCATAGGCTCCGGCGCCGCGGAAGATGGCGCGGTAAACCTTGTTTTTCTCCGCGATCCGGCTGATGGTCTCCTCGGTCTCCAGCTCTGATTTTCCCTCCTCCAGAGGAAGGGGGCTTTTCAGGTAGACAGACTCGGGAATCACGCTGAACAGATCGTCGAAGTCACGATAACCGGCGGCATGAAGAAGCTCCTGCTGCTCCTTCGGCGTACCGGGTACAAAAGTTCCCATAATGGCAAAACCTCCGTTACGGTAATGAAATTATGCTTCTTCTTCCAGCAGCTGCTCGTAGGCGGCGCAGTCCAGCAGATCTACGGTATCGGTGATGTTCTCAACCTTCACCAGCCAGGCTCCGTAGGGATCCTCATTGATTTTCTCGGGAGCGTCCAGCAGTTCCTCATTGATCTCGGCTACGGTGCCGGTGACCGGAGAGTATACGTCAGAGGCAGCCTTAACGGACTCAACGTCAGCAAAGGTCTCTCCTGCTTCCACATCGTCGCCGACTTCGGGAAGATTGACGAAAACCAGGTCGGAAAGCTCGCTCTGGGCGAAATCGGTCAGACCGACATAAGCGGTGCCGTCTTCACATTCTTTGACCCACTCGTGGGACTTGGTGTACTTTAATTCCTCAGGAATATTCATGATGGTTCCTTTCCGCGGATGCTCCGCTGTAAAAAATGATTTGGGGTTATTAGGTGTTGTTTGATTGCTTAACAAATCCGGTCAGAGGGTCGGATCAGCCGGTCAGCTCTGGCGTTTGTAGAAAGGCAGCGGAATGACTTCCACGGGCACCTTGCGTCCGCGGACATCCACTTCCAGGGCGGTGCCCACTTCGCTGTATTCTTTGGGAATCAGAGCCATGGCCACAGGCTGGGAAAGATAGGGGCAGAAGGTACCAGAAGTGGTATGACCAATCTCCTGTCCGTTCAGCAGCACGGGCTGATGCTCTCTTAAGATGCCGCGGCCGGTGACCTTCAGGCCAACCCGCTTGATGGTGGGCTTGCCTCTTTCCACCAGGGCCGCTTTACCGATAAAGTCCTCTTTCTTCATCTTGACGAAAATGCCGAGGCCCGCTTCTCTGGGAGAGATTTCATCGTTCATCTCGTGTCCGTAGAGAGGCATAGCCGCTTCCAAACGCAGGGTATCCCTGGCGCCAAGGCCGCAGGGAATCAGACCCTCCTCTTTGCCCGCTTCCAGCAGCAGGTTCCAGAGTCTGGGCGCATCCGCGGGAGAAAGATATATTTCAAATCCGTCTTCTCCGGTGTAGCCGGTACGGGAAATGATGACATCCATTCCCTGGATTTTGCGGTCAAAGTTCGCGGTATAGTATCCCTGGGGAATGTCAGCGGCATCGGCGACCTTCTTCAGAATTTCTTCCGCCTTCGGTCCCTGCAGGGCCAGCTGGGCATAGTCATCGGACGCATCACTAAGCTCGGCACCCTCCAGCAGGTGCTCCTTCATCCAGGCATAATCCTTGTCCTTGTTGGCGGCATTGACAACGATGAAATAATCATCCTCAGCTTTTTTGTACACGATCAGATCATCCACGCAGCCGCCGTTTTCGTTGCACATGGGGCTGTATCTGGCCTGACCGATTTCCATGCTGGTGTAATCATTGGTCAGCAGGTGATTCAGATTGGCGATGGATCCCGGACCCTTCAGCAGAAGCTCTCCCATGTGGGAAACATCGAAGAGACCGCATTTTTCACGCACGGCCATATGTTCGGCGATGACGCCCGAATACTGGACCGGGAGCAGCCAGCCGGCAAATGGAACAATCTTGCCGCCCAGCGCTACATGTTCTTCATAGAGCGGAGTTTTTCTTTCCATAGCATTTCCTCCAAAAGTTTTGATATGCCTTTTCTTCCGATAACAGAAAACGGAGTGCACTAAACAAGCATTATGCTTGGCTGTGCACTCCGTATGTTTACCTGAGAGAATTACCCCATGGGTACCGTCTGATACGGTTCTCCGGAGCCTCGTCCAGACCTGGTCCTTTTACCTGAGAGTTTCACCCCTTCGGTGCCGCCGCAAGGTTCCGGCGGTCTCTCCCCGATCCTTCATTCGAATGACATAACTATACATAATTTACCATGAACCTCAGAGGGTGTCAAGGACCAAAAGGCTCAGACTTACTGGGGCTGGGTCTTGGATTTTAGGTAATTCTGATACTCTTCTTTCGTCATGTGCTCCGTCAGAACGCCCGTGGCCTCGGCGGGGTTAATACTGAGGTCATCAGGTACGGGAACGGGGATGTTTTCGAGCAGCTCTTTAGGCGGCTGGAAATCCATCACCGTCACCTTGATGGTATTATCCATAAACTCAAACTTCAGCCACGCGCCCAGAAAACGCTCCTGTCCCAGAACGGAATATCCCGCGAAGAGATAGCCCGTATGATCAGGGAAAAGCACTGCTCCATCCAGACTGACGCTGAAAAGCTGGCCGATGGAAGCGGAACCCTTGACGGTGCCTTCGGCGATGCTGTCAATGGTCAGGGCAAAATCCATACCGTCCTCTCCCCGGATCAGCCAGACGCCTTCATATTCCTTGTCGTAGCCGGGAGTGTAAGTGGTGGCTCCCACCTGAACCTTGGCGGAACCCTTGGGCGATGTCATGCTTTCATGCCAGTTCAGGGTGCCGCGGTCTTTGCCGAGATAAATCCAGTGGTCCTTTTTATCTTCATAAAGATAGAAGGTCCGGTCAAATTCGGAGAGGCCCACGGCTCCATCGGCAGTGATATAGCAGGAAATGGTCCGCTTGCCTCCTTCCGTCTGGTAAACCCTGAAGGTTCCGGAATACCGTTCCTTCTGTCCGGAGGCAGTCAGATTATCGAAGACGAAGGTCCCGTCTGAGGAGAAGCTCAGGGTGTTTTCTGTCTTCGCCATGATGAGCTGTCCATCGGTGTCTGCCAGGGCGGAAGGCAGGCTGACCAGCGTGCCGCTGCCGGTGTAAGTGGAAGATCCTCCCGCGGCTGTCTGGCCGGAGCCGCTCTGAGAGCTCTGCTCCGGACTGGATGCTGCCGGCGCAGCCGGGGTATTCGCTGCCTGGCTCTCCTGAGTGACGGCGGCCGGAGGCGCGGTGACTGCTTTTTTACCGGAGCTGCCCTCCCGGACAAGAACGATCACCAGTGCGGTGATCACTGCCACAAGCAGGGTCGCCACACTGGTGATAAGTACGATCAAAAAGGTCTGTCTGTCTTTTTTCGGTTCCATGGAAATCTCCCGCAGCTAACTATCAGAATCTGTTCTCCAGGTCATTGATAATAGACTGAGTGGTATGAGCCGCAGCTATACCTCCCGCACTGGTTTCCTCATCGATGCAGGGATCCATTTCAGGCTGGGGCACGGGCTTGGGGCTTTTGTCGATGCTGGTGGCATCGCCGATACCCAGGGCCTCACCGGCTACACCCAGGTTTGCTACGATATTGGTGATATCCGAGGGCATGTAGATCTTGGTGGCGCGTCCGTCGGCCACATTCTTCAGGGCCTCGATACCCTTCAGCTTCAGCACGGATTCATCGATGTTGGCAGCCTTCAGGGCTTTCAGACCGTCGGCCTCTGCCTGATAGACCAGCTCGATGGAACGGGCACGGCCCTGGGCCAGCGCGATCTGGGCATCTCTCTCGGCTTCGGCGGCAAGGATTTTAGCTCTCTTGTCACCTTCGGCACGGCTGACAACGGCTTCCTGATGGGCCTGGGCTTCCAGCACGGTCTGACGGCGCTCACGCTCGGCTCTCATCTGCTTGGTCATGACTTCCTCGATTTCCTTGGGCGGCTGAATGTTCTTCAGCTCCACACGGGTGACCTTGATGCCCCAGGCATCGGTGGCTTCATCCAGGATGACCTGCAGCGTCTGGTTGATTTTATCACGGGAGGTCAGCAGCTGGTCCAGTTCCATTTCACCGACGTTGTTACGCAGGGTGGTGGTGGCCAGGTTCTGCAGACCGGCGATGGGGCTTTCTACGCCGTAGGTGTACAGACGGGGATCAAAGACGCGGCAGTAAACCACGCTGTCCAGCTGAAGAACAATGTTATCCTTGGTGATAACAGGCTGAGGCGGGAAGTCCAGCACCTGCTCCTTCAGGGAAACCCGGCTGGCTACTCTTTCAAAGAAAGGTATCTTCAGATGAAGACCGGCGTACCAGACGGTTTTGAATTTACCTAGATTTTCGATGACATAGGCCTGAGCCTGGGGAACTATTCTTACGTTGGCCAGGATCAGCCATGCGAGCAAAATGATGACGATTCCAATGATGATATAAGGCATATTTCCTCCTCCGATTCCACGGTTTTATCGGGAATCAATTAATATGCTACCATTATAGCACATTTTAGAGCATTGCCAACACTTTCGTGCAAATGGAATGATTTTTTGTCTGTTCGGTGAGATCTTGACAAAGTTCTCCATTCTGAGTACCATGCAAACAGAATGTTCCCGGAGGAGAATAAAATGTCTGCCTTACTGATCAGCTTCATAATTCTGTTATACAGCTTTCAGACACTTTTCTGCAAGCAGTTTTCCGATGCCTATCCCCAGGGTCCTGACCGGGCTTCCCAGGTATTCTGCTTCCTGGAGGCTTTTTCCATTGCCCTGGTGACCTTTGCCTTTAACGGTTTCCGCTTCCACGCGTCTCTGCCCACCCTGCTGCTGGGTCTTTTGAATGCGCTGATGCTGTTTACTTACAATACGTCCCTCATCAAAGCCTCCAGCCTGGGCTCCTACGCTTTCATGAATATGGTGCTTCTCTTCGGCGGCATCCTCGTCCCGATGATTTATTCCACGCTGATTCTGAATGAGCCCCTGTCCTGGTACAAATACGCCGCGGTGGCGGTGATGCTTGTTTCCTTTGTGCTGATGAATCTCAAGGGCATGAGCCTGAAAGGCAGCGGCCTCAAGTATTTCCTTTTCTGCGGACTGCTGTTTCTGAGCAACGGTTTCTATGGCACCCTGCTGAAGATTCAGGCCGTGGTACAGCCCACCGAGAGCCGGGAAATGGTGATGCTCACCTTCCTTCTCATGTGCCTGCCGGCGGCCGCGGGCCTTTCCGCAAAGAAAAAGACCGGCAAGGCTCAGCCGGTCTTCCAGTTCAACCGTAAATCAGCGCTCTGGCTCGCGGCCACGCTGATGTCCGCCGCGCTGGCAGTGAATCTGCTGATTCTGGTGCTGCCTCTGGTGAATACCGTCATCCTTTATACGGTGGACAATGGCGGTGTGCTGGTGCTGGCCAGCCTCTACTCCTACTTTATCTTTAAAGAAAAGTTTGACACCGCCAAGATTTTCGGCGTTCTTCTGGCAGTGATCTCCATCACAGCCCTGTCGGTATAACTTCACTTTGCTTTTGTTACAGCAGAGCGATGCCGCGCTCGGCGGCTTCCTGCATGGTTTCCTCCGGCCAGTAGCTGGACTGCACCTCGCCGATGTGGGCTTTTCTTAAGAAAAGCATGCACATGCGGGACTGGCCGATGCCGCCGCCCATGGTATAGGGCAGAGAGCCCGCCAGGAGCTTCTTGTGGAATTCCTGGTTTTCATAGCCCGTCACTCCCCGCTCCTGCATCTGGCGGATCAGCGCCTCCTCATCCACACGGATACCCATGGAGCTCAGCTCCAGGGCGCGCCCCAGGATGGGATACCACACCAGCAGGTCGCCGTTCAGAGACCAGTCATCATAGTCGGGGGCGCGGCCGTCGTGGGGCTTGCCGGAACGGAGCTTTCCTCCGATCTGCTTCAGGAAGATGGCGCCGTATTCCCGGCAGGCCATGTCTTCCCGCTCGTGGGGATCAAGATCCGGATACTCGTCCTCCAGCTCCTGGGTGGTGACAAAGGTCAGCTTCTCCGGCAGCAGCTTCTCAATCCAGGCGTAGTCGTCCCGGATATAGTTTTCCGTATGCTGCATGGCGCGATAGACGCACTTGGCTCCGTCCCGCAGGGTTTCATCGGTACGGTTTTTCTTTCCGATGATTTTCTCCCAGTCCCACTGATCCACATAAATCGAATGCAGGGGATCCATATCCTCATCCCTGCGGATGGCCGTCATATCGGTGTAGAGGCCCTCGCCCTCGGCAAAGCCGTAGCGGCCCAGGGCATATCTTTTCCACTTGGCCAGGGAATGGACAATTTCAAAGGTGCCCTGCTGCCCCTTGATATCAAAATCAACAGGACGCTCCACACCGTTCAGGGTATCGTTCAGACCCGAGGCCCGGTTGACAAAAACCGGAGCGGAAACACGCCGCAGGTTCAGCTGGGTAGCCAGATCTCTCTCAAAGAAATCCTTGACTTTTTTAATGGCCACCTGGGTCTGGATAATATTCAGTCTGGGCCTGTAGCCCTCTGGAAATGCTTTCATTACTGATCTCCTCCAATACCGGTAATGGTCAGGATCTCAAAGCGGATCACCGCCGGCACATCCATTCCGTCGTACAGTTTTTTCTCTCTGGAAAAATACATATTCTCAGCCGCTTCCTTCATGTTGCCGCTGACGGAGCCGCCGGAAACAATCTGAACCCTGCCGTCATGATGCCAGTAGGCCAGACGGATTTCTCCGGCAATATCGCCGGTCATGGGGTCCACCTGGAAATCGGAAAACTCCACTGCCTCCAGGAAGTTGCCCTGCCGCAGCTCCTCTTCCGATTTCGAGCCGCCCTCCACCACGATATTGAAAACCTGCGAGCTCTTCTCAAGGCCCAGATACTGGCTGAACTGACGGGCGCCGTAGAAATTTTCCGCGATGCCGTCCTTAATCAGCCACCGGTCCTCAATGGGCGCGCCTTCCGTATCGGTGGAGAAATTGTGTGAAGAATTAGGCAGAAATGCCACGGCCTTCATACTGATCTGATCCCCCTGCATGCCCGCAAGCACCGGCTGCCCGATCTCAGCCCGGGAAATCTGCTGATATTTCAGAGCGGCATCCATCTGGGCTTCAAAATAGTGATAAAACTCCAGACTGTTGTCGGTGCTGAACACCACCGGAACCTTTCCCAGCATCGGGGTATTTTCCGCCTTCAGCTTGTCGGTGCCGTAGGCCATGGCCTTTTCGATTTCCTCCGCGATGTGAAGGGAATCGCAGGTACCGGAGGTCAGCATCCGGTACAGCTCGATCTCATGATCCTTTTCCTCGGTCCGGGCGTTGATCACCACCTCCAGCATGGAGCTGGGATAGACATCGGTGTAGTCCGCGCCCTCGGAGTTGATGTAGCGGCGGTTCATTTCGCTGATGAAAATTTCATAGCTGTTGATATCCCGGGTCTCCTCTTCCGGAAGATTCTTCATGGTGCGGATGAAGTCATCGCTGATGTTTTCCAGGCTCACCATTTTCAGATTCTGATGAGGCTTTCCATCGCCGGGGTTCAGGCGGTAGAAGGGATTTTTCACCAGCCGGGCCCGGAAGGAAAGATCGCCGATCATCTTTCTGATTTCATCCTCGGAAGCCGTGGGCGGGATCTCCATGGAAGCGCTGCCCAGAAACTTCCCATCCTCCAGGACCTCATACACCTTCACCGTGACGTGCTCCACATCCTTGGCCCGGTTCTGATCCAGCTTGTGGCGGATGAAATAGAACTCCCATCCGTGGTTCTTCTGGTCCGTAATTTCCCAGGCGCCGGCCCCGGATTCCTTCAGGGCACTGATAAGAAAATCAATATTCATCAGCCTAACCTCGCTCTCGCCTTTAAGTAGGGGCCACCGTCAGCCACCTTGACCCATTCCTTGTATCCCTTGCCGCATCCGCCGTTGCCCTCCAGCACCCGGTCGGAGCTGGCCATGCTGATGGAGCCGAGAAGATCCGGCACATAGCCGGTCATGACCACCGGGGATACCACCCGTCCGGTAAGGACGCCGACCCGGATCTCGTAGCCCCGGGAGACAATGCACTGAATGCCCCAGTGCTTGGGATCCTCCATGCCGCTCTCGGTGCCGTCCAGCAGATATCCATGTTTGATGGAAGCAATCATCTCCTCCAGAGAATCGCTTCCGGAATCAAACACCGTGTTGGTCATGCGGGTATAAACCTTATGTTCGAAATTCTCACGCTTGCCGTTGCCGGTGGGTTCCACACCCAGCCGCAGAGCCGCCAGAGCGTCGCAGATGCCGGTCTTCAGAATCCCGTGGTCAATCTCCGTCACATCGCCCGCCAGGGTCCCCTCGTCATCAAAGGCAAAGGCGGTCACGGTGTCGCCGCACAGGGCGCCCTCGTGCATGGTCACCAGGTCGGAGCCCACCCGCTGATTAATGTATTCCTTGCCCAGGGCCCGGTTCTTCACGAACATATCCATTTCTACGCCGTGTCCGAAGGCCTCATGAGCAATCAGTCCCGTAATGGAAGGCGCGGTGATGATGTCATATTCGCCGGGTTCAATCCGTCCGGAGGACAACAGCTCTTTTGCCTGCTTCACGGCAGAGAGCAGCTTCTCCTCCAGGCCGTCGAAGATCTCCACGCCGCCCAGGCCGCTGACGCCCTCATAGGCAAATTTGGTATCTTCTCCATTGGTGGCAATCAGCACGGCGGTGCCCTCCGCGTAGCAGTAGCTCTGCCTCAGGTACTGCTTCGGAGTAATGAACATCTTGTTGATATGGGTGCACTGGGCGCTCATGACACAGTCCAGCGCTCCCTCCAGAGAAGCCACGCCTTGGTCGGAAAGGCGTCCCAGATTCTCGATCAGCTTTTCCATGTCCGCCTCTTCCGGCAGGATCTCGGCCTCCTTCTCCACCAGCAGTACCCGTTCCTCATCCTTCAGGGTGGGGGTGGTATAGACCGCGGTCTGGGTCCGCTTCAGAATATTCATCTGGCGTCCCAGCTCAGTTTTGATCTTCTCCGCTGTTTCCAGCACATAGGCTTTTCTTTCGCTGGCGGTCTGGTACATGGCTCTGGAACAGTCAATATCATTAAAAGCGTACTCGCTGTAAAGGCCCTGATCATGAACCCGGATGACGGTTCCTCTCTCGGTGGTCATGGTTTTGGAGCTGACGGATTTGGACCGCTGGGAAATCCTCACAGCAAACCCCACCGAATCCGTACTGAGTATGCTCACATAATTGTAATCCTTGGAAAGCTCCTGGCTCAATTCTCTGAAAAACTGGGCCAGCCGCGTCAGATAGGGAGAAAACTTCGCTTTCATCCGATCCTCCTCTTTACAAAAATTTACACAAAATTATACTACGAAATCCGGGCGGAGGCAATCTTTTTACCACTTTAAACCAGAAGTGTGATATAATTATTTAAGATTATACTCTTAATTCAGGAGGTTTCGCCATGTTCAATCCTCCCGCCTGGCCCGTCATGGATGCTTCAGACCTTCAGCTGATACTGGAAGCCGATCCCCGCGCCCTTCGGGGCCCCATGAGCCGGCGCTTTGCCAAAGCCTTCTCGGACTTCACCCAGGCACCCTATGTCATTCCCGTGGCCAACGGCACCGTCAGCCTGGAGCTGATCTTAAAAGCCCTGGGCATCGGCCCCGGAGACGAGGTGATCCTGCCTCCCTATACCTTTATCGCCACCTTCTCTTCCATTGCCTACACCGGAGCCCTTCCCGTGTTCGCGGATATCGAGCCGGACACCTACAATCTCTCGCCCCTGCAGACGGAGGAAAAAATCACTGACCATACCCGGGCCATCGTGGCCGTGGCAGTGGCGGGCCGGCCATTTGATCTGGATGCCTTCGAGGCCCTCTCCCAACAATACGGCATTCCCCTGATTGTGGACGCAGCCCAGGCCGTGGGCGCCGAATTCTGCGGCAGATCCATCGCCTCCTACGGCGCAGCGGCCTCCTTCTCCTGCCAGAACACCAAGAACCTCACCAGCGGCGAGGGCGGCATCATCACGACGAAGGATCCTGTGCTGTACGAAAAGCTGCAGTCGCTGCTGGATCAGGAGCCAGGGCCCTGCCTGGGCGAAGTGCCCTGCGCCCTGCTGCTTTCCCAGCTTTCCCGTCTGCCGGCGCAGATGGAAAAGCGCAGCGCTGCCGCGGATTATCTGAATGCTCATCTTGCAGACAGTCACCTGGTCCGACCCCTGGACAGGGATGAGCGGATCACCAGAGACGCCCATCATCTCTATGTGCTGCGAACCCGTACCGAAGAGCTTGCTGCCGCCGGTTTTTCCCGGGAGGATCTGCTGAAGGATGCCCATCAGATGGGACTGCCGCTGCTGGCGGGCTATCAGCCCCTCTACGCCCTGCCCTCTGTTCGAAGCGAAATGACCCGCCGGCTCACCGGCCGCCAGACGGATCTTACACCCCTGCCCGTCTGCGAGAAAGCTTCCTATCAGGAAGGTCTCTGGCTGGAACAGTTCTTCCTGCTTTCCGAAATTAAAGAGCTGGACGAAATTCTGGAAATCTTTGGCACTCTGGAAAGGAGGTACTTCTCATGAACCGTGAATTATACGAGAAAGTCCTTTTTTCCGGCATCTGGGGCACCTGCGGTCCTATGGAGGATCAAGCCTGCCAGAGGCTCAGCAAAGCCGTCAGCCGGCTTCTCCCTTTCCTCGATGAAGATCAGCCCTTCTATTCCCTGCTGACCTATGCCGCCTCCGCCGCCCGGCAGATTCTGGAGCTGTACAGCGGGATGACAGAAAAGCCTGTCACCCCGAAAACGGAGCCGGTCCCTCTGCCCGCACAGTGGAAAGCACAAGCCTGGGAGGCAGACGGGAAGCTCGTCCTGCTGATGGATTTCGGCTTCGCCGGAGCCCTGGTGACCCGGGACCCGGAGCTTTACCAGACCTTCTACGCCCTGCATCACTGCGGCCACCGGCCCGGCATCGGAGCCACGGTGGACCTGTCCGAGGAATCCATCCTGGGCGGAGATATGCGCATTACCGAATGGCAGGCCCTGGCCCTGCTGGACCTTCTTTCTTCTGATTCATCAACCTAAATATACAAGGAGGAACCATCTATGTGGAACAGTTTCAACACCGGTGACTATTCAGGCATGATTGCCGAAACCATCTCCCTGGCCGGTCACGGCGGAAAAAACATCCGCGCCTACTACTCCCGTCCCATTACCGACAAGGCAACCCCGGGTATCGTTCTGATCCCCCATATGCCGGGCTGGGATGAGTGGTGCCGTGAAACCTGCCGCCGCTTCACCGAGCACGGCTACAGCGTGCTTTGTCCCGATATCTATCAGGATTTCGGCACCGGCACCCCGCCGGAGGTTTCCAAGCGTATGTGGGAAGCCGGCGGCGCTTTGGACAGCTCCGTCATGGAAGATACGGCCGGCTGTCTGGACTTTTTGAAATCCAAGCCCGGCTCCAACGGCAAGGTGGGCGTCATCGGCATGTGCTCCGGCGGACGTCATGCTTTTCTGGCAGCCTGCACCGTACCCGGCTTTGACGCCGCGGTGGACTGCTGGGGCGGCGGCGTGGTGGCCTCCAAGGACCAGCTGACCCCTGCCCGGCCCGTGGCTCCCATCGACTATACCGAGCAACTGGAAATCCCCTTGCTGGGCATTTTCGGTAATGACGACCACAACCCCACCAGGGAGGATGTGAACATCCTGGAAGAACGCCTGAAGGCGGCGGGCAAGGACTACGAATTCCACCGCTACGAGGGCGCCGGCCACGGCATCTGGTATTATGACAAACCCATGTACCGCCAGGAAGCGGCCATGGACAGCTTTAACAAGACACTGGAATTCTTCGACAGGCATCTGAAATGAGTGCAGCCGGGAAAATTCCCTTTGTGGTCATGGCGAAGCCCATCGGCTCCGCCTGCAACATGAGATGCGGCTACTGCTACTACCTGGAAGCAGGCAACGAAAAAACATCCTCTTTCACCATGGAAGAGGATGTTTTAGATCAGTTTATCCGCCGCTACATTGAAGAAAGCCCCGGTCCCGTGGTCTCCTTCACCTGGCACGGCGGCGAGCCCACCCTGGCCGGCCTTCCCTTCTTCCAAAAGGCGGTGGCGCTGCAGCAGAAGTACCTGGCCCAGCGCCCGGAGCTGGAATGCTGGAACAGCCTGCAGACCAACGGCCTGCTGCTGGATGAGGCATGGTGCGCCTTCCTGAAGGAAAATCATTTTGACGTGGGCATCAGCATTGACGGCACCAGGCTCTGCCACGATTACTACAGGAAAGACGCCGCCGGAGGTGCCACCTGGGAGAAAACCGCTGCGGCCATACAAAGGCTGCGGGAGGCCGGTATCAGCCCGGACCTTCTCTGCACCGTCAATGCCAGAACCGCTGCCTGCGGTCGGGAGGTCTACCGGACCCTCAGGGATTTCCAGACCGGCTGGATGCAGTTTATTCCCATTGTGGTGCGCACCGATGAGAAGCAGGGCGTCAGCCCCGATTCCGTGACGCCCCAGGCCTATGGGGAATTCCTCAAGGATGTTTTCTTTGAATGGTTCTATCATGATCTGGGCAGCACGGAGATCCAGCTGTTTTCGGAAACCAGCCTGGCCCTCACCGGGAAAAACCCCAATCTCTGCTGGATGGCTCCCACCTGTGGCAATGTCCTCATTGTAGAGAAGGACGGCGGCGTCTACAGCTGTGATCATTTCGTGGATCCCGCCCATCGGATAGGCTCCGTGAAAACCGACAGCTTCCAGGACCTGCTGTCCTCGGAGTTTCAGAGCCATTTCGGCCAGTCCAAAAAAGAGGCTCTCACCCGGGAATGCCTCTCCTGCCCTCACCTTTCCCTCTGCGGCGGCGGATGCCTGAAGGACCGCTTCGCCCTGAGCGCCGATGGCGAAGAGGGCCAGTATTATCTCTGCCCGGGCCTTCAGTCCTTCTTTGATTACGCCGTTCCCCGTCTGCAGGCGGCCATGCGCCTCTCCGCCCAAAAGAAAACGCCCTCCCAGATCCAGTCATTGCTGGTCACGGAAGAGCGCGCCCGGTTTGCGGGTGTGGGCAGAAACGATCCCTGCCCCTGCGGATCAGGCCTTAAATTCAAATTCTGCTGCCAGAAACGGGTCCCGTAAGTCAGTTTCCCCGGTTATCGGTATCGCTGACCACCAGTCCGAGAGCCGTCGCGTTGATCGCCAGAGAAAGTCTGTTCTTGAAGCCGGATTTATCCATGAGATTCTGGATATGCCGCTTCACCGTATTAACGGAAATGAACAGCTTCCTGGCGATTTCTTCGTTAGTGGCGCCGGAGGTCAGCTCCCGTAGCACATCCAGCTCCCTTTCCGTCAGGTCGCTGCGGGTGACCTTGCCGAACTGCACCTCGGGAGGATCAGAAGGATAGACTTTCTCTCCCTGCATGGTTCTGTCCATGATTTCAATCAGTGGTTCTTCGCTGTATTCCTTGTACCAGAAGCTGTCCACCCCGATCTGCCTGGCCCTCTGCTCCCAGGAGGCCTCCGCCATGGAGGTAACCAGAATGATCCGGATCTTTGGATGGCTTTTCTTGATTTTTTCCGCCGCCTCCAGACCATCCATGCCATAGCGCATCATCACGTCCATGATCACCAGATCCACCGGATTCTGATCGCAGTAGGTCACCGCCAGCTCGGCCGCCGGCAGGGAACGCACCAGATCATATCTGATGGAGGTACGGATATGCATCTCAAAAAAGCCTCTGGCCACATTCTGGTCATCCACCACGATCACTTTGATTTTTTGCTGATCCATTGTCCCTGACCTCCCGGATTTCTCCTCTGATCATTCGATAGCTGCTGTCTCGGAGGGCAGCAGAATAATCACCTCAAAAACAGGCGCCGCCTGGACTCTCATCTGTCCCGAGAGCTCCTCTGTCATTTTTCTGAGGCTTAAAAGCCCACCGGTTTCCCTGACCGCGCCTTCAAAAGTCCGGCCGTTATTGCGGAAACAGATTTCCATCTCTTCCTTTCCCGGAGTGATGCTCACCGTCAGTTCATCCCCATCGCCGTGCTTAACGGTGTTGGCGGCGCATTCCCGGATGGCATAGCCCGTCAGCTCCCTGACCCGCTGGGTCAGCGGCACCTGGCCGTGGATGACCACCTTCACGCCGATGGCCTCGGCCCTGCGGATTCCTTCACCCAGCGGATCCGATCCCATGTCATCCTCCTGGGCCTCCCTCAGCAGAAACAGGTTGGTCTGCCGGAGCATTTCCAGCAGCGCCCGCTTATCCACATTCTCCGGATGGGAGAAATAATAGCCGGCGGTCAGCAGCACATGACCCACCTGGTCGTGGACGGTGCGCCGGGCATTCAGAATCTCCTCCGAGCGGATCATTTCCGCGGAAAGCTGCTGATATTTTTTCATCCGGCTCTGATATTCCCTCAGATGCCGGTTTTTTTCTCTCAGTTCATCGCGGATCCGGTACTGATCGCTGACATCCGTCAGGATGAGCTGCTGGTAATCCTGCCCTTCCACATGAATCAGGGAACGGACAAACTGCAGCGTGCTGTTTTCTTCCCTGACGATAATTCTGTCCTGGTTTTCCTCTCCCAGCCCGGCCAGAGCCTCCCAGAACCGGTTCAGATTTACCAGATGCTGACCCAGCAGGCGGACAGAGGCTTCATCCATCTTCATGTTGGTCATCCGGACCTGTCCCTCCGCGGTTCCGAAGCAGACACCCACCGGCAGCAGATCAAAGGCTTCCTTCAGGGCTGTATCTAAAACGTGGTTCCGGCTGTAGATATACACATCCGCGGTATAGGCGATCACCAGCCCCAGATGAATGAGGGCGGCCGCCGCAAAGAACATCAGGCTTCTTCCCCTCAGATATTCAATCCAGGAAATTCTTGTCAGCTGCGGCTTCCAGAGAATATCCAGGCCGACGCACAGAACCAGGCACAGGCTGATGAACAGCGCTGTTCTCAGAAACAGCGTTCCAGCGCTTCTTTTCATGCGGTAAGCCAGGATCAGAAGATAAAGCTCCGCCAGAAAGATCAGAATGATGCAGAAAATCATGGGAGCTCCCAGCGGGGACGTAAGGGATTGAGTCATCATCATGGATCAGCCCTCCATCCTCCGCTGCCCCTGGCGGTGATAAACAGGATATGGTCCTCCAGCAGCGCTTCTGTGGGCAGCGGCGTCTGCGGCACCTTGATCAGTTCCTCCACTCCGCAGGAAATGCGCAGCATATCTTCGGTCAGCACCACCATCATCTGAGAGGTCTGGTCGAGAAGAGACTCCAGCACCGTTTCAAAGGTATCATACAGACAAAGGGCCATCTTTGAGGACATCTCCCCTCTGACCCGGTAATCCACAGAAATAGCCGTCCCGGTTTTCCGGACATACCGGGCTGATTCCTCCAGCGCCAGCTGCAGCTCCCGGTGATCCATCCGGGGATGTTCGCCCGCCAGAAGAAAGAGATTGGTTTTTCTTTTGACATAGGCGTTCAGAATGGAAACCATGGCGATTTTCCTGTCGAAATCCGCCGAGGAGACATCCGCCGAGTCCAGAATCTGCTGAATCTTCTGCTGGGCCGGCAGCAGCTCCGCGGCCACCCGGGAATAAATCCTGGCCCGGTAGGCAACCCGTTCCTGCTTCTCCGCCAGTTCATTTTCCGCCCGGATGAGATCATTCTCCTGCTCCAGCGTTTCCCCGATCTCAGAAAGCTGCTGATTCATCAGGAAGATATCACTCTGGTCCTCCGTCCAGAAGACATAGCCTCCCGTCACGCTTTTCCCGGCCAGCTTATTGGTTCCTTCAATGTATACAGGCTCCTTCAGTGCGCCGAGAAGTTCCTTCGGCCCTGCATTTAGGTTCCAGACGGTGCTGTACCTGGGCTGAAAAATCCTGTCCGTAATCAGCATCGGCAGGCTCATGCTTTCATAGAACTCCTGATAATGGATATTATGGGGAATCAGGCGCTGCTGAATACAGATTTCCCAGATCAGCATCATACTGAAAACATGGATCTCATAAACCTCGAAGGGCTTCTTGATGCCATAACTGGAAAAAACGCCTCTCAAAACCTGGAGCAGCAGATAAAGCAGCACGCTCAGCACCAGAAACAGGATGCTTTTGCGGCTGCGGCTGATGGCAAAGGACCGGAACATGACAAAAAGCCCATAGACAAATTCAGCGGCAATCACCGCATACATCAGATAGAAGCAGATTCCATAGCCGTAGCTTCCATCGACAGAGATCTCCCCGCTCGAAAGCGGGTGGAAGAACAGATGATGCAGGTCATTGGTCAGCATCAGCACCATCAGCAAAACTACGGGCAGGGTCAGCATATAGAATACGCCTCTTTTTCCTGATTTCAGGGAATACTCCCGGCAGGACAGGGCAAAAAGCATGGGAATCATCATCATGGGGAGGTAGCTGCCGAACCAGAGATAGCGAGCCTGCGGCGTAGTCTCGAAGAACAGACGATATTTCACCGTGCGGATTAAAATCATCAGAAGCATGCAGACGGCCGCCAGGATGCTGTAGGTTCTGGCCCGGTTGGGCAATAGACGGATCTGAAGGGAGATCATCCAGAAAAAGATCAGTCCGAAATAGATCACTGTCACCAGGAGAAACAGGAAGGAAGAAAGAAACCGGGGGGACACCAGATTGTCCACGACATGCATCAGCCCTGCAAAGGCTAGAATAATCATGAATATAACGACATTTCGGTTCATTCTGCTTTTCCTCCCCTCTGCTGGTTTTCCGTCAGTTTCATCTTAGCATAAAAAGAAGGGACAAACAATTGTCCCTTCAGGTGATCTTGTGTGAAATTGTATGAGATCAGGCTTCGAATTTGACGGTTTCGCCGGTCTCGTAGGACTTGAAGCAGGCTTCCATCACCCGCAGCACTCTCAGGGCGTGCTCCTGGGTAACAATCTGCTCCGCGTCGCCGGTGCAGGTCTCGGCGAAGTTCCGGTACAGAGCGTTATGATCAAACTCGAATCTGGGAAGAGGCAGCTCTTCCACAGACTTGCCATGCTCACGGGGTGCCATGGTCTTGGTCAGGCCGGCGCCGGCCAGGATGGGGGTGGTATCCTTCTCATCCCAGGAGGTCAGACGCACCATGCGGCCCTCCAGCTTCCAGTTGAGAATTTCGGCAGAACCCATGTCGCCGTAAACGCACCACAGAGGCTCGTTGACAAAGTGGCAGGTTCCCACTTCCAGGTTGACCCTCAGACCGCTCTCGAAGGTCAGGGTCACCTGAATGCCGTCATCGCACTCGGGATTGGTGATATAGGAAAGGTCGCAGTAAATCTTAGTGATCTTCTCCGGAACCATCTTGACGATACGGTCAATGATATGAACACCCCAGTCCAGCATCATGCCGCCGCCATAGGCCTTGACACCGCGCCAGTCGCCGGGGATGCCGCGGGAACCCATGATCTTGCATTTGATGTTGAAGACGTTGCCAACAAGCTTCTCTTCATAAATCTTCTTGACAATCAGGAAATCCTCATCCCATTCACGGTTCTGACGGGGATAGAAAACCTTGCCGGTCTCCCTGGAAACCGCCATAACCTCCAGCAGCTCGTCGGAGGACAGCATGACAGGCTTTTCGCAGAGCACATGCTTGCCGGCTCTCATGGCCTGGATGGATTCCTCCTTGTGCAGGTGGTTGGGGGTGGCCACCAGGATGGCGTCCACGGTGGGATCATCCAGCATATCCTGGTAGGTCTCATAGACCTTCATGCCTCTTTCCCGGGCCCACTGCTGACGCTCCGGCTTAATATCCATAATTCCAGCCAGCTCCAGCAGCTTGGAAATATCCGTGGTTGCGGGAGAATCAAATCCGGGAACCTGTGCGTTGTTGCCATTCCAGATGGCGTTACCGGTGCCGCTCTGGATCGCGATGGCGTGTCCTCCGCCCATGCCTCCGCAGCCCACAATACCGATTCTGATCTTCTTAGCCATAATCTATTCTTTCCTTTCAGGTGAGATAAAAAAGACTTTTTAAACAGTCTTTAATATATATTGAACTCGCCTAAAAGTCAAGACTATATTTCGTTAATTATCAATTTTGTTCCGTCCAGGGAGGTTTTCTCCTCAATGCCGTGATCGAGAACAATTTCAAACCCGTCCTGCTGATGAATCACTGCCTCGGAATCTGCTCCGCTTTCCTGAAGAAGGATTTCCCGGACGCTCTCAGGCAGCTTCTGGGTCAGCACACAGGCTCCGTCCCTGATGACCAGTCCCAGTACCCGGGGCAGGGAAAGCATCCCTGTAAACTGATTCTGCCGGCATTCGGTTCTCAGCCAGGAAAGGCTGATCACCTCTTTTCCGGTGCCGCTGAATGTCTGGGCCGCATAGGGAAGCTTCGTCTCATAGGCCTTCCTTCGGGGCTGCGTCTGGGTAAAGATGTAACCGTCAAACTCTCCCACATAGTAGGAGCCGTCTCCGGCCCAGAAGACCCATTTTTTCTCATCGGTCCCCTCCACCGGCAGCTCAAAAAGGTCCGGACACTCAAAGGCCCCCTCCAGCTCGAATTTCGCCGAGAGTTCAAAATGCAGCAGGTCTTTGGAACGGAACACCGCCACATCGTGGTTTTCGATCCAAAGCACCATAATATAAGCTCCGGAAGGCTCGTGATAAAACACCTTCGGATCCCGGTTGGAAATGGCCAGGGATTCCAGTACGGGCTTTCCGGTTTTCACCAGCGTCATCCCTCCGTCCAGACTGTAGGCGCAGCGGATGGAAAACCAGTCCTGCTCTTCCATGGGTTTGCCCTTCTTCGGCTCCGGCGCCACGGTATAGAAGAAGATCAGCGCGTCCCTGGGCAGGCCCAGAAGCCCCTGCTCGTTGATGATGCCGCAGCCGGAAAACATGGTGCCGAACTCATCGGGAAACAGCACCGGCTCCAGTTTCTCAAAATGCACCAGGTCCCGGGTGCGCTGATGGCCCCAGGTCATATTGCCCCAGACCACATCCTTCGGATTGTGCTGATAATAAACCTCATAAATCCCATCATGAAAAACCAGTCCATTGGGATCGTTGATCCATCCATACTCCGCCGTCATATGCCACCGGGGTCTGTTCACCTGATTATTGCCCATCTTTCCCTCACTCATGTTTTTGTATCAAATAATTCCATACCACCGCGGCATGCAGAGCCGCGCCCACCGGGACAGCCTCTTCCGCCGGGAGGAAATGATCCGAATGCAGCGGATAGGAGCTACCTGCTCCGATGTGATAGAAGCAGCCCGCCGCCTCATCCACAAAATATCCGAAATCCTCGGAAATCATTTTCGGCTCCGTGATCAGCCGGACGCACTCATCCCCCAGAAGATTACGGGCAGTTTTCTCCGCCAGGGCGGTTTCGGGATCCGTATTCACAATCCCGCCGTAGCTGGGACTGATTTCAATTTCCGTTCTGGTGCCCCAGGCCTCGGAGGTCTCTTCGATGGTCCGGATGAGGGCTTTCTTCATGGCCTTCCGGTTGTCCGGCCCCAGAGTGCGCAGTATGCCGGAGAAAACAGCTTCATCCGCTAAAATATTTCTGGCGGTGCCGGAATGAAGAACCCCCACCGTCACCACACTGCGGTCCGGAAGAAACTGCTCCGGAAGCTTCAGCAGCTTCTGCACCATCTCTGTGGCCGCCCCCAAAGCATCAATGCCCAGCTCCCGGGTGGCTCCGTGGGCGCTTTTCCCGTGAACGGTCACATCATAAATATCGGAGGCCGCATAAAACTTGCCGTACCGGATTCCCACGCTGCCGGCGGGAATCAGGGGATCCACATGGGCGCCGAACACTGTCTGAACGCCCTCCATGCAGCCTTCGGCAATCATTCTTCGGGCGCCGCCCCGCTCCTCTTCATCGGGCTGGAAGAAGAAACGGACTTCTCCCCTCAGTTCCTGCCGATGAGAGGAGAGAATTTTCGCTGCCCCTAAAAGGGCCGTGGTATGCACATCATGACCGCAGGCATGCATCACGCCGGGAACCTCCGAAGCAAAAGAGCAGCCGGTGGCCTCCTGTACCGGGAGAGCATCCATGTCGGCTCTCAGGGCCGCCACGGGACCGTCCATTCCGCCCTTCAGGGTTCCGATGATGGCCGTGCCCAGAATCCGCCGGGTTTCAATGCCCAGCTTGTTCAGGTACGCCTCCACCAGGGCGCTGGTCTTAAATTCCTGATTGCCCAGCTCCGGATGCCGGTGAATGGTCTTTCTGATTTCGGAAAGCTCCCCGGAGATTTCCTGCGCTTCTTTCAAAAAATCAATCATGGCTCATGGTCTCTTTTCTGTTTCTGATCCACCGCTCCATGCGGCTTAGTCCCTCTTCCAGATCCTCCATGGAGGCGCCGCAGCTGATGCGGATAAAGCCCTCGGCTCCGAAGCAGAACCCGGGTGTCACCGCCACCTTGGCCTCCCGGATCAGCCGCCGGGCCAGCTCCGCGCTGTCAAGGCCAAGCTCCTTCACCGAGGGAAATACATAAAAGGCTCCCTGGGGCTTCACATAGGAAAGACCCATGGCCTTCAGGCGTCCGCAGACATAATCCCTTCTCTTCCGGTAGGTTTCCCTCATCTCCGAGGGGTCCCAGGAAAGGGCTTCCATGCAGGCCTTCTGGAAAGGGGCCGGCGTGGAAACCACAGAAAACTGATGGATCAGCTCCAGCCGCTCCATGACTTCCCGGTCAGCGGCCAGATAGCCCATCCTCCAGCCCGTCATGGCATAGGGCTTGGAAAAGCTCTGGATCAGCAGCAGCTGTTTTCTCAGGTCCCGGTATTCCATAAAGCTGTGATAGTCTTCGGTATAAACCAGCTGCCGGTACACATCATCGCAGAGGATAAAAACCGGCTTATCCTTCACCAGTTCATGCACGTTGTCCAGGCTTTCCCTGGTATAGACACAGCCGGTGGGATTGTTGGGGGAATTCAGCAGAATGGCCTTGGTGCGGGGCGTCATGGCCTGCTCCAGGGTCTCCCGGCTCAGCTGGAATCCGTCCTTGGAGGTATCCAGCAGCACCGGCACCGCCCGGCACAGCTTAACAATCTCTTCATAAAGCACAAAGGCTGGTGCCGGGATGATCACCTCATCTCCCGGATTGAGAATGCCGAAAAAAGCGATAAACAGAGCCTCGGTGGCCCCCACGGTGACCAGAATCTCCTCCGGCTGAAAATCCATGCCATAGCTGTGGTTTTCAAAATCCGCAATGGCCCGGCGAAGCTCCGGGATTCCCTGATTGGGGATATAATGAGTTTCATGGTTATCCAGGGCTGCCTTGGCGGCCTCCCTCACCGGCTCCGGGGTGTCGAAATCCGGCTCCCCCAGCGTCAGTTTGATGCATCCGGGCACGGTGCCCGCCAGGGCAGTAAACTCCCGGATGGCGGAACGTCTGGAGCTGTACAGGGCTTCATTCAGATATGCCTTCATATTTCTTCTCCCCGGACGCAGAATTCGGGATCCACATCGAAGGTGGCAAAAAGATCCTGCAGGGTTTCCGCCCGGCGGATCATCTTGAGACTGCCATCCTCCCGCAGCAGATATTCGCCGCAGCGGGTTCTTCCGTTGTAATTATAACCCATGGAACGGCAGTGGGCACCGGAATCGTGAATCACCACAAGATCCCCGATTTCGGTCTCTGGCAGCGGCCGGTCCACGGCAAATTTGTCGTTGTTCTCACAAAGAGCGCCCACCACATCCACTGGATGGGTCTGCTGGCCTTCCTTTCCCAGCACGGTGATATGATGATAGGCTCCGTACATGGCAGGCCGCATATGGTCGCAGGCCGAAGCGTCAATGCCCACATATTCCTTATAGATATGCTTGTGTCCCACCACTTTGGCCATCAGAAAGCCATAGGGACCGGTGATATATCGTCCCATTTCCGTGCAGAGAGCGGGGAAAAGACCGGCGGGAGTAAGAATCTCTTCATAAACCTGACGGACTCCCTCTCCGATGGCCGAAATATCTACAGGCTTCTCCTCCGGCCGGTAGGGAATGCCGATGCCGCCTGACAGATCGATGAAAGACAGGCGGATTCCCAGCTGCTGCTGAATCTCCACCGCCAGGGCAAAAAGCTCCCCGGCCAGCTTCGGATAGTAAATCTCCTCCAGACTGCAGCTCTGGAGCATGGCATGAATGCCGAATTCCCTGACGCCCCAGGCCTTCAGTTTCTTCATGGCCTCCATCAGCTGGTTCTTCGGCATCCCGTATTTGGAATCGTAGAGATGACCCATGATGTCGCTGGTCATCTGGAACTGTCCCGGGTTATAGCGGCAGCAGATTTTTTCCGGCACCGGAAAATTCTCCGCGCCGGCGGCTTCCATCAGCCGGTCCACCTGGGTCAGATCATCCAGGTTGATGATGGCGTTAAGCTTCAGGGCCAGTTGGTATTCCTCCGGCAGGGTTTCATTGGAAGAAAACACGATTCTTTCTCCCGTGATACCGCTGCGGCGGGCCAGCTCCAGCTCCGAAACCGAAGCGCAGTCGGCGCCGCAGCCCAGGCTTTGAAGCAGCCGGAGAATGGCCGGCGTGGGACAGGCCTTCACGGCAAAGTATTCCCGGAATCCTGGATTCCAGGCAAAGGCCTCCTTCACACCCTCCACACAGCGACGGATGCCAGCTTCATGATAGATATAAAAGGGGGTGGGAAACTCCCGGGTCCAGGCCCTGGCCTGCTCCGGGGTAAAGGGCAGTCTTTTTTCCACAGACAATTCCTCGCAGATTTAAAATTACAGACTTCTCAGCGCCGCCTCCAGCGCGGTTTTCTGATTGGTGCCTTCATCCTTGGCCTTGATGATCCGGGCCGGGCATCCGGCCACCACCATGCCTGCGGGCACATCCTCAATGACCACGGCTCCGGCCGCCACCACAGCGCCCTCGCCCACATGCACGCCTTCAATCACCACGGCGTTGGCTCCGATGAGCACGCCGTCCTCAATGATTACCGGCGTGGCGGAAGCAGGCTCAATGACGCCCGCCAGTACGGCACCGGCACCCACATGGCAGTTCTTGCCCACGGTGGCTCTTCCCCCCAGCACGGCGCCCATGTCAATCATGGTACCTTCGCCGATGACAGCACCGATATTGATGACAGCGCCCATCATAATGACGGCCCGGTCTCCAATGGTCACCTGCTCCCGGATAATGGCGCCGGGCTCGATGCGGGCATTGATGCCCTTCAGATCCAGCATGGGAATGGCGCTGTTGCGGCAGTTATTCTCAATGACGATATCTTCGATCTTATCCTGATTGTCCTCCACGACCTTCTGAAGGTCCTTCCAGTCTCCGAAAACAATCTTGTCTCCCGTGCCGAAAACCCGGGCTTCGGGACCGTAATCAATGGCTTCTTTTTCCTTCACATAGAGCTTGACGGGAGTCTTTTTTTCCGCGCTGGCGATATACTGTATGATTTCCTGAGCATTCATCTGTTTTTCCTTTCTTCACGTAAAATCCATTCTGTTTTAATGCTTTAATGTCTTAAATCTCATCATAACATAAATCGCCGGTAAATGCTATCAGCTTTACCGACGATTTTGTTTCAGTTATTCTGCGCTTTATTCACTAATCCGTCATGTCTGACATGAGCTGAGTATATGGTGCCTTTAGATATTATTCCATTTCGTAGCTCACGAAGGCGAAGCGTTTGGAATCCGCTGCCCAGGAGTTGACATTGATGGAGCCCTGTCCGCCGAAGAAGGAGCAGATCCGGTGCTGATTAGACCCGTCATAGTCCATCATCCACAGCTCCACCTGCATGTTGGGCAGATGCTCGTTGGGAGAAAGATGTCCCTTGTGATAGGCCAGGTAAACCACCTTCTGACCGTTGGGAGAAACATGGCCGAACCAGTTGTTCATCTCGTTGAAGGTCATCTGGGTCTGTTCGGAGCCGTCGGTGTTCATGCGCCAGATCTGCATGAGGCCGGTGCGGGTGGAAATAAACCAGATGTGCTTTCCGTCCGGTGAATATTCCGGTCCGTCGTTGAAGCCCTCGCAGGTGAGGCGCTTCTCCTCTCCGCTGCCGTCCGCCGGCTTGGTATAGACATCCACATGCAGGCCGTCCTCCACCATACGGAAGGCGCAGTAGGCCAGCTCCTTGCCGTCGGGGCTCCAGCCGTGAAGGAAGCTGGGGGTCTCGGGAGTAATCAGCTTGGGAATGCCCGTGTCAAAAGGAATGGTGTATATATAGGAGGACCAGCCTTCCTTTCTGGCGGGGCTGTGGCTCACGGCTACGCCGCTCTCGTCCGGCGCCAGCACATGATCATTGTTGCACTTGTCGCATTCGCCGGTTTCGATCATCCGCTCGGTGCCATCCTTCAGGCTGTAGGCGTAGAGATGACCTTCGGAGTTGAATACCAGCTCATCGGATTTCTTCAGCCAGTTGGGAGCCTCAATCACCTTGTCGTAAACCGCCAGGGTTTCGATCTTTCCGGTCTCGATGTTCATCACGTTCAGGTAACTCCGGCCGGTGCGCACCTGGCCGATGCGGCTCATCTGCTGGTAGACTTCCTTCATTTCATCAAAGACATCGCCGCCAAACTGATCCTGGTCCGCGATATGAGGAAATCCGTAGGCCCGGGCAAATTCAAAGCAGGCCTTCAGATTCACCGTGCCTTTGCCGATGACCACCGGCTTTTTGTCCTCGGAAAAGTCCTTATAATGAATAATCCCGATACGGTGCACATTTCTCTTGAGCAGGGCCAGCTCATCTTCTCCGGCATAATGAACCCATCCGGTATCCACCTGGGCAAACACCCGGTTCTGGCAGAGATCCAGCAGCTTTTCGTAGACGGTTTTTCCGTCGATTTTCTCCTGAATATCCTGCCATTCATTGTGGATGAGAATCTTCGCTCCCACCTCCTGAAGTTCATCTGCAGCTGTCATGAGTTCCATGGAAGCGGCCTGCAGATTCAGCAGGGTCGTGGGCTGAGGGGTCTTCACCACGATGAACCGGATCGAGGTCTCGCGGCACAGGTCCTTCAGAGTCTCTGTATATTTAGTCAGCGGCGCTCCAAAGAAATGGATGGAAATCACATCCATGCCCAGATCCCGGATGACGGGAAGCAGTTTTTTGAAGGTATCCAGCGGCCAGATGGCCTTCTCCATGCCTTCGATGGGCTCCGGACTGACACAGGGCTCCACAAACTGATAGCCCAGTTTTGCCAGCCGGCTGAGGTTTTCCTCTGCTGAATAGGGACTGTTATAATTAATACCGAAGAGCTGCGCGCCTAAAATCATGAAAGTTCCTCCTTGGATATTGGGATGAATTCATTGTAACGGAAATACAACAAAAATGATATCATTTTTCTCTAATATATGGTATGATTGTCTGCATGTCAAGCGAAAGGAAAGTTTACCATGAAACGATTTGACTGGAAAGATTTTCTGAAAAGGCTCTCTGCCATTGCCATTCCCGTGGCCCTGCAGAACCTTCTGACCACCACCGCCAGTATGGTGGATACCATGATGGTGGCGCCTCTGGGCGAGCTGTCGGTGGGTGCCCTGGGACTCTGCGCCCAGTTCTCCTCCCTGCTGTTCTCCTGCTACTGGGGCTTCGTGGGCGGTGGAGGCCTGTTTTTCGCCCAGTACTGGGGCGCCAAGGACGATGACGGCATTGACCGTTCCTACGGCGTCACCCTGCTGTTCATGATGACGGTGGCCTGTACCTTTGCCATCCTGGGCGTTTTCTTCCCCGAGCTGATTATGAAGCTGTATACCGACAAGGAGTCCATCCGCCAGATCGGCGTCCGCTATCTGCGGATCGTGGGCTTTGCCTATATTCTTCAGGTGCTCTCCATGGCCATGAGCGTTCTTCTGCGGTCCACCGAACGAGTGCGGATCCCCCTGTACGCCTCCATTGCCTCTGTGGCCACCAACCTGTTCTTTAACTGGGCTCTGATTTACGGCCATCTGGGCTTCCCGGCCATGGGCATCCAGGGCGCTGCTCTGGCCACGGTGATCGCCGCCGTGGTGAACGTGACGGTAATCTATGTCCTTTCCGGCGCTCAGAAATATCCCTACCTTTTCCATCTGAAAAAGCACTTCCGCTGGAACCGGCCTTTCATCGCCCTGTATCTGAAGAAATGCTTTCCCATTATCTGCAACGAGTTGCTCATTGGCGTGGGCAACATGGTGATCAATATCACCCTGGGCCGGCAGCCGGAATATGTCATCGCCGCCGTCGCTGTGTTCCGTACCCTGGAGGGTCTGGTCATCGGATTCTTTGCCGGCTTCTCCAACGCCGCCTCTGTCCTGGTGGGCAAATGCGTGGGGGCCGGAGAGCTGGATACCGCCTACGAGCGGGCCAAGCGGCTCATTTATCTCTGCAGCGGCGTCATCTTCTGCGTGGGGCTGGTGATTTTCGCGCTGCACAGGCCCATTCTGACCGCCATGAGCCTTTCCGGTGATTCCTACATCGCCGGAACCCGGATGCTGGCGATCTATCTCTTCGTCTCACTGATCCGTATGGGCAACTGGATCCACAACGATACCTACCGTTCGGCAGGGGACGCCGTCACCGGCACTGTGCTGGAAATTACCTTCATGTATCTCATGCTGCTGCCGGCGGTACTGCTGGCGGGCTTTGTATTCCACGCGCCCTACTGGGTGGTATTCCTCTGCTGCTACATTGATGAGCCCATCCGCTACTTCCTGATGCAGCGTCACTTCTATTCCGGCAAATGGATCCGCCCGGTGACCGAACAGGGCAAGGCCGCGCTGCCGGAGTTTATGAAACGGCTGAAGCGCTCCTGAGGCGGTATTCCTTGGGGGAGCAGCCGTAACGCTCCCGGAAGGTCCGGTAGAAATAGCTGCTGTTCTCATAGCCGATATGGCCGATGATCTGATCGATGGACAGGGGCGTATTGGCCAGCAGGTACGCGGCCTGCTGGAGCTTTCGGGTCTGCAGCAGCTCCTTGAAGTTTTTTCCCAGCCGTTTCTTCACCAGACGGCTGATGGTATAGTCCGGCTGATGGAGGCTTTCGGCGATTTCCGCCAGGGTTCCTGACTGGTAATGATGATCCACATAGTCCAGCACCGCAAACACCATGTTCTGCTCCATCTGGTCCGGGTCGCTGCGGCTGATGGAATCGGCAAATCGGGACAGGTTCATGAGCAGAAGACCCATGGACGTCTGATTGATGGTATCCATCATGGGCTGGCGGGAAATCAGGGTCCAGAGCATGTTCTCAATGAGATTTTCCACGGGAACGATGCCCCGGGCGTGAATGTGCAGGTAATCCGATAGGCCGCTTTCCCCCGACAGGGTGCTCACCAGGAAATCCCGGAGAAGGTTTTCCCGTTCAATCATGGACAGAGGCCGGTCGAAAAACTCCGGCAGAATCAGGAAATTGACGGCAATGTCCTCCTGGGAGGCCGGAAGGATCTCGTGATAGGCGTTCTGGTTCAGGAACAGCAGATCTCCCTCCTCCAGCACGATCCTGGTCTTCTGATTGATAATATGGGTGGTGGTTCCCGAGAGCATATAGACCAGCTCCACATAGTTGTGCCGGTGGCTGGGAAAATGGACAAAACGGGTATGGGGCCGGATCTCGATGAGGCGCCCTTTGGACAGCAGCAGCCTTGAATCGATGACAAAGTCCCGGCCTGTGGTATAGAGTTCCTGATGGACCTCGGTGTCCCCCGAGAGAATCCTCTGCTCCTCCTCTGTCACACGGGATAATTTTTCCAGCAGCTCCTGACGCATAACTCGCACCGGTCCTTTCGTTTATTCTCTGTTTTTCTACTATATCACAACTGAAGCTTAAGTGCAAATAAGGTCCCTAATCTTTACCATCAAGGACCTTATTTTTTATGCATGGCTGATTTATAATGGGTACAATGAAAACTCTTTGAGGAGGATACTATGCCTAAGTACTTTCTTGCCATCGATATCGGCGCGTCCTCCGGCCGCCATATCCTGGGTTCCTATCAGAACGGGAAAATGGTACTGGAAGAAGTCTTCCGTTTCGACAATCAGCAGGTTCACAGAAACGGTCATGACTGCTGGGATATCGCCCATCTTTACGAAGGTATTCTCGACGGTCTGAAGACCTGCAAGGCCCTGGGAAAAATTCCCGAAACCATCGGCATCGACACCTGGGGAGTGGATTATGTGCTGCTGGATGAGAATGACCAGGTCATCGGCGACGCGGTGGCCTACCGTGACAGCCGTACCGAAGGAATGGACAAAGAAATCGAAAAGCTGATTAGCCCTCAGAACCTGTATGCCCGGACCGGTATCCAGAAGCAGCTTTTCAATACCATCTATCAGCTGTACGCCCTGAAAAAAGAGGCTCCCGAACAGCTGGAGAAGGCCGCGGCCCTTCTGATGATCCCCGATTATTTCGGATTCCTTCTGACCGGAGTCAAAAAGCAGGAATATACCAATGCCACCACCAGCGGACTGGTGAATGCTGAAGCCAAGGCCTGGGACTATGAGCTGCTGAACCTTCTGGGACTGCCACGCCGCATTTTCGGTGAGCTTTCCATGCCCGGCACCGTGGTAGGACCTTTAAGCGAAGCCATCCAGAAGGAAGTGGGCTTTAATGCCACCCTGATTCTGCCCGCGACCCACGATACCGGTTCCGCCTATCTGGCAGTGCCCGCCAGGGACGATCAGGCAGTCTACCTTTCCAGCGGCACCTGGAGTCTACTGGGCGTGGAGAATGATCATCCCATCACCTCTCCCGAAAGCCGGGAGGCCAACTTCACCAACGAGGGCGGCGCCTGGTACCGTTTCCGTTATCTTCAGAATATCATGGGACTGTGGATGATTCAGTCCGTGCGCCGCGAGCTGAACGGCACGGCCTATGTCGAGGGACGGGTCAGCAAATATGCCGGTGAGCATAAGTGGACCTTCCCGGAGCTGATCGCCGCTGCCAAGGAGGCTGAGGATTTCGCTTCCATCGTGGATGTCAACGATGACTGCTTCCTGGCTCCCGAGAGCATGATCGATGCCATCAAGCACTACTGCCGCACCACGGATCAGAAGGTTCCCCAGACGGTGCCGCAGATCATGCAGTGCATCTACCAGAGCCTGGCCAAGTGCTACAAAGAAGCCATCCAGGGCCTGACCGCCCTTACCGGCAAAACCTATACCAGCATCAATATTGTCGGCGGCGGCTGTCAGGATATGTATCTGAACGCCAAAACCGCCCAGGCCACCGGCCTTACCGTATTTGCGGGTCCGGTGGAAGGGACGGCCATCGGCAACCTGATGCTCCAGTTTATCCATGCGGGCATCTTTGCTGATCTTTCTGAAGCCCGGGAAGCGGTGAAAGCCAGCTTCGATATCAAGGAAATTAAGCAGGCCTGAAAGGCTGCTGCCAAATCATACAGGAGGAATTCATCATGTTAGTTGAAACCAAAGCAAGAGTCGGCGTATTCGCCATTGCCCTGGGCGCATACCTGCCCCAGTTCCCCTCTCTGGTGCCCGAATTCGAGGGCCAGTACGAAGCCTTCAAGAAGACCCTCCCCTCCACCGTGGAGCTCATCGACGGAGGCATCGTCACCACCAAGGAGCTGGCTATGGCGGCCGGAGACAAATTCCGCAGCGCCGATGTGGATCTGGTCATTTTGCAGATGCTGACCTACGCCACTTCCTACAACATGCTTCCCGCTGTCCGCGATCTGGATGTGCCGGTGGTCATCGTGAATGTTCAGAAGAAAAAGGCGCCGGACTACGCCAACACCGATACCGCCACCTGGCTGGGCGAGCTTTACGCCTGCGGCGCTGTGGGTGAAATGGTAGCGGATCTGGAAAGAGCCGGCAAACGTCATGCCGTTATCACCGGCGTGGTGGAAGGCGGCGATCCCGGCGTTCAGGCCGAGATTGAAGACTGGTGCAAGGCTGCTCAGGTGCGCCGCCGCTTCCGTGACACCAACCTGGCACAGATCGGCCGTCCCTACCCCGGCATGATGGATCTGTACATCGACGAGACCAACCTTTATCACCGCATGTGGCTCTACACCAAGCAGTTCGACTGGGAGAAAATGTGGGCCATCGCCGACAATATCACCGATGAGAATGCCATCCGCGAGAAAGCCCAGGAGATTCTGGATACCTTCGATATCGAAGGCGGCGGCACCATTGAAAAGGTCTGGGAAATGGCCAAATATGTGGTGGCCTTCGAGCAGTGGGTCAA
>CACZRP010000002.1 GCA_902783575.1 uncultured Eubacteriales bacterium
ATCGATTCAGATTCCATATTCAGAGGAGCTGCCTGTGGAACTGATCTCTGAGATTGCGCAGTGGTGCGTGCAAACAGGAAATCATGCGTGAACTGAACGGTTCAATGACAGTCATTTCTTCATTCCGGGATGCATGTTCTGCGCCGGGAAGATCTAAAGCGCGGGTTTGTCGAAGAATACCGAACAGAGAAGATTGTGATGCTGAAGAAAGAACTGCGCTAGGATAGGCATATGAAGATATAAAAATATAAAGTCCCGAGGATTTGGCGCATTTTGAAAAATGATCCGAATCTGTCCTGAGAAGGAGGAAAGAACGATGCCCGGCAATTACAGTCAGTATATTGAACGAATGACCAATAGCTATACCAGGACCACGAAGAGTCTGATCCCTTACTATGCCATACAGCTCACAGCCGGGCATCCACGTCCGCGAATTCTGGACGTAGGATTCGGCTCCGGCGTTGTCGGCTCAGCACTTCGCTCGCTGCTGCCGGATGCCGTGATCTGCGGGATCGACATGGCCCCTCAGAATATTCAAAATGCGCCGCAAGGGATCTATGACGAACTTTACGGCTGCAGGCTCGAGGATTTTTATCTTCCGCATCAGCAGGACGCCTTCGATCTGGTGATCTTTTCTTCCGTTCTGCATGAGATCAGCTCCTATGCAGAAGAAGACCGTTTTTCCACAGGGCACATCAAAAACGCCCTCCGGAAGACTCGTGACCTTCTGAAGGACGGTGGATATGTACTGATTCGCGACGGACTGAAGTCGCCCAGAGAGGATCTGGTGAGCGTCGAGCTGATGAGCGAGAAGGATCTGGATGCCCTGAAGCGGTTCTGCCTCCAGCGGCCCATGAATCCATGGGAGGAAGAAGAACGGAAATATCAGTTTGCACTGGCCCAGGAGGCCCATGATCTTCATCTCTCTTTTCCAAACAATGCTTTTCGGGAGTTCCTCTGCACCTGGACCTGGGGCCCGGAATCCTGGGACCGGGAAGTACAGGAACGATTCTGCACCATGACGCTGGCTGAATGGGTCCAGGCTCTGGAAGGAGCCGGATTCGAATGCGCCGTGAATATTGCCTCTCTGGAGGAATATCCGAAGTTCTTTGCCCGGATCTGCCGATATCAGCTGGAGGATCCGGTCATCGGCGTTCTGGCCGGAGAAAAACGATGAGTATTTTTTGGCATATGCCATGAACGGAGGGAGCATCACATGTTTTTAGTTGGCATCATTGGTCTCGGCATGGGCAGAAATCATGCCAAAGGGGTTCTAAAAGTTGCTGAAAAAATGACACGGCCTGTTCATCCTGAGCTTGATCAGCCCGTGCTTTACGCCCTCTGTGACATTGATAAGGAAAAGCTCCGGAAGGTAGGGGAAGAACTCCGGGTAGAGCATTTATATGAAGATTATCGCGAAATGCTGGCCGATCCTAAGCTGGATGCAGTCATTATTGCAACTCCGGATCAGGATCACAGACAAATGGCGCAGGATGCACTAGAGAGCGGCAAGCATGTGCTGTGCGAGAAACCTCTGGCCCTTACCCGGGAGGATCTGGAAGCAATTGTGCGCTCTGCCAGGCAGAGCGGAAAGATATTCATGGTGGGACAGATCTGCCGGTTCACCCCTGGCTTTCAGATGGCCAAAGATCTGATTCAAAAAGGCACCATCGGAGAACTGACCTACGTAGAATCCGAATATGCCCATGACTATACGGAAATATACCGGGCAGGGACATGGCGCAGCGATCCTGCCAGAAACGGCGTTGTCGGAGGCGGCTGCCACGCCGTGGATCTGCTGCGGTGGATTGCCGGGGATCCGGATGAAGTCATGGCTTACGGGACCCATAAGACATTTCGGGAAATCACGCCCTATGACGATACCCATGTGGCGATCCTTCATTTTCCGAAGGGAGTGATTGGAAAGGTCTTCTGCTCTATCAGCTGCAGAAGGCCATATACCATGCGGTCGGTTTTTTACGGGACGCAAGGAACCATTATCACTGACAATACCAGTCCTTCCATGCAGCTGTTCACTTATGACAGGATCACCGGAAAGCTGAACAGTGAAGAGATCCCGATCCCCATTGACAGTCACAATGCCGCCGGTGAATTTGAAGCATTCTACGAGGCGGTCCAGCGACTGCGCCCGCTGGATACTCCAGCGGAGGAAGGGGCAAATACCATCGCAGTCTGTCATGCCATCGTGGAGTCTTCTGAATCAGGAAGACCTGTCAGACCGAAATATTTCTCCTATGATATACAAGAGGCTTAGCCATACCCCGCAGGTATTGGAGGCTAAAGAATGAAGCAGATTCAAAGGGAAAAGTGGATCTGGCTGCCGGAGGACCGATATCCCCACAGCCAGACAACGAGTTACAGCGCCCTTGCGGAAAATATCCAGCGAAACTACGTGGTGGCGGAGTTTTTGAAGGAGTATGCCTTCCCGCTGAAAGTCATCTCGGCCCGGATCCGCTTCAGCGCGGACACGGCGGTCCAGCTCTTTCTGAACGGCAGCATCATCGGGACGGGGCCCGCCAGCGTTGGCGGAGACTTCATCGGCAATGAAACGGCCCGGGACAATTATTACGCGTCCGAACTGGAACTGACACCGGACGTGGATCGCCTGGTGTTCTTTGCCCGGGTTCAGATGGGCCCGGTTCAGATCTGTGAATATTCCAAAGGACACGGCGGATTCATGCTATCCGCCGTTTTTGTCATGGAGGATGGGACAGAGCAGACGGTTTCCACGGATGAAAGCTGGCTGGTTAGAGAGAACAGAGCCTTTGCGGCGCCGCGCAGCTATGATGGCCGGATCCGGCCGGATGCCTATGTTCCTGCACGGGAAATTGAAAACCGGTGGCAGACCGAGACAGCGCCGATCCCTGTCCGAAGTGAGAATCAGATCATCCCTGAAGAAGGAACGATAGACCTTGGACCGGGGGAGAAGAAATCCGTGGTTCTGGATCTTGACAGGATCTACGCGGGCTTTGTCCGGATGGATACGGAAAACTCGGGAGAGCTTTATGTACGGGTGACCTGCCGGGAACTGGATGAAGAAGGAACGGCGGAGGAAGCCCTGTTTATGGAGAGCGGAACCTGGCGGGGGTTTTTTCTGCACAGCGCGGGCAGCCTTCTGGCAGAGGCGGAGAACCGGTCCGAAGGCCCGGCGAAAATCAGGATTTCCTTCATTGAAACCCATTACCCGGTGACGGAAGAGGCCCATACCTTCGTGAGCGATGAAGAGCTGACGAAGGTGCTGGAGACATGCCGGCATACCCTGAAGATCTGCCGGCAGACCCATCATCTGGACAGTCCCCGGCACTGTGAACCGCTGGCCTGCACGGGGGATTATTATATTGAGAGTCTGATGACGCCATTCTCCTTTGGAGATATGCGGCTTTCCGGCTTTGACCTTGTCCGGACAGCCGAGCTTCTGGAGAGGGAAAATGGCCGGATGTTCCATACAACCTACAGTCTGATCTGGGTCAGGATGCTCTATGACGTCTATATGATTACCGGCGATCAGGCGTTGCTGGTCCGTTGTCGGAAGGCGCTGGAGCTTTTGCTTCGCCGGTTTGACAGCTACAGGGGGGAAAACGGACTGATGGAGAATCCCCCGGACTATATGTTTGTGGACTGGATCTATATCGATGGCATTTCCATGCATCATCCGCCCAAGGCGCTGGGGCAGAGCTGCCTCAATATGTTCTATTTCGCTGCGCTTCAGGCGGCGGAAAAGATCTTCGAAGAGCTGGCTGAAAAGGAAACCGCCCGGACCTTGGCCGGGAAGCGGGCGGATCTTCGGCGGGCCATCAATGAACAGCTGTTTGACAGGGAACGGGGAATCTATTTTGAAGGCCTGAATACGCCCACCAGGGAGGATCTGATAGGGAAATGGATGCCTCCCAACATCGAAAAACGGTATTATCTGAAGCATTCGAATATCCTGGCCTGCTGGTCCGGGGTCTGCGACGATGAGACAGGCCGGCGGATCGTGGAGCTGATTATGCAGGAGAAAATCGGCGGGGATGTGCAGCCCTATTTTCTGCATTACCTGCTGGAGGCGGTTTACCGTCTTGGCCTGAGGGAAAAATATACCCTTTCCATCCTGGAAAAGTGGAAAGCGCCGGTGAGGGATTGTGCCAAGGGACTGGCGGAAGGCTTCGTGAAGCCCGAGCCGACCTATCGGTTTGATCACAGCCATGCCTGGGGCGGGACGCCGCTGTATTCCCTGCCTCGGGCACTGCTGGGGCTGTCCGTTCTTCAGCCGGGAATGAAAGAGATTCAGTTGGATCCGTCCCTTCTGGGGCTGAAGGAGGCCAGGGTGGAACTGCTGACCCCGTCCGGAAAGCTCATCTGCGAGATGAAAGAAGGAGAAGAGCCGCGGATCAGGTGCCCGGAAAACATCCGGGTGCATGGACCAGAGAAGCCTCAAATCCCATGAAATGTGCAGGTGTTTTTCAGTTTTTTTCCGAAGCAGAGATGAAAGTAGTGAGCAACAAGTATCTTCTGAAAAATGAGGAATGATTCGGTAATTCGGTATGCCGTTATTATGCCAGATCGTGTTTTCTGTTGAAAATAGCTCATCTTTTTGATATCATAGATGCACACAAGAGCAAGAGGATAAATCATCCAGACCCGGTGCTCGCCGAAAGAAGGAGACATTATGCCAAGAAAATTCACCTACAAAGAATACTACGAAAAGTTTAAAAAAGACCAAGGCTTCAGACAATATCCATACAGCAATTACATGGACAACATGTACACAAAATTTCCGCTGATGGGCGATGCCCTGATTGCGGAAGGCCAGACAGCCTTGGGTCAGAAATTAAAACAATATGGCGATCATTTTCGAAAGCTCATCACGGCGCCGGAAGGAGAAGACCCGACTGATATAAACAGAGCACAGTGGGAAAATGCCCTGGACGCCATGGCGGGCCTCAGCGAGTTTATGCAGACCAGGGATCCGAAGGATGGGCCGACTAACTACCAGCGGGTTCTTGAACAATATCGCAAGCTGGAGATCAAAGAGGGCTTCGACCCCGACAGAGGTCAGGAGATCTTCAAGAAGGAATTCAATGTTTTCAACGTCATTGGCGAGGCAGACATCCCTATAGAGGATCTCCATCGGGAAGCGGATATCAATCTGCACCCTGAAAAGAAGGAAGGTCTCGTAGAAGGTATTATCGAATTCAAGAACAATCCGGCGGCTAAACTGGCTACCCGGCTTTATCTGGATGCCCGTTCACAGATCCGTGCGGACCGGAAGGCCAGAAATGACTGGCAAGCCTGGGATGCCTCCGATGAGCTGGATGACAGGGGCTGGGGAGCAGACAATACATTCCAGAAACTGGACAAGTATATTGACCAGGTAATAGCGGCAGCGCGTCAGGCGGGCAAGGAGGAACTTGCAACAGGTTTGCAGGTTGCCGGAAGGAATCTTCACAATGAACTGGGCAGAGCCGAGGAGTTCGGCATTTCTCCTGAAGCACAGAGGAAGTTCATCCAGCAGCTGACGCCGCTGGTAGAAAACTTTCTTGCTGCCAACGAAAAGCTGAAAAACACTGAGATTGCTGAGGTGACCAATAACTGGCAGCCGGGACCGGATCCGACCGGAGAGCAGTATCTTGGCGAGCTCTTTAATGAAAATGATCTGAAACAGATCGAAACCTTTAACCGTGCGCCGGGAGAACTGCCCTTCCGCTTTCCTAAAGATGTCTCTTATGAGCACATTGCGGCTCATCTGGCTGCCACGGTGAAGGAACAAAGACAGAAAAGAAGTGAGGAAGGCCGTTCCGGCCCCTTGCATGTGCTGGATTCACTTCATGATCGGCTGAAAAAGATGGCGGACGATAACGGTGAACCGAAGTCTGTGCTCTCTGCCGGAAATAAACCGCGGCCGATCAGAAAGCTTCAGCGCGCTATTAAAGAAGTGATCAGTACTTCGATTAATCTGGCGGATGGATATACCAGACATGACGATCCCAAGAGCCAGGAATTGATGGCAGAGACAGTAGAGGCGCTTAAAAATCTTGAGAATACTTTTGGTCATTTCAAGATCCAGAATGCTGATCTGGCGGAAGAAATCGATTTCGATGATCAGATCATGTCTAAGCTGGAAGAGTTCAGCTATCTGAACTATTCCAAGGCACCGGCACTGGATACCTATTTCCTTCCGGAAGACAAGAAACAGCTGCTGGAAGTGCAGCAGGAACAGGGGCTCAGAAACGATGATGACTCTGTGACCGAGCATAAAGAGAACATCATCGAGGACCAGCCAGTCAAGAAGCCTGTGGCCCAGGAAAAGATGATTCCTGACGAGAAGAAAGCGGCTCCTCAGCCAACGAAGGCTACGGTGGATCGTCAGGGAAAGACCTGGCTTGGTTATATGGAGGCACACAAGGTAAATCCGCTGCCGCAGGGAAAGGAAAATGAGACGCTTGCGAAGCTGCTTGTGGGCGGCAACATGGCCCTTGGACAGAAGCTGTTCTCTGTCGATCTGGCCAGAGCCTATGCCAATAAGATTCAGACATACCCTGCCTTCAAGCAGCTGCTCCACAAGGAGGCACTGGTACAGCGGATACTTAGAAAGGAATCGACCCCGGAAGAAGTGGCCAAGGTCGCTCAGGGCATTGTTCATCCGTTCTATGGCAAGCGAGAGAGACAGATAGCAGTTCTGAAAGAACTGAAGGAACTGGGCCGGCACATGGACGGTCCGGCAGGCCGTACCAGAAAATGGAAAGCCCTGGTTAACAGCATCGACAGTATCGATGTAAATGATCCTAACCTGGATCCGGAAAAGAAACTGAAGGAGATCTACGAAAAAACGGAAGACTATATGAAAGGAAAGAAAAGAATCCGTTCCAGTAATGATGGAAAGCAGCGTTTCAATCAGGCGTTGGATGTGCTTGGAGCACTTGGAGGTACAAGCCCATATGCAATGGATGCTTCAAGGACCATCGTCGACCGGATCAATGAAGTCCGTGGCAAGCACGGGGAGGAAAGAGTAGTATTTGATAATTATGGACTTCCGAGTACGGTCGCCCATGAAAATGCAGGCCGTCAAAAAGACCCGACAGCTGCAGGAAAAGATCCGTATGAAGAAATGGAAAAACAGGAAGGTGCTCTGCAGCTTTGATACTGCTGACAATTTGTTCTTACGAAAGAGACGTCATCAAATCGATGGCGTCTTTTTTTATACTCAAAACCAACGAAGGAGGTGATTGATCCGGTAACCAATCAGAAAACAAGGGAAACCGTAGAGAAAACGATTCCCTTAATCTACATGCATATATCTGTTCTTCAGCTCATTATCTGCGCCGAGAATAAGATTCTCAAAGAATGCTACCAGATATTTATCGATTGCCGTATGCTCTTTTTGCATGATATAATATCTATATTATTAATCTCATTCAAGGGGGGCATATGAAATTTCACTATAAAGGTAAATACAGCGGCAATCCGGATGATATTCCTTGTCTGGATCATGAACCGGGAGCAGTGCAGTTTCAGGAAGCTAAGGATCCAAAACAGCTCAGCGGGATA
>CACZRP010000003.1 GCA_902783575.1 uncultured Eubacteriales bacterium
ACAATATCTGGATGGCCATCAGTCTGCTGGTGGGCAACATCCTTCTGATCAGCATCGCGGTCTGCTCTCCCATGTATTCGGACGCGGTGCTCCAGCGGATGCTCCAGAGAAACCTGCAGTCCCAGATGCAGGCCAGCGGCTTCTATCCCGGCAATGTGGAGTTCCGGGGACAGTATTCCATCGGCACCGCCAGCCCCACCCGGTTTGAGAAGCTGGCGGAGATGGAGCAGGTGGCGAAGGATTTTGCCGCCGCTGTGCCGGCCAGGGTGCTCTATGAAATCACGGAATACTTCAAGCCGGAGATCCGCTCCACCCATCAGGTGAGCGGCGGGGGTAATACCTTCGCTTCCCGTGTGGATGCCATCAGCGGCTTTAAGGACCACGTCCGCATGATCAGCGGTGATCTTCCCTCTTCTGAGGTGAAGGATCTCACCATGGAGGCGGTGGTGAGCCAGAAGACCCTGATGAGCTGCAATCTCTATGTGGGCGAGGAAATCGTTTTTGAAAAGCTGCTGGATGAAAACAAGCAGCCCTATAAGGTCCGGATTACCGGCGTTTTTGAGCCTGCCGACGATGATGATCCCTTCTGGTTCTATCATCCCTCCAGGGCCTCCAATTATCTCTACGTGGATATCGATGCTTTTAAGCAGCTCTGGGTGGAGGATGAAAACAACCGCCAGCAGTTTTCCGAGGCGGTGATTGTGATCCTGGATTCTTCACAGATCCGGGGCACGGATGTGGATCCTGTTCTGAAGGTCACCGATGAATACAAGGAACGGATGAACGGCATCTATACCAACGGAATGACGGCCCGCTATGAGGAAACCTTCCGGGCCTATGAGCAGAGCGCCTCCCGGCTGAATGTGACCCTGGTGGTGCTTCAGGTGCCCATTTTCCTTCTGCTTTTCGCGTTTATTGTGATGGTGTCCGGTCAGATGCTGGGCATGGACCAGAATGAAATTGCCATGATCAAGTCCCGGGGAGCCTCCTCGAAGCAGATCATGACCATCTATATCCTTCAGAGCCTGATCATTGCTCTTATTTCTCTGGTGTTCTCGCTGCCCCTGGGCTATCTGATCTGTCAGATTGTGGGCTCCGCCAACGCTTTTCTTGAATTTGTCCAGCGCCGGTCCCTGTCGGTCCGGTTCGCCCTGCCTGTATGGGGCTTTGCCGTGGGCGCCGCCCTGGTGGGTATGCTTACCATGATCCCGCCGGCCATCCGTTACAGCCGGGTGGGCATTGTGGACTATAAGCGCAGCAAGCACCGGTCCCAGAAGCCTCTGTGGCAGAAGCTGTTTCTGGATGTGGTGCTGCTGGCGGTGTCCCTGTATGGACTGTACAGCTATCATCAGCAGTCCGCGTTTCTGGCTCAGCGGTTGGAGGGCGGCGCTTCCCTGGATCCGCTGCTTTATATGTGCAGCTCCATGTTTATGCTGGGCTGCGCCCTGCTGTTTGTGAGAATCTTCCCCTGGATGATCAGGCTGATATTCAGTCTTTTCAAAAAGCGCTGGTCTCCGGGACTTTATGCCTCATTTCTGCGGATGCTCCGCAGCCGGGGCAATCAGAACTTCATTATGATTTTCCTCATTCTGACCCTGGCTCTGGGTATTTTCAGCGCTCAGACCGCTCGGACCATCAACGCCAATGCCGAGGAGAAGATCCGATACGCCTCCGGCGCGGATATCATCTTCCAGGAAGGGTGGAAGGGCCGGCAGTTCGCGGGCTCTGATGGAAATATCGAAACCGTCTATGTGGAACCGGATTACCACCGATACGAAACCATCGAAGGCATGGAATCCTTCACCCGTGTATATCTGAACAGGACCGCCTCCGCCAGCATTAACGGCAAAAATCTGGAGGAGATGACCCTCATGGGCATCGAGACCAAGAGCTTTGGCGAGACGGTATACTTCAAGGATGGCCTGCTGGATGACCACTGGTACCGTTTCCTGAATGCCATGAGCCAGGACCCGGAGGGCGTGCTGGTATCCACCAGCTTCCGGGATCTGATGGGACTAAAGCTGGGAGATCATATTTCCTACCGGGTCACCTCCAATAACGTGATCCGGGGAACCATCTACGGCTTTGTGGATTATTTCCCCACCATGATTCCGCCGGAGACCGTTTCCGAAGGGGGATCCTGGTTTATTATCGCGAATCTGAACTATTTGCAGAGCAAGTGGGGTCTGGAGCCCTATCAGATCTGGATGAAGAACGCCACGGATTCTTCTCAGTATATTTACGATTTCGCCACACAGCAGGGTATTTCCTTCACCTATTTTCACGACACCAACGCGGAGATTATCGACCTGAAAAACGATCCCGTTTTCCAGGCCACCAACGGCATCCTGACGGTGGGCTTCATCGTGGTGCTGATGCTCTGCAGCGTCGGCTTCCTGATCTACTGGATTCTTTCCATCCGCTCCAGGCAGCTGCAGTTTGGTATTTTCCGGGCCATGGGCATGACCATGGGTGAAATCCTGGGCATGCTGATCAATGAGCAGGTGTTCCTGTCGGTGCTCAGCATTGTGGTGGGAGCTCTGGTGGGACGGCTGACGGGACGGCTTTTCGTCCCCATGATCCAGATGGCCTATTCCAGCACGGATCAGCTGATTCCCCTGGAGGTGACCAGCGCCCTGCCCGATGAGCTGAAGCTCTATTTCGTGGTGGCGGCAGTGATGATTCTCTGCATGGTGATTCTGGGCAGGATCATCCGGAGCATCAAGATAGCCCAGGCACTGAAGCTGGGTGAAGACTGATGGCGATGGGAGAGGTTTTCGAAGTATGAATATGGAATATATCATCCGGTCCGAAGGCGTCTGGAGGGGCTTTCCCGTGGGGGGAGACACCTTCTGGGCCCTGAAGGATATCAATGTGACGATCCCGAAAGGGAAACTCACGCTGCTGAAGGGCCGTTCCGGCTCCGGAAAGACAACGCTGCTGAATATCCTTTCCGCTCTGGATCCGCCCAGCAAGGGTACGGTATGGATCGGCGATATCAACGTGACGGAGCTTTCCGACAGCGGCAGAGACAAGCTGCGCCGCAAAAAAGTGGGTTATGTCTATCAGTCCGTGGCCCTCATCCCCATGATGACTGCCTACGAGAATGTGGAATTTGCCCTGCGGCTGGCCCGCTATGAGGGCGACTGGAAAAAGCGGGCGGAGGAATGCCTGCATATGGTGGGTCTGGGCAACCGCATGACACACATGCCTCAGGAGATGTCCGGCGGTGAGCAGCAGCGGGTGGCCATCGCCCGGGCCGTGGCGGCCCAGCCCGATGTGCTGTTCGCGGATGAGCCTACCGCCGAGCTGGATACCAACACGGGTCTGGCGGTGGTAAAGATTTTCAAGGATCTCTGCGCCGAGGAAGGGGTCAGTGTCATTATGACTACCCACGATACCGGCCTGATGGATATCGGTGATGCCGTCTACGAGCTGGAGGACGGCGAAGTGGTGGGTACCCTGGGCATCCCCGGGGCAGCAGGACCCACCGCCGGGGAGGTGCTCTCATGAATATGATCGAGTGCGAGAACCTGGTGAAGATTTACAAGACCATCGACACCGAGGTGCTGGCTCTGCAGGGGCTGGAGCTGACGGTGGAAGAGGGAGAGCTGATGGCCATCATCGGCAATTCCGGTTCAGGAAAATCCACTTTCCTGAACATGATCGGAGGTCTGGACCGGCCCTCCGCCGGTCGGCTGGTGGTGAACGGCCTGGATCTGTTTAAGCTGACAGAGCCGGAGCTGGTGGCCTACAAACGGGATGTGGTGGGCTTTGTGTGGCAGAATAATGCCAGAAACCTGGTGCCCTATCTGACCGCCATTGAGAATGTGCGGATGCCCATGATGTTCGGTACCCAGAAACAGCAGAAGGAGCGGGCTGCCCAGCTGCTGGAGATGGTGGGTATGAGCCACCGGGCCAAGAATAAGCTGTCCATGCTTTCCGGCGGCGAGCAGCAGCGGGTGGCCATTGCCATCGCCCTGGCCAATAATCCCAAGCTGCTGCTGGCGGATGAACCCACCGGCAGTGTGGATGTCAAAACCTCGGATTACATCCTGGATCTGTTCCGCAAGCTCAATGAAGAGCTGGGACTGACCATTATCATTGTTACCCATGACCGTCATCTGGCCAAGAAGGTCAACCGGGTGGTGGCTATCCGGGATGGCAAGACCTCCAGCGAGATGATCCTGCGCCAGAGCTACCGCGAACAGCTGAAGCATGTGGGCGCCCTGGGAGACATGGAGGAAGGCGTGCAGGAGGAGTTCGCGGTGCTGGACCGCGCGGGTCGTCTGCAGATTCCTTCTCAGATGCTGGAGGAAATCGGAGCCAAAGGCAATAAGGTGAAGCTGGAAGTGGTGAACGGCCGGATCCAGATCAGCGCGAAGGAAGATTTGTGACCCGCCGGATCAGCACGATATGTGACCCGCGGATCAGCGTGAATGACGATTCGTGCCCATCGGGTCGGCGCCTGAAAGGAAGACAGTTATGTATCAGATAAGAAAAATTACGACCCCCATTGCCATTGATGGGGATCTGAACAAAGAAGTCTGGAAGCGGGCGGAAAAATCACCCCGCTTTGTGGACGCCGTGGGCGGCACGCCGGGCATCTATGATACCCGGGCAGCCATTCTCTGGGATGAGGAAGCTCTGTATATCGGCTTCTGGACCGAGGAACCCTATCCCGCCGCGACCCTTACGGAAAGGGACAGCCTGCTGTGGGTGGAGAACGATCTGGAGGTATTCATCGCCGGTCCCGACACCTACTATGAGCTGGAGCTCAACGCTCTGGGAACCCTCTACGAGGTTTTTTATCTCTGGAGAGATGCTTATCCCCGACTGGACGCCCAGGGAAAGCTCATCAGCGGCAATCCCTATTTCCGAAAGGAGCGTTTTGATATTCTCAGCAGCGGCGCTGTCAGCTTCGGCGGCAATTTTGACCGGCAGGATGAGCATTTCTGGACCGGCATCAACCCCCGAGGCCTTCGATGGGTTTACCGTAACTGGGATTTTCCGGGTCTGGAGGTAGCTGTTAAGGTAGATGGAAAGATCAACGACCCCACGGTGGTATCCAAAGGCTGGACCGCAGAGCTGAAATTCCCCTGGCAGGGCTTCGCTGATCTCTTTGGTCAGGACACTGTCGTTCCCAAAGCCGGAGATGAACTGCGGCTGTTCCTGGGAAGGTACAATCTCTTCCACATCAATGGAAAGCCCATCAGCGCCGGCTGGAGTTGGGATCCCATCGGCGTAGCCGACAATCATAATCCGGAACGCTTCGGCATTTTCCGGTTAAGCTGAAAGGCCAGCTGAAAAACCAATAAATCTGGATTGCACAAAAAAGTCCATCAAATAAAGAAATAACCTGATAAGCAAAACAGCAGGAAACCGCTGGATGCTTATCAGGTTTTTCCCATATATGGAGAAAAGATAATTATTGGGCAAAGGGTAATTAAGCCAGGCAAAGGATCACAGTGGCCGCTGGCTGCACGGCCACTGTTTCACACATTTCGTGTTTTTGTTCGATCTTGTTACAATCCTTTTTATGAGTTTCACATATTCGTTTAAATCTTCATTTTTGCTACAGTCGATTTTCACATTTTCTGGATTGTCTCTATGGTTTGCGACAGTCATTATCACAGGCCTGGGAGACATGCTCTTTCTTGTGAAAATTTATTTTCACATTTTAATGTTTTCCGGCTATTTTGTGACAATAGGCTTTGGCGGGTTTCACACATCCTCCGGAAACCTTATCTTTTGTGAAACTGCATTGTCACAGATCTGGTGTCATCACTGTATTCTGTGAAAATCCAGTTTTGGCCGGTTTCACAGAAATGGCCTTGTTCCCTTGTTCTGTGACAATTTTCCAGTTCATTGTCACTGGGCAAGTTAGGTTAGGGTTTCTGTGACAAAATGCTGTCACAGGATGGTGGTCGTCCCGACGATTTGTGACAAAAATAGGGCAATACCACGAAGATATGCCCTTTTTTTAGCTTATTTTTGTCACACAACGGCTGCTTTCTTGTCTCCAGTGAAAGCATTTTGAAGAATTGTCACTGGTAAGCGGTTGAACGCTAGATTTGTGACAACCAGATTTCTTCGCTGACTGTATCAGGCTTCTTCGCTGGCTGTATCAGCGCCTTTTGAAGCTGTATCAGGCGTCCTCGTTTTGCTCGGGAGCTTCATCTTCCCGCTTGGCCAGGGCGGCGCTGACAATGCTCACGCCCTCATCAAGACTGATCAGCTTGACGCCGGAGGTGATGCGGCCCAGCTGGCTGATGCTTTCCACAGGAGTGCGGATGATGATGCCCGCGCTGGTGATCAGCAGCAGATCCTGCTCGGCTCTGGTGACCTTGAAGGTGACAATGCCGCCGGTCTTTTCGGTGACCTTGTAGTAGAGGATACCCTTGCCGCCGCGCTTCTGGAGGGTGAACTCATCCAGCAGGGTGCGTTTGCCCATGCCATTGGCGGAGACCACCAGGATGGCGTTGCCCTTGGAGGCAAGACCCATGCCGATGACCTGAGCGCCCTCGGTGAGGGTGATGCCCTTGACGCCCATGGTGGAGCGTCCGGTGGGCCGTACATCGGTTTCCGCGAAGCGGATCATCTGTCCGGCATCGGAGGCCAGGAAGATTTCATCGTGTCCGGAGGTGCGTTTCACCTCGATGAGCATGTCATCCTCCTGCAGAGCGATGGCGTTCAGGCCGTTGGTGCGGATATTGCTGTATTCAGCCAGGGCTGTTTTCTTGATGATACCCTGACGGGTAGCCATCACCAGATAACCGTCCTCGATGCTGCTGTCCTTCAGCTTGATGCCGGCGCAGACCTGCTCGCCGCCGGAGAGCTGAAGCAGATTCACGATGGCGGTACCCTTGGCGGTACGGCCGGCCTCGGGAATCTCGAAGGCTCTTAAGCGGTAGACGCGGCCCTTGGTGGTGAAGAACAGGAGATAATCATGGGAGGAGCAGACGAAGAGATCCTTCACATAATCATCCTTCCGGGTTTCCACGCCCTTGACACCCTTGCCGCCGCGGTTCTGGCTGCGGTACATATCCAGGGAGGTGCGCTTTACATAGCCCAGGTTGGTGATGGTCACCACGCACTGTTCATCCTTGATGAGGTCTTCCAGGTTGATCTCGCCTTCCTCGTGGGTGATGTAGGTACGGCGGGGATCGCCGTATTTGGTCTTGATGACCAGCAGCTCTTCCTTGATGACGCTGTAGAGAATATTCTCATTGGAGAGAATAGCCATATATTCGGAAATCTTGGATTCCAGCTCGTCGTACTCGCCCTGAAGCTTGTCTCTTTCCAGACCTGTCAGCGCTCTCAGACGCATATCCACAATGGCCTGAGCCTGGATATCATCGAAGCCGAAACGCACCGTCAGGGAAGATTTGGCTTCCTCGACGCTCTTGCTGGCCCGGATAATGCTGATGATCTCGTCGATATGATCCAGCGCCAGCAGCAGGCCTTCCAGGATATGAGCCCGGGCCTGGGCTTTGCCGAGGTCGTAGCGGGTTCTCCGGGTGACTACGTCCTTCTGATGATCCAGATAGTAGGTGAGGATCTGCTTTAAGTTCAGCACCTTGGGCTGGCCGTCCACGATGGCCAGCATGTTGAAGCTGGTGTTGTTCTGCAGGGGAGTGTTCTTGTAAAGCTGGTTCATGATGACCCGGGGATTGGCTTCCCGCTTCAGGTCAATGACGATGCGCATACCGGTACGGTCGGACTCGTCCCGAAGGTCTGCAATGCCCTCCAGGCGCTTGTCCTTAACCAGATCCGCGATCCTTTCCACCAGCTTGGCCTTGTTGACCTGGAAGGGGATCTCCGTGACCACGATCCGCTGGCGGTGTCCGGCTGTTTCTTCCACTTCCATGTTTGCCCGCACCACGGCGCGGCCGCGGCCGGTACGGTAGGCCTGCTCAATGTCCCGGGTGCCGTAAATGGTGGCGCCGGTGGGGAAGTCAGGACCCTTGACAATCTTAATCAGCTCATCGATGTCTGTTTCCCGGTCCTCCAGGATATGGTTGTCGATGATTTTTACCACTGCGTCAATGACCTCGCCCAGGTTGTGGGGAGGAATGGAGGTGGCCATACCGACGGCGATACCGCCGGTGCCGTTGACCAGCAGGTTGGGGAAGCGGGCGGGCAGCACCGTGGGTTCCTTCAGGGAGGCGTCGAAGTTGTCCACGAAGTCCACGGTGTCCTTGCCGATGTCGGCCATCATTTCCATGGAGATTTTGGAGAAGCGGGCCTCGGTATAACGCATGGCGGCAGCGCCGTCACCATCGATGGAGCCGAAGTTTCCGTGGCCGTCCACCAGCATGTAGCGCATATTGAAGTCCTGGGCCATATGAACCATGGCCTCGTAGATGGAGCTGTCACCGTGGGGATGGTACTTACCCATGGTATCGCCGACGATACGGGCGGATTTACGGTAAGCGCTGCCGGGGTCCAGATGCAGCTCGCTCATGGCGTAGAGAATACGGCGCTGAACGGGCTTCAGACCGTCACGGACATCGGGAAGGGCGCGGGTAACGATAACGCTCATGGCATAGTCGATATAGCTTTCCCGCATCAGCTTTTCGAGGTTCACCACCTCGACCCGGTCGTGCTGGGGATTGGCCGGCAGGCCGACGCCGTTCAGCTCTTCCTCAACGAACTCACCGTTCTTCTCCTCGTCCGGCGTGTTGGGTGTATTGTTATCAGCCATAGATCAGAGTATCCTTTCATGTTTTTCGTTCTGAACCTCACGAGTGTGGAATCAGAGGGATGTCATGGTTCAGATTTAGCCGTAAGTGTCGATGTTGGTGGCGTACTTGGCGTGGGTCTCGATGAATTCCCTTCTGGGTTCAACCTTATCGCCCATAAGAATGGTGAAAATCTTGTCCGCCGCGGCGGCATCTTCCATTCTTACCTGCAGCAGGATGCGGTTGGCGGGATCCATGGTAGTCTCCCAAAGCTGGCTGGCATCCATCTCGCCCAGACCTTTGTAGCGCTGCACCTCCACGGATTTGTCTTCCACGCCGTCCTTTAATCCGAGCTTTTCCTTGATCTGGTCCAGCTCCTGATCGGAGTAGGCATAGTAGATTTCCTTCTTGCCCTTTTCCACCCGGTAGAGAGGAGGCTGGGCAATATACACATGACCCTGTTCAATGAGCTGAGGCATGAAGCGGTAGAAGAAGGTCAGCATCAGAGTGCGGATATGAGCGCCGTCCACATCGGCATCGGACATGATGATGATCTTGTGATAGCGAAGCTTTTCAATATCGAAATCCTCGTGGATGCCGGTACCGAAGGCGGTGATCATGGAACGGATTTCCTCGTTTCCGAGAATACGGTCCAGACGGGCCTTTTCTACGTTCAGGATCTTGCCGCGAAGGGGCAGGATGGCCTGGGTCTTACGGGTACGGGCATTCTTGGCGGAGCCGCCGGCGGAATCTCCCTCCACCAGGTAGATTTCACAGTTTCTGGGATCCCGGTCGGAGCAGTCGGCCAGCTTGCCGGGCAGCGCGGTGGTATCCAGCGCCGTCTTGCGGCGGGTCAGCTCCTTGGCCTTTCTGGCGGCGTCTCTGGCCCGGGCGGCCAGGATGGCTTTCTGGATGATGGCCTTGCCGATATTCGGGTTCTGCTCCAGGAAGAAGGTGAGGCCGTCCTTGACAACGGCTGCCACGGCGCCTCTGGCCTCGGCGTTGCCGAGCTTCTGCTTGGTCTGTCCCTCGAACTGGGGATCTTCCAGCTTGACAGACAGAACGCAGGTCAGACCTTCTCTTACATCGTCGCCGGTGAGCTTTTCATCTTCTTTGAGGATCTTGCTGCGGACGCCATAGTCGTTCAGAACCTGGGTGTAGGCAGCCCTGAAGCCGGCTAGATGGGTACCGCCCTCAGGCGTATGCACATTGTTGACGAAGGTGAAGGTGCTGTCGGTGTAGGAATCATTGTGCTGAAGGGCCACTTCCACATAGACGCCGTCCTTCATACCCTCGGCATACATGATTTTGTCGTAAAGGGTATCCTTATTCTCGTTGGCGTAGGCCACGAATTCCCGGATGCCGCCCTCGTAGTGATAGACCTTTTTCTGCTCCATGCCAACGCGGGTATCCTCCAGGGTAATGTGGAGGCCCTTGGTCAGGAACGCGGTCTCCTGGAGACGGTGGGCAAGGGTATCGAAATCGTAGACGGTATCGTCGAAGATTTCGGGATCGGGATGGAAGGTGACGGTGGTGCCGGTGTGATCGGTTTCGCCGATAACGGTCAGAGGCTGAACGGTCTTGCCCCGTTCGAAAAGAATCTGGTGAATCTTCCCGTTGATGTGTACCTGTACATCCACATGGGAAGAAAGGGCGTTAACTACCGAGGCGCCAACGCCGTGGAGGCCGCCGGAAACCTTGTATCCCCCGCCGCCGAACTTGCCGCCGGCGTGCAGTACGGTATAGACAACCTCCACGCCGGAGATGCCCTTCTGGGGCTGGATATCCACGGGAATACCGCGGCCGTTATCCACAACGGTGATGGAGTTGTCGGGGTTGATGGTGACTTCAATTTTCGTGCAGTAGCCGGCCAGGGCTTCATCCACGGAGTTGTCCACGATCTCGTAGACCAGGTGATGAAGTCCGGGAGAGGCCGTGCTTCCGATATACATGCCGGGACGGCGGCGGACAGCCTCCAGACCCTCCAGGATCTGGATCTGGCTGGCGGTATATTCACCGGTGACGGTCAGATCTGCCGAAACCTGTTCACTTTCGTGATGGTAATCTTCCGGAATGCCTTCCTGACCATCGGCGCTGTCCATGGCATCCGCCGCGTTGGCCCTCTCCAGGATCGCTCTGGCATCCATGTCCTGGGCATCCAGTCCGGAAAGATCGACTTCGGGTGTCTGCTCACCGGAGGCAGCGAGTTCTTTTTCCAGGTTTGTTTCCTTGCTCAAAAATCAGTTCCTCCTGTCCTTTGAGTGCTGAAAAATGATCCGCGAAAAACGGGATATTTTTAGCTTATTTAACCATTAACAATCAGATAGAAATAACCTTCAATATTATACCATAAAAGCCGCATAAATACAAGGATTCAGGGCATTTTCGGGCCTTTGAAAAAACGGGAAATAATGCCGATTTTCGGGGGAGATTCGAAGGGGTTTTTGGATATTTTTCAGTTAATTTTCCAGGCTCCGGATTCCTGTCATTTTCATGCCCTCCCCACTTGATTTTTGGCATGTCCCTCGTATATAATGTAGCTCTGATTACTACTGTTGAGGCATCCAAATGAAAGCAGAAACCAAAGAGTTTTTCAAGGAAAACGGCCGGACCATCCTGGAGGTGGTCATCGGCAGCGCCGTCTATTCCCTGGGTATGAATCTGTTCTATACACCCGCGAAGCTGCTGGCCGGCGGCGTGGCGGGTTTTGCCCAGCTTCTGAACTATGAATTCGGCCTGCCCGTCTCCCTGATGGTGGTGCTGATCAATATTCCCATGTTCCTTCTGGGATGGAAACTGGTGAACCGGAAATTCATTCTGTATTCCGCGGTGGGCATGGCGATCTTCACCGGCTTTATCCAGCTTTTCTCCGGCCTCCATCTGGAATTCTCCAGCCCCCTGACCTCGGTGATGATGGGCGGCGTCCTGACGGGTCTGGGCGTCGGACTGATTTACCGCAGCGGAGCCTCGGTGGGCGGCACGGATATTATTTCCAAGATTCTTCACAAGTATTTTTCCGTGAATATGGCCACCTCGGGCCTGGTGATCAATGCGGTGATCGTATTTATGTCCGCTTTTATTTACGGCATTGATCAGGCTGTGCTCACCATCTGCGCCATGTTTATTTCGTCCCAGGTTAATTCCTATGTGATCGATGGCTGGGACCACCGCCGGGCCATTCTGATTGTTTCCGACAAGAAGGAGGAGCTGCCGAAGGCCCTCATGGAAAAGCTGAAGCGCGGTGTGACCATTGTGGATGCCGAGGGCGCATATACGGGCCAGGAGCACTACCTGATGTACTGCGTCATCAGCAAGCATCAGCTGGGACAGCTGAAGTCCGTGGTCAAGCAGGTGGATCCCAATGCCTTCTTTACCATCATCACCGTGAACGGCGTTTACGGCAAGGGAATCAGCTTTTTCTCCTTCAAGCACATCGACAGTTAAGGGAAAAGAGAAACCACATGAAAATACAGATCCTTGGATTTTCCGGCAGCGGCAAATCCACGCTGGCGGGCACCCTGGGCAGACGCCTGGGGCTGCCCGTTCTTTATCTGGATACGGTGTTCTGGCTGCCGGAGTGGCAGATGAGGCCCCGGGAGGAGCAGTCGGAAATCCTGGGACAATTCCTGGAGGAGCATCCGGAAGGCTGGGTTATCGACGGCAACTACACCAAGAACCATTATGACCGGAGAATGGAAGAGGCGGATCAGATCCTGTTCCTGAATTTCAACCGGTTTCTGTGCCTGTACCGGATTCTGAAGCGCAATCTCATGTATCAGCACAAAACCAGGGAGTCCATGACCGTGGGCTGCGACGAGAAAATCGACTTCGAGTTTATCAAGTGGTCCTTCTGGAGCTCGCGGACCAGGGAAAGCCTGGAGAAGTACCGGATTCTGAAGGAAAAGTATCCGGAAAAGTTTGTGGAGCTGAAAAATCCGAAGGCGGTCAGAGAATATCTGAGCAGGATATAGTACCATTGGGCTATTGAGATCAGCGCCCGGTTCATGATACAATCAGGGTATCAAATCCAAGGAGGTGTACCATGTCCATGTTCCGATCCTTCCTTAATTCCGTGACCAAACAGTCTTCCGACGGACAGGCCCACGAGGGAATCCGCAATGTTCAGCTGAATCAGCAGCGATATGTCTTTGAACGCCTCCCGCAGAACGCCGCGGAGCTGGCGCAGGTGAACCGCTCCGGCCCCAACGGGAAATTCCTGGTGCTGCCCCTCATGCTGGCAGCCTTCAAGGCCTGGAATCCCCAGAACCCCGAGATCTGCTATGATATGATGAAGCTTTTGATGAATGCGCCGGTCTGCGGCAGCATCCAGCCCTTCAATAATTTCACCAAGGACTTTGTCCGGGCCAGAATGATGCAGAACGGAAAATGGCAGTATATTGCCGACGCTTATTTTGAAGGGGCTCAGCCCTCCAATCACTATACCCCCAACCGCCCCCTGTCCATCACCGTGCGGGAATATGTTTACGCGCCCCAGACCTCGACCATTTACGGCAGGCCCCTTTCCATAGAAAAGGTGGTGGCGGAGTTTGCCGGCGCCGACACGGAGCGCCAGCTTTCGGTATATCAGGATCCCACCAACGGACAGTGGTATATCTGGTCCGATTCCTACGGAGGATTCCTGGCGGATATCAAGACGCCCTACTAATATCAGCTAAAGGTTCAGGCAGCTGCCTCTAAGGCGGCTGTCTTTTTCTTTGGGGAACAGTTGACAAACAGTCCATCGAAGGGGATAATGTATTATTATTAAACTTCTGATATAGGTAATTGCGAAAAGGAAAAAATTTCGGGGTCAGATGATGAAAATTCCACCTTAATGAGAAGACACACGGTTAATCCGGTGCATC
>CACZRP010000004.1 GCA_902783575.1 uncultured Eubacteriales bacterium
GTCGGCGGCAAAGAGATGCCCTATAAGTACAAGGACTGCAAAAAGGAAATGGACATGGTCAACAAGGCATTCATCGAGACCATGATTGAGGGCGATGCACAGGGCAGAGGCTTCCAGTATCCGATCCCGACCTACTCTATTACCAGAGATTTTGACTGGTCCGAGACCGAGAACAACAAGCTGCTCTTTGAAATGACCGCCAAATACGGTACTCCGTATTTCTCCAACTACATCAATTCCGATATGGAGCCGTCCGATGTCCGCTCCATGTGCTGCCGTCTGCGTCTGGACCTGCGCGAGCTGCGTAAGAAGTCCGGTGGCTTCTTCGGTTCCGGTGAATCCACTGGATCCATCGGTGTCGTCACCATCAATATGCCGCGTATCGCCTACCTGGCCACGGACGAAGCAGACTTCTACAAGCGTCTGGACAATCTGATGGACATCGCTGCACGGTCTCTGAAGACCAAGCGTACCGTCATCACCCGTCTGCTGGAGAATGGTCTGTATCCGTACACCAAGCGGTACCTGGGCACCTTCAACAATCATTTCTCCACCATCGGACTGATCGGTATGAACGAAGTCGGCCTGAACGCGAAGTGGCTGCGTGCGGACCTGACCGACGCGAAGACCCAGCGCTTCACCCGCGACGTGCTCAACCATATGCGCGAGCGCCTCTCCGATTATCAGGAGCAGTACGGTGATCTGTACAACCTGGAAGCAACGCCAGCCGAGTCCACCACCTATCGTTTCGCGAAGCACGACAAGGAGCAGTATCCGGACATCATCACCGCCAACATGAACGGCACGCCGTACTACACCAACAGTTCTCATCTGCCGGTAGGCTACACCGAGGATGTTTTCTCCGCGCTGGATATCCAGGATGATCTGCAGACCCTGTACACCTCCGGTACCGTTTTCCACGCCTTCCTGGGCGAGAAGCTGCCGGATTGGAAGGCTGCCGCGAACCTGGTCCGCAAGATTGCCGAGAACTACAAGCTTCCTTACTACACCATGTCTCCCACCTACTCCGTGTGCAAGGATCACGGATACCTGACCGGCGAGCAGTTCACCTGCCCCATCTGCGGAGCGAAGACCGAGGTCTACAGCCGCATCACCGGTTACTACCGTCCGGTGCAGAACTGGAACGACGGCAAGGCTCAGGAGTACAAGGACCGTAAGGTTTACAACATCGGACGCTCCCGTCTGTCCCACACCGGTCCCCTGCCGGCCGGCGCCATCCTGGAACAGGAAATGAAGGGCCGTCCCGCTGTGGGCGGTTTCCCCAACATCAACGCTGACGCTGCCATGGAAGCGGCCTCCGAGAAGGGCTGCTGCGCTCCCGTGGAGCCCCAGATGCTGCAGGATCTGCCGGAGACCAGGGTGGAAATCACCAGTGAGGCCGAGCAGGAAGCAGCGCCTGTCAAGGCTGCTGAAGCCGGCGATGTGATTCTCTTCAAGACCCCCACCTGCCCCAACTGCAAGGCAGCCATGGCGCTGCTGGATCGGGCCGGCATCCTCTATGACACCCTGAACGCCAACGAGGAGAGAGAGCTGGTGGCCAAATACGGCATCAAGCAGGCGCCCACCCTGGTGATCCGTCACGGTGATACCTTTGAGAAATACCGCGGCGTATCCGACATCAAGGGCTGGCTCATGGGCGTAACCAAATAATAGCCGGGCACTGAAAAACAAAAAAAGAAGGAGACAAATCCCCGGAGGATTTGTCTCCCTTTTCTGAAAAAGGAGATTTCCAATGTACGATATTATCGTTGTGGGCGGCGGCCCCGCCGGTATGACGGCAGCGCTGTATGCGCTGAGAAACGGCAAATCCGCTCTGGTTATCGAGAAAGAAGGCTTCGGCGGACAGATCACCCATTCTCCCAAGGTGGAGAACTATCCCGGCTATACCTCCCTCAGCGGCAACGAGCTGGCAGACCACATGATGGAACAGATCATGGAGCAGGGGGCCGACATCGAGATCAGCCGGGTTACCGGCATCGAAGCCGAAGACGGCAAGTGGGTTGTGACCACGGAGGATGAGACCTCCTTTGAGGCTCTTGCCGTGATCATTGCCACGGGCGTCAAGCACCGGATGCTGGGCCTTCCCGGCGAGCTGGAGCTGGTGGGAGAGGGCATCTCCTTCTGCGCCGTCTGCGACGGGGATTTTTACACCGGCAAAGAAGTCATCATGGTGGGCGGAGGCAATTCCGCCCTGCAGGAGGCGATTCTGCTTTCCGACAAGTGCGCCAAAGTGACCATTGTCCAGGACCTGCCCTTCCTGACGGGAGAGCAGCGGCTGCAGGATGTGCTGGCCAGACGGGAGAATGTTTCCGTCATCACCGGCCAGAAGGTCAGCGCTATTCTCACCACAGCCGGTGGCGAGTTTAAGGGCATTACTGTTACGGACAGGGAATCCGGCGCAGAAAAGGAGTTTTCCGCCGACGGCATGTTTGTGGCCATCGGGCTGATTCCCGAGAACGAGCCCTTTAAAAACCTCGCGGACCTGAACAGCTACGGCTACTTCGATTCCAATGAGGCCTGCACCACCAGAACCCCTGGCATATTTGTGGCCGGCGACTGCCGCAGCAAGCAGATCCGTCAGGTCACCACCGCCTGCGCCGACGGCGCCGTGGCTGCCCTGGCTGCCTGCCGCTACATTAATGAATTGCAATAAAAAAAGCCTGATCTCAGGCTTTTTTCTTTTTGGAATTTAGTCCGATTTCCCGGGAACGCAGCTTGCGGTTCATATAGAAGACCAGGAACATCATGCCGACGATGGTCATGAAGGTTCCCACGGAGGCCAGGGTGGAGCTTAAGGGATGGCTGGGAATTTCTCCGAAGCCCAGATAGGTGGTGCCAAAATATTCGCTGAAGTTCTCCTCGGAGATCTCCTCGTTGTCGAAGAGGGCATGGGCGCCGTTGATGGCCTCGGCCTTCAGCTCATCGCTGATTTCGTGGATGATTCCGTACATCTCCGCCGCGTAGCCGTCGGCAATGGTGTCGATGACCTGCTGGGCGTCGGGCGTGGATATCCGGACAATATAGGCCCGGTCGGAGGGATCGGTGACGAAGAAATAGTTTTCGGTCTCGTTCTGAATGGCCGCCAGAAACTGATAGTATTTCACGGCGGTGACCTTCGCGTAGGTGTAGGGCTTTTCTGTATGATCCTTCTGCAGCTGAGAAAGCTCCACAGCTTCCACGGAACGCACCGTGCGGGTCAGCACCAGGGAAGTGATGACGCTTCCCAGACCGACGACGATCAGCAGAATGGACAGGATCAGCAGACTTTTCTTAGGCGGCTCGGGAGGTGTCTCGGGCCGCCGGCTTAAATGACGTGGCAGCATAGATTTTCCTTCAATTATTCAGGATCTGGCAGGATCCTTTTTTTATTCAGGACCCGGCAGGATCCTTTTTTATTTTTTGGTGAGACTCTGGAGGGCGGTGGCCAGGGGAGACTTGGAGCCCTTCAGCAGAGAGCCCAGCAGATCCGAAAGATCGGACTGTTCCCCCTTCAGTAGCTTGAGGGCGGCCTTCTTGGTATCGCTGTCGGCCTTGCGGTACAGCTCCACCAGGTTTTTCTCCGTGGCGGTGAGGGTCAGCTCATCGGACTTTTTGGAGGTGGTCTTCTTGGAAGAAGAGAAAGAAGTCTTCTTGGCCGTGGAGGAAGAGGTCTTCTTTGCCGCAGAAGCGCTGGAGGAAGTTTTCTTTGCCGAGGCGCTCTTGGAGGCTTCAATCAGGGAAGCCTGGGTCACTCCGGTGGCCTTGGCAATCTGCCGAAGCTGGGCCTGGGTGGGCACCAGTTCGCCCCTCTCGGCCTTGCCGATATCCGAAGCAGTCATTCCGTCCACCTTCTCCGCCAGAGCGGTCTGGGTCAGCTTCGCTTCCGCGCGGGCTTCCTTTAAAAGGTCTGATAATTTTTTTGCCATGATAACCTCCATGAAAGAATGATTTTCTGCAAAAATGTCATACCATGATTGATTTATTATAGCGAATTCAGTTCTCCTGCGCAAGAGGAAGCTGGGAATAAGCTTCCAGCAGACCGGCGTTTTCAAGGATCCAGAACAGGGTATAGCGGTCCTTCAGATCCTTGGCCCGGCGGATGGCGCTGCGGATTCGTTCTTCCCCGTAGAAGGCGGTAAAGCGGGAGAAATCATAGCCGGCCTCCTGAAGCAGGGCCGTGACCTCTTCCGGAGCAGGAGATTCCAGCAGAATCCTTCGGATCTCTTCCCAGCGGCTTCGAATGACAGGCAGGTAATCCGTCTGATAGAGACCGGTTTTCTTCTGCAGAGCGAGAACCTCCGGCGTCAGGGGTCCGTATATCTTCCGGACTTCCTCTTCCCAGGCTGCTTCATCAAAAGCATACCGGAAGGAGGAGGGGTCCTCCTGGGCCAGACGGCGGCGCAGCCGGGCGGTGAGAATGGTGGAGTAGGCCACATCAATGCCGTGGGGCAGATAGGGCTCGTGAAAAGCCACGCCGGTGATCTCAAAGAAATGGGACAGGTGGTGCTCCGCGCCGCTGGCGGGCCGGGAATTGCCCATATAGGCCATGGCGATGCCCACCTTCACCAGGGAGGCCATCAGCCTTCCGATGGCTTCCTCGTCCCGGCCGAGACAGCCGGAGATATGTTCCCGGGTGGTGAGGACCTCTTCCATGGTCATGTCATAGATGGTTTCGCAGAGATATTCCCCGGTGATGACATGGGCCAGCTTCCAGTCATTAAGGCAGGAAACCTTGCCCAGAATATCGCCGATGCCGGCCCGGATCATATCCATGGGGGCATCCTTCAGAATCCTGGTATCTCCCACGATCCAGGCAGGGGTGCGGGCATTCAGGGTGACCTTCATGCCCTTCAGAATTAGGGCCGCCCCCACCGAGGCGAAGCCATCCATGGAGGGAGCGGAGGCGATGATCATGTAGGGCAGATCCGCCAGAAAGCTCACATGCTTGCACAGATCGTTAATCACGCCGGAGCCTATGCCGATGAGGGCCTGGACCGGTTTTTCGGCCAGCTTTTCCTGAATCCGGGCAATGGCTTTTTCGTCCGGGATCAGCACGTCCGGCTGATCGAAAAATGCTTCCGTAAAGCCGATGCCGGCTTTCCCGAGACCCTGCGCCAGCGCCTCTAAGGCCAGGGGGCGGGTGTTCCGGTCGCTGACGATGAGCACATGGCTCATTCCCTGAAGAAGCGAGGGAACCCTGGCAAGAACGCCGGAGCCGATGAGCACCTCCCGGATGCCGCAGGTGTGGGTACGGCCGCAGCCGCAGTCAAAAGAATGCTGAAATTCCATAACATCACCATTTCACAATGAAATTCATTTAACAAAAGGATATTAGCATAGATCCGGACCCGGGGCAAGAATGGATTTACAAACTTTAAGGACGGGGATATAATAGGATAGTATGATAGAAAAACCCCCTAAGGAGGTAACCCATGAAATATTATGTCAGCATCAACGCCCCTCTGGGCGGTGACGGTTCCGAGCAGAAGCCCTTCCAGCACATCCAGCAGGCAGCAGATATCGCTGCGCCCGGAGATGAGGTGCTGGTGCTTCCCGGCATTTACCGTGAATATGTCAATCCAAAAAACGCCGGAACTCCCAAGCAGAGAATCACCTACCGCAGCGTGGAGCCCCTGAAGGCTGTCATCACCGGCGCCGAACCCCTGAAGACCTGGCAGAAGGCCGATGAGGCGGGCAAGGTCTGGACAGCCCGGGTGCCCAACAGCCTTTTCGGTGATTACAATCCCTACAAGACCCTGGTGTTCGGCGACTGGTTTATCGCCCTGATGATCGCCCACACCGGAGATGTATATCTGAATCATAAATCCATGTACGAGGTGACGGACAAGGCCAAGGTCTTCGAGCCCGAGGTGTCCAAGGCATCCTGGGACCGGGAGTTTTCCGTGTATACCTGGTACTGCGAGCAGGATGATCAGGCGGACGAGACTGTCTTCTTCGCCAATTTCCAGGGCCTGAACCCCAACGAGCAGGATGTGGAAATCGCTGTCCGTCAGGACTGTTTCCTGCCGGAAAAGGAGGGCGTAGGCTACATCACCCTGTCCGGATTTACCGTGAGAGAAGCGGCCACCCAGTGGGCGCCTCCCACCGCCTATCAGGACGGCATGATCGGTCCCCACTGGTCCAAGGGCTGGATCATTGAGGACTGCGAGGTCTATGAATCCAAGTGCAGCGGCATTTCCCTGGGCAAGTATCTGCAGCCCAACAACGACAACAAATGGTCCAAGTGGAAATATAAGGACGGAACCCAGACCGAGCGCGATTGTATATGCCAGGCTTCCTACGAGGGCTGGGACAAGGAGCACATCGGATCCCACATCGTGCGCCGCTGCCATATCCATGACTGCGGACAGACCGGTATCGTGGGCCATCTGGGCGGCGTCTTCTCCATCATCGAGGATAACCACATCCATCATATCAACAACAAGCAGAATCTGGCGGGCGCGGAGATCGGCGGCATCAAGATGCACGCGGCCATTGACGTGATTTTCCGCCGCAACCATATTCACCACTGCACCCGCGGCCTGTGGCTGGACTGGCAGGCTCAGGGCACCCGGGTGACCCGGAATCTGTTCCACCACAATACCCTGGCAGTGGATCTGGATTCCCTGGCCCCCGAGGACGTGTCGGTGGCTGCCCAGGGCATCGGCGAGGATATCTTTGTGGAGGTATCCCATGGTCCCACACTGATTGACAACAACCTGCTGCTGTCTCCCCGCAGCGTGAAATTAGCCACCCAGGGCATCGCCATGGTGCACAACCTGGTGGCCGGCGGCCTTACTGCCGTGGGTACCGGTACCGACAACGGCGCTCCCGACAAGCCCTCGCCCCGGTACACCCCCTATCACGCGGTGCACGGAACCCAGATCGCGGGCTTTATGAGCTTCCTGCACGGCGATGATCGTTTCTACAACAATATCTTCGTTCAGATGCCCATTCATCCCCTCTTTGCCGCCCTGCAAGCCGGCAAGGAAGCCGCGGGTCCCGAGGCTCTGGCCTGGGATACCATGAACTTCAAGGTGGGCACCGATCCCTTTGACGAATATCCCACCTTCGAGGAATGGGACAAGATGTTCGAAGGCTACTGCGGCATGGGCAGTGCCCGGAGCAACCGCTATTATTCCCATCTGCCTGTCTGGGCGGAGGGCAATGTGTACCTGGGCGGCGCCAGAGCCTGGGCCAAGGAAAAGGATCCGGCCGTTGACGCGGCGGAGGGCCTGGAGCTGTCCCTGAATGAGGAGAACGGCGAGTGGACCCTGACCACCAACCTCTATGATTATGTTCCCGCTGCTGCCGCCGGCATGATTAACACCGACAGACTGGGCATGGCCTTTGAACCGGAGGAGATGTACGAAAATCCCGATGGAAGCCCCATCACCTTCGACACGGACTTCTTTGGAGAAACCAGAGATGACGCGCCCATTGCGGGTCCCTTTGCGGAGGAAATCGAAAGCTTTGTCTGGAAAGATGAAGACTGAATAAGGAGACGGAATGAAATATCCCTGTCTGGTCCTGGATCATGACGATACCGTGGTGAATTCCACCGCCACGATCCACTTTCCATCCTTTGTGGAATACATGAAAATCCATCGCCCGAACATCAGCATGAGCCTGGAGGAATACTTCAAGCTGAATTTTGATCCCGGCGTGGTGGAGCTTTTTACGGACATCTGCGGCCTTTCCCCTCAGGAGATGAAGGAAGAGGAGCAGTTCTGGAGCGACTATGTGAAGGATCATATTCCCGAGCCCTATCCCGGGATGCGGGAGATTCTCTGGCGCTACAAGGAGGCGGGAGGCACCATCGCGGTGGTCTCCCACTCCTATGGCCATTACATCCGCCGGGACTATGAGGCGGGAGGACTGCCGGAGCCGGATCTGGTGTACGGCTGGGAGCTGGAGCCGGAGAAGCGGAAGCCTGATCCCTTCTGCCTGCTGGATATCCAGGAAAAGCTGGGCTTTACGGCGTCCCAGCTGCTGGTGCTGGACGATCTGAAGCCCGGCTACGACATGGCCAGAGCCGCAGGGGTCACCTTTGCCGCCGCGGGCTGGGCCAATGATGTACCTGAAATTGAGAATTTTATGAGACAAAACTGCGACTTCTATTTTAAAAGAGTCGGGGATTTCGGCCGTTTTCTGCTGGAAGAGACGGATCAGAAATCATAGAAACGGAGAAACTTTTGAATCAGGTAAAAAACAAAGAAGAGAAGGTCGTCCGGCTGGCCAAGCCGGTCCGCAAGGGCCTGCTGAGACTGGTATTCAGCCGGTTTCTGATCTTCTTTTTGCTGATGCTTTTTCAGCTGGGAATTTTCTTTTTCCTGTTCGAATGGATGAACGTGGTGGTGCCTTACTTCGCCAGCCTGCAGATCCTGCTGACGGTGATGATCATCATCTATCTGTTCAACAGCCGGATGGACCCTTCCGCCAAGCTGACCTGGATGTGGATCATCGCCCTGATGCCGATGGCGGGAGGCTTTTTCTTACTGTTTTCCCGGGTCAATCTGGGGTATCGAAAGCTCAGCCGGGATGTCCGGGAGCAGATTGACGAAACCCGGACCATTCTGGCTCAGAACAGCCAGGTGCTGCGGGAGGTGAAGGAGGATGGCTCCGGCACCGACGCTCTGGTGCGGTATCTGAACCGCAGCGGCTGCTTTCCGGTATACAAGGACACCGCTGTCCGGTATTTTCCCTCGGGAGAGGACATGCTGGAGCCGCTGCTGAAGGAGCTGGAGAAGGCGGAGAAATTTATCTTCCTGGAATACTTTATTATTGAAGAGGGCTATGTCTGGGGCCGGATTTTGGACATCCTTCTGGAGAAGGCCCGGGCGGGCGTAGACGTGAGGGTTCTGTATGACGGCATGTGCGAGATGTTTCACCTGCGGCCGGGATATTTCCGGCTGCTGGAGCAGCAGGGCATCCAGGCCAAAACCTTCTCTCCCATCAAGCCGCTGCTTTCTTCCCATTACAATTACCGGGACCACCGGAAGATCCTGGTGGTGGACGGACGGGTGGCCTTCAACGGAGGCATCAATCTGGCGGATGAGTATATGAACCGGATCCATCCCTTCGGATACTGGAAGGATGCCGCTGTCATGCTGAAGGGCAGAGGGGTGGAGAGCTTTACGCTGATGTTTCTGCAGATGTGGAATCTTTCCGTGAATGAAGCCCTGTACCATCCTTACCTGCATCCGGATTTCCCCTCTCTGCCGGAAAGAAAGCAGGCGGGCTATGTGCTGCCCTTTGCGGATTCTCCCGTGGATGAGGACAAGGCGGGAGAGAATGTCTACATGGACATCCTCTACCGGGCCGAACACCATGTGTATATCATGACCCCCTACCTGATTCTGGACGGAGAGCTGGAAAACGCTCTGAAATACGCGGCCCAGCGGGGCGTGGATGTGCGGATCATCCTGCCGGGAATTCCTGACAAAAAGATTGCCTATTCCCTGGCCAAATCCCACTATCATTCCCTGGTGGGAGCGGGGGTGAGAATATATGAGTATACACCGGGCTTCGTCCACGCCAAGGTGGTGTTGGGCGATGACGAGAGGGCCGTGGTAGGCACCATCAACTTTGACTATCGCAGCTTCTATCATCATTTCGAATGCGCAACCTATCTCTACCGGACGCCCTGCATCCGGGATATCCGGGAGGATTTTGACCGGACCCTGTCCCAGTGCCGGGAGGTGACGGAGGAGACCATGCGCCATGAAAAATGGTATTACCGTCTCATGGGCCAGGTGGTGAAGTTTGTGGCTCCGTTGTTCTGATTGAAGAGCACTGTAAAGTATGGTATAATGCTGTTTTGAGCTATCATTTGTGAAATGCATCATATGCAGAAAGGAATCAACAAGATGGAATTAACGGTTGGAAGCAAAGGTTACGGTTTTGTCGTTAAAGAAATCCGGGAGATCAAAGAGGCCGGCGGCACTCTGATCCTCATGGAGCATGAGAAGACCGGCGCCAAGCTGATCTGGATGAAATCTCCGGAAAAGAACAAGCTGTTCTCCGTGGCCTTTAAAACGGTGCCGGAAAACAGCACCGGCGTTTTTCATATCCTGGAGCACTCAGTGCTGGGCGGCTCCAAGAAATATCCGGTGCGGGAGCCCTTCCTGGAGCTGCTGAAAAGCTCCATGCAGACCTTCCTGAACGCCATTACCTTCCCGGACAAAACCTTGTATCCCATTTCCAGCCGGAACGAGCAGGATTTCCTGAACCTGACCGAGGTCTATCTGGATGCGGTTTTCGCCCCTGCCATTCTGGAGAATCCCAACATCTTCTATCAGGAAGGCTGGCACATCGAGCTGGATGAAGAGGATCAGCTTTCCTACAAGGGCGTTGTCCTGAACGAGATGAAGGGCGCCACCTCCAGCGTGGATGAGCAGATCCAGCAGTATACCCAGAACATGCTGTACGGCGACACCTGCTACGGCTTCAACTCCGGCGGCGATCCGAAGGTGATTCCTTCTCTGACCTACGAAAAATTCTGCAGTGAATATCACCGGTATTACAGCGCCACCAACGCCTATTTCTATCTGGACGGCGATATTCCCTTTGACCGCACCATGACCCTGATTGAAGAGTATATCGGCAAACAGGAGCGGGTGCTGAACCTGCCGGAAATCCCCGAGGTTTCCTTTGCCCAGAAGAACGCGGTGATGACCGCTTCCTACGCCATCGGCCCCGAGGAGTCTCTGGAGGACCAGGCCCATCTGAACCTGGCCAGACTGGTGTGCGGCTATCAGGACAAAACCAAGATGCTGGCCATTCAGGTGCTTCAGGATGTGCTGACGGGCTCCAATGAAGCCCCCCTGACCAAGGCGGTGCTGGACAAGGGCCTGGCCAAGGATGTGATGCTGTACCTTTCCAACGGAATCCTGCAGCCCTTCCTGTCCCTGACCCTGCGCAACACCAATGAAAATCAGATGGACGAGCTGAAGGCGCTGGTGAAGGCAACCCTGGAAGAGATCGGCAGAAAGGGTCTGGATAAGGATGCCATGACCGCTGCTGTCAACCAGTTTGAGTTCCAGATGAAGCAGCCCCATGAGCCCCAGGGCCTGATCCGGAATATCCGGGTGCTGGAGAGCTGGCTCTACGGCGGCGATCCCGCCCTGTGGCTGAGCCTCACGGATTCCTTTGATGCCATCCGCGGCATGATTGCCGACGGCGGCATGGACCGCCTTTTCGCGGAAATCTTCCTGGCGGAAGAGGGCATCAAGGAGCTGCGCATGCTTCCTTCCAACACCCTCACCGAGGAGCTTCAGAAGGATGAAAATGAACGGCTGAACCAGATCCGGGCTTCCTGGACCGAGGAGGACCTGGCTGAGTGCCGGAAGCTGAATCAGGATCTGAAGGCCTGGCAGGAGAAGCCGGATACTCCTGAGCAGCTGGCAACCCTGCCCGCCCTTTCCATTTCCGAAGTCTCCGACGACGTCGACTGGGTGGAAACGGAAGAACTGGAGGAGGCCGGCGTGAAGGTGCTGTACCATCCCGTGGCCACCAACGGCGTGGATCACATCATGCTTTATTTCTCCCTGGGCGACTTCTCTCTGGAGGAGCTGACCAAGGTGAGCCTGCTGCCTTCGATACTCACCAACCTGGCCACCGAAAACTATCCGGAGCCCCTGAAGCTTCAGGAGGCCATTAAAACCCATCTGGGCGTGCTGGACTTCTCCCTGATGGGAGTTCCCGTCAAAAACCGCAGAGACCTCTGCAAGGTCTTTCTGACGGTCAAAGTCAGTGTGCTGAACGAAAAGCTGGATAAAGCCTTTGAGCTGGTGCCCGAGATTGCTCTTCGCACCAGCATGGCGGATCATGAAGCTATCCGCAATATCATTCTTCAGGCCAATGAGAGCGCCAAGCAGTATCTGATCGCCCGGGGCAACTCCTATGCCATGACGCTGGTGAACGCGGGCTATTCAGCCAAGGGCGCGGCCCAGGAAGCCGCCACCGGCTATACCAGGGACCTCTTTGTCCGTTCCCTGGCCCAGGATAAGGAAGGCAAGGTGGAAGAGGAGATCGCTTTCCTGGAGAAGGCAGCCAAAAAGATCTTCACCAGGGCCAGACTCACCGCTTCCCTGACCGCCGCTGAAAAGGTTTCCCTCTCGCCCCTTTTCGAAGCCCTGCCTGAGGGCGAGAAGGTTCCGGAGGCAGCCTCCTATCAGACATCGGTGCCGGATCATGTGGGCATCGTGATTCCCGCTCAGATCGGCTATGCCGCAGCTGCCTACAACATGTCCGAGGACGGCGCTGTCTATCACGGATCTCTGATGGTGCTTTCCAATATCATGACCTATGATTATCTCTGGAATATGGTCCGTGTCCGGGGCGGCGCCTACGGCACCGGCTTCTCCGCATCCAGAGACGGACTGATGACCGCTTATTCCTACCGGGATCCCAGTCCTGCCGGATCTCTGGAAATTTACGGGAAAATGGCGGAAGCGGTGGATGACTTCATCGCCCGGGGAGAAACCCTGGACCGGTATATTATTTCCACCATCAGCGAGCTGGATCCCCTGATGATGCCAGGCCAGCGGGGACAGTCGGCGGATAACAAGTACTTCATCGAGCTGAGCCACGAGGAATTCAGGGCTCTTCTTCGCGAGATCCTGAGTACCACGCCCGAAATGCTGCTCTCCTGGAGAGAAGAGCTCAGAAAGATCGGCACCTGCGGCCGAACGGCGGTGGTGGCCCATGAACAGGCCCTGAAGGAAATCGAAGGCCTGACCATTCTGAATTAAAAATGCCATTGTAAAAAAAATACAATCGTTGATAACAGAAAGGGGAAAGTAAAATGTTAGTTCCTGTTCTCTTGTTTCTTCTTGGCTTCATCATGCTGATCAAGGGCGGCGACTGGTTTGTGGACGGCGCTGTGGGCATCGCCCACCGGTTCCACCTGCCGGAGCTTCTGATCGGCGCCACGGTGGTTTCCATCGGCACCACCCTGCCGGAGGTCATGGTATCCTCCCAGGCGGCCATGCAGGCCAATTCCGGTATTTCCTACGGAAACGCCATCGGCTCCATTATCTGCAATACCAGCCTGATCGCGGCCATCACCATGGCCATCAAGCCGGGCAAGGTCAATTCCAGGACTTTTATGCTGCCCTCCATTTTCTTTGGCGCGGCAGCCTGCCTGTATACCCTGATTGCCTATCTTTCCGGCAATTTCCAGCGCTGGCAGGGTCTGGGCTTTTTGGCCATCTTTGTGGTCTATATGATTGTCAGCGTGCTGCACATGAAGAAGCATCCGGAAGACGCGGAAGAAGAGGATGAGGACGAAGAAGAAACCAAAGAGAAGCCCCTCTGGATGGAGATCGGCCTGCTGATTGTGGGCGCGGCTGTCATCGCGGTGGGCGCCAACCTTCTGGTCAACAACGGCACCAAGATTGCCCAGGCGCTGGGCGTGCCGGACAGCGTCATCGGTCTGACCATGGTGGCGCTGGGAACCTCTCTGCCTGAGCTGGTGACCGCCATTACTTCCCTGATCAAGGGCCATGGCGCTCTGTCTCTGGGAAATATCATCGGCGCGAACCTGTTCAATATCGTGCTGGTTTCCGGTATGGCCATTACCATTCA
>CACZRP010000005.1 GCA_902783575.1 uncultured Eubacteriales bacterium
CTCTGGAGTCCTGGCCGGCTGCGTACCGGCACGGCGGCCGCGCCGGTCTTCCAGTCCGGCTGAGCCCATCTTCTCATAGCGTAATACCCAGTTGCGAACCTGCTGATAGGAACAGTTGTATTTCAATGCCATTGCCCCATAATTCTTATCATTGGCAAGGCATTCCCTTACGATCTCAAGGCGTTCTTCCGGTGTCATCTGTCTGGCTTTTCTCATGTAGCTGCCTCCTCCGCTTGTGCGGTCTCTGATCTCTCCATGAGTAGTATACACCTTGACCCATCCTCTTAGTTGTGCATCTGAACGAAGTCCGAACTTTTTTGAAATTTCCAGTTCGCTTCCTTCACCATTTAAATATGCGTTTACAGCTGCATACTTGATATCTTCTGAATAAAAACGGTTCCTCTTTTGAACTAAAAGCCCGGTAGGACCTTCATTCTGATAAATGTTGAGCCATCTCCGAAATGGATTGGTAGTTTTCTCTGACAGTCCCGCAAGTCTGCATCCTTCGCTGATGTTTATCTCATCTTTGAGGTACATCTCGACCAATTTTACCTTTAATGATGCGTCAACCTTACTCTTTCTGGACATAGTAATACCCCCAAGTAGGTTTTATATTTCAGTGTCCTACTTGGGGGTAGCATATCAAAGTGCTGCAGCTCCTTATTCTTTAGCATGTACTGAAAACTATTCAACACCCTTTTCTTTGGCCCAGTCTTTGAGTTTCTCAAAGGTATCCTGGCTGATGTCGTGTTCGATGCGGCAGGCCTCTTCGGCGGCTTCCGCTTCTTCCACTCCCAGCTGCATCAGCAGCTTGGTCAGAAGAAGATGTCTTTCATAGATCCTCTCGGCGATCTCTCGGCCGATGTCGGTCAGAGTAATAAATCCGTTTTCATCCATGCGAACCTTGCCCTGCTCCCTCAGGTGCTTCATGGCAACGCTCACACTGGGCTTGCTGAAGTTCATTTCATTGACAATATCGATCGAACGTACGGTGGGCTGTCTAAGGCTGAGCTTGAGGATTGTCTCCAGATAATCTTCCGCTGATTCCTGAATTTTCATTTCTGCCTCCGTTTGAGTATAGTTATATTCATTATACCCAAAAGAGTATAATTGTCAACTCAGCCCGCATCTGCCGGTACTTACTCCGCCTTGGTCTCGCAGTAAACGCAGCGGTAGATGTTTCCCCAGCGGCGGAACACATGGGGCAGCTCCTGCTCGGTGGAGGTGATGCAGCGGGGATTTTTGCAGCGGATGACACCCTTCAGAAACTCCGGCGCGGGGATGGATCTTTTCTCCGACAGCACGCCGTTTCTGATGATATTCACCGTGGCGCCGGGATCCACATAGCCGATGACATCCAGGTTCACGTCCATATCGGCGTCAATTTTGATGATGTCCTTCTTGCCCATCTTGCTGCTGTGCACATTCCGGATCATAGCGACGGACACGTCAGTCTGATCGAGTCCCAGCAGAGAATAGATCCTGAGACCTTTGCCGGCGGTGATGTGGTCAATAACAATACCGTTCTGGATTGAATCTATATTCATGTTCATTTTCTCCTTCCATCCGGATCAGGGCTTGATGCCCAAAAGCTTCAGAATCAGGGCCATCCGCATATATTTGCCGTTCAGCACCTGTTTGAAATAGGCGGCCCGGGGATCGTTATCCACTGCCACGGAGATTTCGTTGACCCGGGGCAGGGGATGCATGACAATCATGTTTTCGGGGGCCAGCTTCATTTTTTCCGTGGTGAGAATGTAGCTGTCCTTCAGACGGAGGTAATCCTCCTCGTTGAAGAACCGTTCCCGCTGAACCCGGGTCATGTACAGGATATCCAGCTTGGGCAGAGCCTTCTCCAGATCTGTGGTCTGCTCATAGGGGATGTTCCTGGCCTTCAGCACTTCCTGCTTGACATAGGAGGGAAGCTTCAGCTCCTCCGGAGAAATCAGGATGAAGCGGTTGCCTTCGTAGCGGGACATGGCTCCCACCAGGGAATGCACCGTCCGGCCGAACTTCAGATCGCCGCAGACGCCGATGGTCAGATGGTCGAATCGTCCCTTTTCCCGGTAGATGGTCAGAAGATCCGCCATGGTCTGGGTGGGATGGCAGTGACCGCCGTCGCCGGCATTGATCACCGGCACCGAGGCGTTCATGGCCGCCACATATGCCGCGCCCTCCTTGGGATGGCGCATAGCGATAATATCCGCATAGCAGCTGACGGTTTTGGCGGTATCCGCTACGCTTTCGCCCTTGGCCGCGGAAGAGGAACCGGCGCTGGACATGGAGATGACATGTCCTCCCAGCTCGTACATGGCGGCCTCGAAGCTCATGCGGGTCCGGGTGCTGGGCTCAAAGAACAGCGTGGCCAGCTTCTTCCGGTCGCAGGCGTGGGCATATTTGTCCGGATCCCTGATGATGTCCTGCGCCGTGTCGATCAGCTCCAGGATCTCGTCCTTGCTCAGGTCCAGAATATCAATAACTGCTTTCATGATTCATATCCTCCGGGGTAAGAAAATGGATGACGCGGCCTCCCTGGCGGGATCAGGCGTCGATGGTGGAAATGGTCAGAGTGGTCTCCTCCAGAACGTCCAGCAGCACGCGGACCGTATCCAGAGCGGTAAAGATGGTGACGTTGTTTTCCGTGGAAAGGGCGCGGATCTTCGCTCCGTCGCTGGCGCTGGACATGTTGCCGGGATCCTGGGTGTTGATCACATAGGCCAGATGTCCCTGACGGATGGCCTCGGGAATATCCTCGCTGCCCTCACGGATCTTGTGAAGCACATGGGTACGGATGCCGTTCTCCTTCAGGAAGCGGGCAGTGCCGGGGGTAGCCTGGATGTTGAAGCCCAGGTTGTAGAACCGGCGCACCAGAGGCAGGGCCTCCTCCCGGTCGCGGCGGGCCACCGTCACAAAGACGGTGCCGTAGTTGCGGAGCCGGAGGCCGGAAGCCTGCAGGGCCTTGTACAGGGCGCGGTTCAGCTTGTCATCATAGCCGATGGCCTCGCCGGTGGACTTCATTTCGGGGCTCAGGTAAGCGTCCAGACCCTTGATCTTGTTGAAGGAGAATACCGGAACCTTGACATAGTAGCGCTTCTTCTCATCAGGATAGAGGCCGAAGATTCCCAGCTCCTTCAGGCTCTTGCCCAGGATCACCTCGGTGGCGATATCCGCCAGGGAGTAGCCGGTGGCCTTGGACAGGAAGGGAACGGTACGGGAGGAACGGGGATTTACCTCGATAATATAGACGTTTTCATTGGCATCCACGATGAACTGGATGTTGTAGAGACCCACAATTCCGATGCCCAGACCCAGCTTTTTGGCGTACTGAAGAATAGTGCCTTTCACCTTGTCGGAAACGCTGAAGGTGGGGTACACACTGATGGAGTCGCCGCTGTGGACGCCGGTGCGTTCCACCAGCTCCATGATACCGGGCACGAATACATCCACGCCGTCGCAGATGGCATCCACCTCCAGCTCCTTGCCCTGGATGTAGTGGTCCACCAGCACGGGCTTATCCTCGCTGATTTCCACGGCGGTCTTCAGGTATTCCCTCAGCTGCTCCTCGTTGGTGACGATCTGCATGGCGCGGCCGCCCAGCACGAAGGAGGGTCTCACCAGCACGGGGTAGCCGATGGTCTCCGCCACCTTCACACCCTCTTCGATCTCGGTGATGGCCTGGCCCTGGGGCTGAGGAATATTCAGATCCTTCAGGATCTTTTCGAAGCTGTCGCGGTTCTCCGCCCGCTCAATGGCAGCGCAGTCGGTACCAATCAGCTTGACGCCGCGCTCCATCAGAGGCTGGGCCAGGTTGATGGCGGTCTGACCGCCCAGGGAGCAGATGACGCCCTCGGGCTTTTCAAAGTCGATGATGGCCATGACATCCTCCGTGGTCAGAGGCTCGAAGTAGAGCTTGTCCGCGGTGGTATAGTCAGTGGAAACAGTTTCGGGATTGTTGTTGATGATGATGGCTTCATAGCCCGCCCGCTTGATGGTCTGGACGGCGTGAACAGAGGAATAGTCAAATTCCACGCCCTGTCCGATGCGGATGGGGCCGGCGCCGATGACGATCACCTTCTTCCGGTCAGTGAGAATGGACTCGTTCTTTCCGGTGTAGGAGGAATACAGGTAGGCGATATATTTGCCGGTGTGCAGGGTATCCACCATGCGGAAGATGGGGGTCAGACCGGCTTCTTTTCTCTTCTCATAGATCTCCACCTCGGGCATTTTCCAGAGGGCGGCCAGGGCCTTGTCGGAGAAGCCCATGATCTTGGCTTCCTTCAGCACTTCCAGGCCAAAGGGCGTCTCCTTGATTTTTGCTTCCATGTCCACAATCTTCTTGAAGGACTCCAGAAAGAGGGGCGTGATCTGGGTCAGGCTGTAGATCTTTTCGATGGAAATGCCGCGGCGCAGCAGCTCAAAGATGGCGAAGACGTTGTCCGCGTGGAACTCTTTAACGTAGTTTTCCAGCTCTTCGGTGATAAAGTAGTCGAACCGGGCCAGGTGGAAATGGCAGACGCCGGTTTCCAGGGAGCGGACCGATTTGAGGAAGCACTCCTCCAGGGTGGAGCCGATGCCCATCACCTCGCCGGTGGCCTTCATCTGGGTGCCCAGCACGTTGGGAGCCAGGGGGAATTTGTCGAAGGCGAAGCGGGGGAACTTGGCCACAAGATAGTCCAGGGAGGGCTCAATGGCTGCGGTGCCGCCGGCCACGGGAATATCCTCCAGGGCCATGCCCATGGCAATCTTGGCGGTGACCCGGGCAATGGGATAGCCGCTGGCTTTGGAGGCCAGGGCAGAGGAACGGGAAACGCGGGGGTTGACTTCGATGAGGAAGTATTCGCTGGAGTTGGGGTTCAGGGCAAACTGCACGTTGCAGCCGCCTTCGATCTTCAGCTCGCGGATAATCTTGATGGCGGAGTCATTCAGCATCTTGAGGTCATGGTCGTTCAGGGAAAGGATGGGGGCCACCACAATGGAGTCGCCGGTGTGGACGCCTACGGGATCCACGTTTTCCATGCCGCAGATGGTGATGGCGTGATCGTTGCCGTCACGCATGACTTCGAATTCGATTTCCTTGTAGCCCCGGACGCTCTTTTCGATGAGCACCTGGTGCACCGGGGAAAGCTTGAAGGCATTCAGGGCGATCTCCGTGAGTTCTTCTTCATTATTCGCGAAGCCGCCGCCCGTACCGCCTAAGGTAAAGGCCGGCCTGAGCACCACCGGATAACCGATGCGCTTTGCTGCTTCCCTGGCTTCTTCTTCGCTGTAGGTGATTTCGGAAGGAATGACGGGTTCGCCGATGGACTGGCACATTTCCTTGAACATTTCCCGGTCTTCGGCTTTGCGGATACTCTCTGCCGGCGTGCCCAGAAGCTGGACGCCGCACTCTTTAAGGATTCCTTTTTCCTCCAGCTGCATGGCCAGGTTCAATCCCGTCTGCCCGCCGATGCCGGGAACGATGGCATCCGGCCGCTCGAAACGCAGGATCTTTGCAATGTATTCCAGTGTCAGGGGCTCCATGTAGACCTTGTCTGCGATGGAAACATCGGTCATGATGGTGGCCGGGTTTGAGTTGCACAGGACCACTTCATAGCCTTCTTCTTTCAGGGCCAGGCAGGCCTGGGTCCCGGCGTAGTCAAACTCTGCTGCCTGACCGATCACGATAGGTCCCGACCCAATGATTAGTACCTTTTTAATGTCCGTTCTCTTCGCCATAATATTCCTTTCTCCAAAGCCTTCTCAGAGGGGCCTCATCCGTCATGCTTCGCATGACACCTTCCCCAAAGGGGCCTCATCCGTCATGCTTCGCATGACACCTTCCCCAGAGGGGAAGGCTGGGTTTCATATACTTTTTTTCCTCCGCATAGCGTCAGGTAATTCACGCCTGTCAGCTTCTCTCCTTCAAACGGAGTCGCCTTTCCTTTTGATAAAAACTCTTCCGGATCTACCACAAATTCTTCTTCCAGATCCCACACACTGAAATCTTCTGAACTCACCTGCGGCAGTCCAAATCTTTTTCTGGGGTTGATCACCAGCAGCTCCATCAGCCTCTCCAGGGTGATCACTCCGGTCTTCACCAGTCTTGTATATAACAGCGGGAACGCTGTCTCTATGCCCACGATCCCAAAGGCCGAATCTTTCAGTCCTTTTGATTTTTCTTCTGCTGAATGGGGAGCGTGGTCTGTCGCGATCATATCGATGCTCCCGTCCTGCAGTCCTTTTAACAAGGCCAGCCGGTCTTCCATGGTCCTCAGCGGTGGGTTCATCTTGAACCGGCCGTCTTCCTGAAGATCATGCTCGGTAAGCAGGAGATAATGGGGCGCCGTCTCACAGGTCACATCCACGCCGCGTTTCTTAGCCTCACGAATGATATGCAGGCTTTCTCTTGTGGAGATATGGCACACATGATAGGGACAGCCGGTCTCTTCCGCCAGCTTCACATCCCGCGCGATCATCTGCCACTCGCTCTCCGAACAGATGCCCTTGTGGCCGTGCTCCCGGGCATATTCGCCGTCATGAATATAACCGCCGTTCAGCAGTTCATTGACCTCGCAGTGGGCGGCAATGAGTCCGCCGGCCGCTTTCACGCGAAGCATGGCCTCCCTCATCAGTGCATCGTCCTGTACACCTTTCCCGTCGTCCGAAAAGGCAATGGAAAGCGGTGCCAGCGCTTGAATGTCCGTAAGGGTCTCGCCTGCTTCCTTCAATGTGATAGCAGCATAGGGATGTACACGGATACAGGCATCCCGGTCAATAATATCCTGCTCTTCTTTAAGGTGCTCGACGGTGTCCGCCACCGGATTTAAGTTAGGCATGGCGCACACATCGGTGTAGCCGCCCCGGGCAGCCGCCCGCGCTCCCGTCAGGATGGTCTCTTTATAA
>CACZRP010000006.1 GCA_902783575.1 uncultured Eubacteriales bacterium
ATCCCCTTCGGGCAGGCATTCACGCACAGGCCGCAGCCTTTGCACAGCTCTTCTTTAAAGGTCAGTTTGGGCATGGTTTCCTCCTGTCTTGCTTTGTATTTTCTGCTTTCAGTTAAGCATATAATAGAGCTTCTGAAGATCGATGGGAAAAAGATCCGCGATTTTCCCTTCCAGCTCCGGATAAAGATCTCGCCGGACGCAGGTCATTTTGATGGGAAGCTTCGTCAGCCGGGACAGCTCCTGGGCGTAGGCCATGGAGGACAGCACCTCCTCGGCGGAGGTTTCCGGTCCCAGATTCGTGTTGTTCACGATGCCGGTAAAGGGCAGCCGGCAGGCCTGCTCGATTTCCGCAGCCACCTCCAGACAGGCACTGGCCGTTCTGGTGAGGGGCCGGGCGGCGTTGACCACCAGCAGCATCTCGTAGTTTCCCTCTTCCATAATCTCTTCGGTATAGCGGCCCAGGGCCAGGGCGCCCCGGTCGTCGCCGCCGATGTCCAGCACCCCGTAGGTGGTCCTATCCGCCAGCAGGCCGTAGGTTTCCTTGGGCATGGCGGGGGCATCCAGGTTGGTGCCGGCATACTGGGAAACGATCAGGTCAATGCCGCAGCTTTTCAGCCACGCCTGGGAATCCTGGGTTCTGAAATAGGGATTGACGATATCCAGATCCGCCACCGTCACCCCGGGACTTTCTCCGGGAGCGGCTTCAGAAAGGGGCTTCGCGTGCTCCTTCAGCCACAAGGCATAATTCAGAGCGATATTGGTTTTGCCGCTGCCGTAATGGCCGGCAAAGAGTGTCAGTCGTCGGTAATCCATTGCAAATCCTTTTACAGCTGAGAACGGATGATCTTACCGCTGATGGTCTTGGGAAGCTCATCGCGGAAGACCACGATTCGGGGATATTTATAGGGAGCGGTATTTTTCTTGACGTAATTCTGGATTTCCTTCTTCAGTTCTTCCGTGCCTTCCGTACCGGGCACCAGCACAATGGAAGCCTTGACCACCTGGCCTCTCACCTCGTCGGGAGCTGCGGAAACGCCGCACTCCAGCACGTAGGGAAGCTCCATAATGACGTTTTCAATCTCGAAGGGTCCGATGCGGTAGCCGGAGGACTTGATGACATCGTCCTTGCGGCCCACGTACCAGTAGTAACCGTCCTCATCGCGCCAGGCCAGATCGCCGCTGTGATAGTAGCCGTCATGCCAGGCGGAGGCAGTGAGTTCTTCGTCCTCATAATAGCCGATATACAGGCCAGGTCTGGGATAATCCCGGTCTGCCTTGATGCAGATCTCACCGGTTTCGCCGTCGGGAACCTCCACATACTGTCCGTTTTCCTCGGTCAGCAGAGTCACGCCGTAATCCGGAATGGGCTTGCCCATGGAGCCGGGCTTCAGGCTGGTGCCGTTCAGGTTGCCGATGGTCAAGGTGGTTTCCGTCTGTCCGAAGCCTTCGGCAATCCGCAGGCCGGTCTGTTTTTCAAACTGATAGAACACCTCCGGGTTCAGCGCCTCGCCGGCAGTGGTGGCATGATGGATCGAGGACAGATCGTACTGGGACAGATCCTGCTTGATCAGCATGCGGTACATGGTGGGCGGAGCGCAGAAAGTGGTGATATTGTATTTGGCGAACATGGGAAGGATCTTCGACGCGTCGAAACGGTCGAAATCGTATACAAAGATGGCGCCTTCACACAGCCACTGGCCATAGAGCTTGCCCCAGAGAGCCTTGCCCCAGCCGGTTTCGGAAATGGTAAAGTGCAGGCCGTCCCGTTCTACCCAGTGCCAGTATTTGGCGGTGACGTAGTGGCCCAGGGCGTATTTGTAGCTGTGCATGGCCAGCTTGGGATAGCCCGTGGTACCGGAGGAGAAGAACATGACCATGGGATCGGATCCGCAGGGAGCGTCATCCTTTCTCACGTAGCGGCGGCTGAAAAGACCGTACTCGGCATCGAAATCGTGCCAGCCTTCCCGGACGCCTCCTACCATGATCTTCGTCAGATGCTTGCCAGCATCCTTCTCGCCCAGCTCCACCTGGTCGGCGGTGATGCCGTCGGCGGTGCAGATGATGGCGCTTACATCGCCCTTATCAAACCGGTAGGAGAAATCATGCTCCATCAGCTGATTGGTGGCGGGGATCGCCACGGCGCCAATCTTGTGCAGTCCCAGGATTGCGAACCAGAATTGGTAATGGCGCTTCAGCACCACCATGACATGGTCTCCCCGTTTGATGCCCAGAGAGGTAAAGTAGTTGGCGGCCTGACTGGAATGATCCTTGATGTCTTTAAAGGTAAAGCGGCGTTCCGTCATGTCGTTCGACACGTGAACCATGGCCAGCTTGTCCGGACTCTTTCGTCCGATGGCATCCACCACATCGAAGGCGAAGTTGAAGCGGTCGCTGTTCTTGAACTGAATGGACTGAAGAATGCCCTGCTCGTCCTCCACAGCCTCGATGAACTCCTTGGCCACCTCGGATTCTTCCTGCTTCGGGGCTTTTCTTTCCGTGACGCCGGGGCGGGCGCTGGCTTCGGAGGTGGCCATGATCATGGCCAGGAAGGTGCAGTCGGCTCCGTCCACCGCAATCATGCCGTGGGGCGTGGAGCTGTTGTAATAGATGCTGTCGCCCTCATGAAGGATCTCTTCATGATCGCCGATCTTCACCTTCAGGGAACCCTTCAGCACCAGGTCAAATTCCTGGCCGGCATGGGTGGTGGTATGAATGGGCTTCTCCAGCTGATCCTGCTCAAAGGCGTAGGTAACCCAGTAGGGTGTGGCCAGTTTTCCCTTAAACATGGAGGCCATGTTCTGGATGGTAATGCCATCCTCACTGGCCGTCAGGGAACCGGTGCCCCTTCTGGTCAGGTTGTAGCTTTTCAGCTTGGCGGAATGGCCTTCGACCAGCTGCGTGACATCCACGCCAAAGGCCATGGCGCACTTGTGCAGGAAGGTAAAAGGCAGATCCGCCCGGCCATTCTCATAGTCGGCGTATTCTTCCGGGGTCACCTCGGTGAGCACAGCCATTTCCTCCGGCGTATGGCCGGTAATCCAGCGCATTTCTCGGATACGGCGGGCAATTTCCAGAAGCTGGCTGTTGCTGTTTTCGGTCTGGGTAGGCATGGGGTTTTTCCTCCAATAGAATAATTGTTGGATCAGTTGAGTTTTGCCAAAAGAAAACGCCTCAAGGATCTCCTTGAGGCGAGTATATACATATCCGCGGTACCACTCAAATTGCAGCACATGCTGCCGCTTCAGGCTCCAACAAGCCCTATCCCGTAACGTGGGAGGATCATAAGGATCCATAACGGAAGGCGTCTACTCATCCATGGGGATTTTCGGACCTTCAGCTCGGAAGTGATAGATCCTGAAGGGGTCACTGCCATCTCACACCACCCGATGGCTCTCTGAAAGCTTCGTCCTTCGATCGTCTTCGTCTGCGCTTTTGAACGTGCAATCAGAATATCACAGAAGGAAACAACTGTCAAGTCAGTTTTGTATGTGAAAATATGCCAAACTTTCCTGCTCCGGCGGGCATATAGAAAGTAAAAAAGCTTGCTTTCATGCCCTTTTTCGGGTATAGTAAGGGATATTTGCAAAGTTCTAAAGGAGATTTTCCACTATGAAAATAGCAGTTACTTATGAAAACGGAAATATATTCCAGCACTTCGGACACACCGGGCAGTTCAAGGTTTACGAAGTGGAAGACGGAAAAATCGTTTCTTCCCAGGTCATGGGTTCTGAGGGCAAGAATGTGGGTAAAAAGGTCCGCGCCCATTACAGGGGCACCTTCAACGACGGCACCCAGTTTGACTCCTCCTACGACCGGGGCGAGCCTCTGGAGTTTGTCTGCGGCGCCGGTATGATGATCCGGGGCTTTGATCAGGCCGTGGCGAACATGGAAGTGGGCCAGGTGCTGGACGTCCATCTGATGCCTGCGGAAGCCTATGGAGAAGCGGATCCCGACCAGATTTTCAGTGTCAATATCAAGGATCTGCCCGGCGCCGAGAGCGTCGAGGCCGGTCAGCAGGTTTATCTGCAGAACGCCTATGGCCAGCCCATTCCCGTGCTGGTGGCTGCCAAGGATGAGACCACCATTACCTTCGATGCCAACCACCCCATGGCCGGAAAAGAACTGAATTTCCGGATCGAACTGGTGGAAGTACAGGAAGATTAAGTATATAATAAGGAAAGAACCAACAGAATTGACAGGAGGATAGTATGAGCGAAGCAAGCATCAGAATTCAGGATGATCTTTTCCAAGCGGTCAACGGCGAATGGCTGAAAACCGCGGTCATTCCCGATGATCGGCCCACCGCCGGCGGATTTGCCGAGCTGGACCAGAATGTGGAAAAGCTGATGATGGCGGATCTTAGCGCTTTTGCCAAAGGCGAAAAGACTTCCGACATTCCCGAGATGAAATACGCCATCGAGCTGTATAAGAAGGCGCTGGATGTGCAGGAGAGAAACGAAAAGGGCATCAGCCCCGTCCTTCCGCTGCTGGAGAAGATCCGCGGCCTGCAGCGTCCCCAGGATTTGAATGAGCAGGCAGCTGACTTTCTTCTGGACGGTATCCGCCTGCCCCTTCAGATTTTCGTGGACACGGATATGAAAGATGCCACCCGGCATGCCCTGAACCTCATGGGACCGGACATCATTCTGCCCGATACCACCTACTACGAGGAAGGAAATCCTGCCGGTCAGCAGCTGCTTCAGATCTTCTCCGGCATGGCTGCGGCCGCCCTGGCCAAGACTCCCCTTTCGGAGGCAGAGCAGCAGGAATACCTGGCAGACACCATGGCCTTCGATGCCCTGGTGGCCAAAAAGGTAAAGAGCCAGGTGGAATGGGCCGACTATGTGGCCATGTACAATCCCATGGACCTGGATCAGGCAGCTGCCTGCGCCCGTCCCTTTGATTTGAAAAAGGTGCTGACGGATCTGTTTGCCGATGATGCTCCTTCGGTAGTCATTGTGACCGATCCCCGGGCCCTTCAGGAAATGAACGGTTATTTCAGCGAGGAAACCTTCCGGAAATATGTCCACTGGTCCTATGTGCGGACCCTGCTGGATCACACGGAGCTGCTGTCCGAGGAGCTGTACTCTATCGGCACCACCTACCGCCGGGCGCTGCTGGGCGTTCCCACGGATCCGACCCTGGAGAAACGGGCCTATCAGGTGGTTTCCCAGATCTATTCCGACCCGCTGGGCGTCTACTACGGCCGTACCTATTTTGGCGAGGAGGCCAAGAAGGACGTGGTGAGTCTGGTGAAAAAGGTCATCGAGACCTACAAGCTTCGTGTCCGGAAGAATGACTTCCTGTCCGAGGCCACCAAGGATAAGGCCATTCTGAAGCTTTCTACCATCACCATCAAGATGGGCTATCCCGACGCGGTGCACCCCTTCTTCTCCACCCTGGTTTTCGGTGAGGAGGATTCCTATTTCGATATCCGCAAGAAGCTGTCCCGGATCCGCCTTCAGTTCGAGCTGGATCAGCTGACCAGGCCCGTGGACCGCACCCGCTGGGGCATGCCCGGCCATATGGTCAACGCCTGCTACAATCCCTTTGTCAACGACATCACCTTCCCCGCGGCCATTCTGCAGAAGCCTTTCTATTCCATCCATCAGAGCATCAGCGAAAACCTGGGAGGCATCGGCGCCGTTATCGGTCACGAAATTTCCCACGCTTTTGACAACAACGGCTCCAAGTTTGATGAGAACGGCAACCTGGCCAACTGGTGGACTGAGGAGGATTTCAAGGCCTTCAATGAGCGTACCAAGGACATGATCGATCAGTTTGACGGCATTCCTTTCCATGGCGGCAAGGTCAACGGTGAGCTGGTGGTCAGCGAAAATATTGCCGACAACGGCGGTCTGGGCGTCACCCTGGAGATCATGCATACTCTGCCGGATCCCGATTTCCAGGCCTACTTCATCAACTGGGCCAAGGTCTGGTGCCTGAAAGCCAAGGATGAATACATCCAGCTGCTGCTGGCCAGCGATGTTCACTCTCCCAACGAGCTGCGGGCCAACATGGCGCCCCGGAACTTTAACGAGTGGTACGAGGCCTTTGATGTAGTCAGCACCGACAAAATGTATATCGCGCCCGAAAAGCGGATTTCAATCTGGTAAAGAAAAGGAGAATGATCATGTCAGAAGTCAAGTATGAACTGGCTCATGTAGGTATCAATGCGGAAAATGCTTCCCAGGCCGAGGAAATCGCCACTCTCTTTGCCGGCATTTTCGGACTCAATGTGAAGGTTGGAAACAGCTCTGTCTTCGCAGGCAAGGCTGTGGAAGTCATGAAAACACCTTATCTCGGCAAAAACGGTCATATTGCCATGGCTGTGGCTGACTGCGCCGAGGCTGTGGAGGATCTGAAGGCCCGGGGCTTTGAGGTGGATATGGACACCGCCAAGTACAAACCCGACGGAACCCTGAACGCCGTTTACCTGAAGCAGGAAGTGGCCGGATTCGCCATTCATATTGTTAAGAAAGCCTGAAGACAGAAAGTTCTGCAGTCTCATTGCTGATCAAGCCATGAGACGGCAGAACTTTTTTTAACGGAGGATTTTATGACCGTCGCACCCTTCGTTTTACTTCAGGTGAATCCAGAACCGGTCGATACGGCTCTGGCTTTTGGGTTCAAGAACGGTGGACTCGTATTCGCCGCCGCAGGCCAGAATGGTCCGGCGGCTGGCTTCGTTGTCCGAAAGGCAGGTAATGAGCACATCCATAATCCCCAGCCGGCGGCATTCGCCCAGGGCCTCCTTCAGCATCCGGGTGGCATAGCCCTTGCGTCTTTCTGATGGAACCACGCTGTAGCCGATGTGCCCGCCGTACTTGCCAAGGAAGTCATTCAGCCGGTGGCGGATCTGAATCAGCCCCACCATCCGGCTATCCTCTTCACGGATGAAAATATACTCCGATTCCAGCGGATCCAGCTGATCCAGCCAGTCCCGGGTATGCTCATATTTTCTCAGGGAAGCGCCGCCATCCATGGATTCGCCGCTTTCCAGGTATTCGCGGCGGAAGTCCTGAATCTGTCGGTCATATTCCATTGTTGGAACGATCAGCTTCATATCTGTCATCCTCCTTCGAACATGATTACAGAGACCCCAGCGGCAGCGCCGCTTTCTCTATGTCAGATCTCCTGCTGGCTCTTGGCTGTGTCGATGCCTGCGGCACCGGCGAGGCCCAGCTCAGCGGTATACTGCTCGCGCATCTTGTATTTCAGGATCTTGCCCGCGGCATTCATGGGGAAGGCATCCACAAAGCGGATATAGCGGGGCACCTTGTGGCGGGCCAGGGATGCTTTGATGAAGGTCAGCATTTCCTCTTCGGTACAGGTCTGGCCTTCCTTGAGGACAATGGCCGCCAGAGCTTCTTCGCCGTACTTTTTGTCCGGAACGCCGATGACCTGCACATCCTGCACCGCGGGATGGGTGTAGATGAACTCCTCGATCTCTTTGGGATAGACATTCTCACCGCCGCGGATAATCATATCCTTCAGGCGGCCGGTGATGCGGTAATAGCCGTTCTCGCGGCAGGCCAGGTCTCCGGAATGGAGCCAGCCTTCCTTGTCCACGGTGGAGGCGGTGGCTTCGGGCATCTTGTAATAGCCCTTCATGGTATTGTAGCCCCGGGAGCAGAATTCTCCGTTCACGCCGTCCGGCACCTCTTCCCCGGTCTCGGGATCGATAATTTTGCATTCCACGTTGGGGAAGGCGGAGCCGACGGTTTCGGTTCTCAGATAGAGGTCCTCGGTCCACTCACCCATGGTGCTGCCGGGAGAGGACTCCGTCTGGCCGTACACGCTGACGATACCGGTCATGTGCATCTCATCGTCCTGGGCCGCCCGGCGCATGAGCTCAGGCGGGCAGCCGGAGCCGGCCATGATGCCGGTCCGCATATGGGAGAAATCCGTGCGGCGATAATCTTCGTGGTTGAACATGGCGATGAACATGGTGGGCACGCCGTTGAAGCAGGTAATCTTCTCCTGACGGATGCAGGCCAGGGAGTTCTTCGCCGAGAAATAGGGCATGGGACACAGGGTGGCGCCGTGGGTCATGGAGGATGTCATGGACAGCACCATGCCGAAGCAGTGGAACATGGGCACCTGGATCATCATCCGGTCCGCGGTGGAAAGCTCCATCCTATCGCCGATACACTTGCCGTTGTTCACCACATTGTAGTGGGTCAGCATCACGCCCTTGGGGAATCCGGTGGTGCCGGAGGTGTACTGCATGTTGCAGACATCATCCACCCTCACCTGAGCCGCCATACGGTAAACCTCTTCCCGTGGCACCAGGGGAGCCCGGTCCATGGCTTCATCCATGGTGAGGCATCCCTTCATGCGGAAGCCCACGGTGATGACGTTGCGCAAAAACGGCAGCTTCTTGGAGCGAAGGGGCTCACCGGGTTTGGTGGAAGCCATCTCGGGACACAGGGTCTCCATGATCTGCTTATAGTTGGAATCCAGACAGGACTCGATCATTACCAGGGTATGGGTGTCGGACTGGCGCAGCAGATATTCCGCCTCGTGGATCTTGTAGCCGGTGTTGACAGTTACCAGCACCGCGCCGATCTTGGTGGCGGCCCAGAAGGTGATGTACCAGGCGGGCACGTTGGTGGCCCAGATGGCCACCTTGGATCCGCGGCGGACGCCCAGGGAAATCAGGGCCCGGGCGAAATCATCCACATCGTCCCTGAACTCGCTGTAGGTGCGGGTATAATCCAGGGTAGTATATTTGAAGGCATACTGATCGGGGAACTCCTCCACCATGCGGTCCAGCACCTGGGGGAAGGTCTCGTTGATCAGCTCATATTTCTTCCAGACATACTGACCGTTGTGGGCGGTATTGTCGTAGAGGGTTTTCTTTTTGCCCCGGGTATTCTCAAACCGGCTCATATAGTTCACGAAATGGGGGAAGATAATCTCCGGATCATCCACATCCTCCAGGTAGCCGGGCTTCCACTCCAGGGAAATAAAGCCGTCGTAGTCGATGGAATACAGGGCCCGCATCATGTCGGCGACAGGAAGAGTACCCTCACCGATGAGCTCGTAGCGGCCGTCATCCAGGGAGTCCCTCAGATGCACATGACGCACATAGGCGCCCAGGTTCTTGATGGTGGCATCGGCGCTCTCCCCGAAATCGCGGTAGGGATGATGCATATCCCACAGCACCGCCAGCTCATCGTAGGCATACTCATCCATCAGGCGGCGGAGCCGGGCGGTGTCGGCGTAGATGCCGCTGGTTTTGATCAGCATGGTGACCTTCAGAGCAATGGCTGAATCCAGCAGGGCGTCGATGGAAGCGCGGACGGCGTCTTCATGATCGGAAAGGGCCACCACACTGACATAAGGCACCGAGGCGTCGTGGGCCAGCTGCAGCATGTCGCGGATTTCCGGTACGCTGCCCTCTTCCGAAAGATCCAGAGAGGTATCAAAGCAGGGAATGGACAGGCCCTTGGCCCTCAGATCCCTGACGGTTCCGGCAACTCCGTATTTGTGGAAGGGGCCGCCCCGGCCGATGAGGGAATCCTCTTTCTGAATATTATAAAGCTCAATGCCGGCGAACTTCATGATTTCAGCAGTTTCTATATTCTCCTGCCAGCTGAAATTCTGCCAGCCGCGGGTTGAAAACGATAATTTCATTTTGGACTCCTTTACTCAGCGTTCTCGTAGACGATCTTGTTGACTGCGTTCAGGTAAGCGTGGATGCTGGCGCCCACGATATCCGTGGAAATGCCCTGGCCGGAATACAGCTTGCCGGCGCAGCGCAGCTTCACCACCGCTTCACCCATGGCCTCCCGGCCTTCGGTGACGGCCTGAATCTGGAAATCATCCAGCTCGTAATGATAGCCGATGATCTCATCAATGGTATGGAAAGCAGCGTCAATGGGACCGTCTCCCATGGAAATGCCGCTGAGGGTTTCGCCGTTCTTCACCAGCTTCATCTGGGCGGAGGCCCCGATGGTGTTGCCGGTATTGATCACATAGGTATCCAGGGTGTAGGTGGGCGGCACCTGCATGGCGGCGGAAGCCACAATGGCGTCCAGCTCCTTCATGGAAACCTTTTCCTTGTGGGCCGCAATCCGCAGGAACGCGCCGTAAACATGGCCTTCATCCTCTTCGGACAGCTCGTAGCCCAGCTCCGCCACCGCCTTCAGCACGGCTTCCTCGGAATCGTGGGCCGTCAGAAATACATCTTCGTCTTCCTTGGCTTCTGTCTTGCCGGAGGAGGGATTGCCCGTGCGGCAGAGCCGCTCGATCTGTCCCACCATGCGGTGAAGCTGGGCGTTATGGATCCTGGTTTCGGCGCCGATGGTCTCTCCCCTGGTGGCAATCAAAAAGGCGAGGTGCTCCAGGCTGACGGAATTAAGGGCGTAGGCCGAAGCCTTGATCTCCGTGACGCCGGCGCCGGTGATGGCCGCCACCGCATTGGCATCTGCCATGGACAGCTTGTTGCAGCAGTCCACGCCCAGCCGGACATTCCCGAGGTCAGGCACATTCTGTCTGACTTCGTTGATAAAGGCCGCGAATTCCTCCGGCAGCATGTCGCCGGCGGTATCCACCAGGGTAATAATGCCTGCGCCGCTTCGGATGGCCGTTGTCAGGGCATCCTTCAGAAAAGCCATGTCCGCCCGGGTGGCATCCACCGCCACAAACTCCACATCCTGGCACAGAGCTGAAGCCTTGGACACGGTATCCTCAATAGCGGCCAGCAGGGCGGCAGGTTTCTTTCCCGCCAGATATTCCATCTGCACGGCACTCACGGGAGCCTCCGCCACCAGCCGGGGGTGCACCGCCTCTGTCAGAGCCTTCAGGGCCAGATCCACCTTGGCCGGTTCCAGACCCACGGGCACCGCCACGGCGCTCTCCTTCACTGCGGACGAAATGGATTTGATCAGCAGGGAATCAGACCGGTTCTCGGTAATGGGTGTGGTTAAAATGGCATCCACGCCCAGGCGGTCCAGAAGCTTGGCCAGCTCGATCTTCTCGCGGAAGCTCAGAGAAAACTCAGCCCTTCTGGTGTTCTGGTTCATGGTGATGTCGGTCATGGTAATCTGGTTCATGTGATTTTCCTCCCAAAGAAGTCTTTCCTGTGTCTTGCAAAATAAAAAACCCTGAGGCAATTTTGCCTCAGGGACGAATTTCATCGCGGTACCACCCTGATTCCTTTATTCCCTCCAGCCAGGCGCCGCCTGTGCCGGATCGAACAAAGACTCTCATCTCGGACTCCATCAAGTCCATAGCCTGTATCGGGGCCAGCCGGATCCACCTACTAACCGGCTTCAGGAAAAAGCGGCTGCTTTTTCTGATCGGCGTTGGGAGAACCTGCTCGGGAAGCAGAATGCCCTGTGTCAAAACCTGCTGCCTCGCACCCTCCGGCAGCTCTCTGAAAGCCTTTTAACACTGCAAATTTCCGTCATCGCATTCAATGATGTGTGATCTTTCATCAACTAAAAGATCAGCGTTCCTATATTAAACCATGTTTCCAAAACAAAGTCAATGCTTTCTTTTGCAAAAAAGAAAGGGTTTCGCACTCCAGATTGTGGCAGATTATCCCACCCGGTGATATTTGACCGAGTGTTTTTCCGGATTCTTAGACCACCAGATCAACCAGACGAGGGAAGGCAGAATGCCCAGCACCCAGCCCAGGGGCGCCGCCAGCCAGATACCCCTCGTCCCCATGATGGGGGAAAGGAGCAGGGTGCAGCCGATCTTGCTGATGAACTCAAAAAGCCCGGAAACCAGGGTAATGTGCACCACGCCGATGCCCCGGAGGGTGCTGGTCAGGGTGTAGATGATGCCCAGGGCGATATAGAGCATGGCTTCCATGCGGATCATGTCCGTGGCCTGTACCAGGGCTTCGCTGCCGCTGTCGGAAAGGAAAAGGGAGGCCAGCTCCCTGGCGAAGAGAAGCACGATGGCCGAGGAAAGGATGGCCAGTCCCGCCACCATGGGAATGCCCTTTCTGAGCCCTTCTTTGATCCGGTCATAGCGCCTGGCTCCGAAGTTCTGTCCGGTGTACACCGAGAAGGCGAAGGCCAGCCGGGAAAAGGCCACCGCCGCCAGAGACTCTACTCTGCTGCCGATGGCGTAGGCTGCCACGGTATCCTTGCCGAAGGAGTTGATCACTGCGGTGATGACGAACATACCCATGGTCAGCACCGATTCCTGAATCATCATGGGCAGGGCGAAGTGGATCAGATCCCGGATCATGGAAAAATCCGTTTTCCAGTCGCCTTTCTGAGGCCGCAGCCGGGGGTAACGCCGGAACATATAGACCGTGCAGATCAGGGCGGAGACCGACTGGGAAATCACCGTTGCCCAGCCGACGCCCGCCACTCCCTGTTTCAGAAGCAGCACAAATACCAGGTCCAGCACCATATTCAGCACCGAGCTGAAAATCAGAAAATACAGCGGCGTTTTGCTGTCTCCGATGCCCCGGAGCAGGGCTGAGCTGCCCTGATACCACAGGGAGAAAATCGTCAGGCCGCACACAATCCGAAGATAGAGGACGGACAGATCAATGATGGTGGGGTCACAGCCCAGAAATCTCATGAAGGGCCGGGCGCCGAAGAAGGAAACCAGGCCCAGGATCAGGCCCACGGCCGTCACCATATAGACGGAATGGGTCAGGGCCTGGCGGATGCGCTTCGGCAGGGAGGCCCCCTCGGCCTGGGAGGTGATGATGGTAATGGCGTTGGTGAAGGAATTGCCCAGGACGTTGATCAGCAGGGTGCTGGTGCTGGTGGCGCCGATGGCCGCCAGGGCATCCTCGCTGACAAAGCGGCCCACCACAATGGTGTCCACCGTGTTGTATAAAAGCTGAAAAATGCCGCCCAGAATCATGGGGATGGCAAAGAGAATCAGCAGCTTCCGCGGCTCTCCCCGGGTCATGTCCATGGTCTGGGCAGCTTTCTTTTGATCTTTTTCCGTGCTCAAAACAGATTTATCCTTCCAGAGCCCTGCACTTTTCCAGAAGCTCGATGATGGGCAGATGCTGCGGGCAGGCCTCTTCGCACTGACCGCACTGGATGCAGTCGCTGGCCCGGCCCTTGCCCTGGGTGACAATGTTGTATTCCCGGATGGTTCTGAACTCGGGACTGCCCTTCTTACGGTTTTCCACGTTGAAGATTTCAGGAATCGGAATATTCATGGGGCATCCCTTGGTGCAGTAATGGCAGGCGGTGCAGGGGATGGACTGATCCTTGTTCAGGGCTTCCTGAGCCGCTTTGATCACTTCCATCTCGTGCTCATCCAGGGGTTTGAAATCTCTCATGTAGCTCAGGTTGTCCTCCATCTGAGCCAGAGAGCTCATGCCGGAGAGCACCACATGAATGTTTTCCTGGCTGGCCACAAAGCGGACGGCCCAGCTGGAATAGGAAAGGCCGTTGTTTTCTTTATCGAAAACAGCCTTCACGGTGTCGATGGGATCCGCCAGGATGCCGCCCTTGATGGGCTCCATGACTGTCACGGGTTTTCCGTGGGCCTTGCAGATTTCCAGGTTCCTCCTGGAAGCAACGCCCGGGTTCTCCCAGTCGGCGTAGTTGATCTGCAACTGCACAAACTCCGCTTCCGGATGCTTGTTCAGGATTTCCTCCAGAAGCTCCGGATCCGCGTGGAAGGAGAAGCCCAGATGCTTGATGAGGCCTTTTTCCTTCTGCTCCTTCGCGAAATCCCACAGACCATAGTCATCGTACAGATAGTAGGAATTTCTCTGGAAGGCATGCAGCAGATAATAATCAAAATATCCGGCGCCGGTTCGCTCCAGAGAAGTATAGAACTCCTGCTTCAGGGCTTCCGGATCGGTGTCGCCGGCCCGGGCAATGAGCTTGGTGGCCAGGGTATAGCTTTCTCTGGGATACCGCTCCACCAGCGCCTTTTTAATGGCTTCCTCAGATCCAGGGTAAGCAAAGGCTGTATCAAAATAAGTTCCGCCGGCTTCGATGAACTGGTCCACCATCTGAGATACCTGGGGAACATCAATTTCTCCGTTCTCCAGACGAGGCAGTCTCATGAGGCCAAAGCCGAGTTTAAACTTCACAGGTTCCAGTTTTGCCATAATCTTCGTCCTTTCTTTTCTTTGAGAGCCTGCCGCGCAGGCCCACCCCTTAAGGATACTTCCTGAAGGGTTTCCTTTTATACACAATCAAAGTGATTTTATCACACTTTTTCCGATTTGTCTCTATCCATGGCCCGCCGCGGGGAAAAAAGTCCGCTCCGGGTGCCCCTTGACTAAAAGCCGCAAAACGAGTATGATATTTCTGCTATTTTTTACCGAGGAGTAATTATGGACCAGAATCTGATTAACAAACAGCTCATGGAAGAGCTTTCATTAGAGCAGTGGCAGGTGGAAAACGTCATCAGCCTGCTGGACGAAGGCAACACCATTCCCTTCATTGCCCGCTACCGCAAGGAGGCCCACGGCACCCTGTCCGACGAGGTGCTGCGTACCTTCAGCGAACGGCTGACCTATCTGAGGGGTCTGGCTGAAAAGAAGGATCAGGTCATCCGCACCATCGAGGAACAGGGCAAGCTGACCGAGGAGCTCAAGGCTCAGATCGAAAACGCCCGCACACTGGTGGAGGTGGAGGATCTTTACCGTCCCTACCGCCCCAAACGCCGCACCCGCGGCTCCATTGCCAAGGAACGGGGCCTGGAGCCTCTGGCCAAGGCGCTGCTGGATCCTCAACAGCAGGATGACCCGGAAACCCTGGCCGCTCCCTTTGTGGATCCCGAAAAGGAAATCCCCGATACCGCCGCCGCTCTGGCCGGCGCTTCGGATATTATTGCCGAGGATATTTCCGATCAGGCTGAATACCGCAGCCGCATCCGGAAGCTGACCTTCGATCAGGGCACCCTGACCTCCAAGGCCAAGGATCCCGAGGCCGAAAGCGTTTATGAGATGTACTATGAATTCCAGGAGCGTCTCTCCAAGCTGCCCGGCCATCAGGTGCTGGCGCTGAACCGGGGCGAAAAAGAGAAGTTCCTGAAGGTGGATATTGCCGCTCCCGTGGAGCAGATCGAACTCTATCTCATCAAAAAGATTGTTCCCGCGGGAATGAAAAACGAGAAGACCATCGCGCTGCTGGAAAACGCGGCCAAGGACGCCTACAAACGTCTCATCGCTCCCTCCATTGAAACTGAAATCCGGGGCGAGCTGACGGAAAAGGCCCAGGACGGAGCCATTAAGGTTTTCGGACAGAATCTGATTCAGCTGCTGATGCAGCCCCCCATCTCCGGCGAGCGGGTGCTGGGCTTCGACCCGGGCTACCGCAACGGCTGCAAGCTGGCGGTGGTGGATCCCACCGGCAAGGTGCTGGATACCGGCGTCATCTACCCCACCATGGGCAAGGGGCAGCAGGAGCAGGCGAAAGTCACCTTTGTTCAGATGCTGGCCAGAAACCGCGTCTCATTGATTTCTCTGGGCAACGGCACCGCTTCCCGGGAATCCGAGCAGTTCATCGCTGATGTTCTTTCCGAATACAATCCCCTGGCCAAGGCCCGGAAGGCGCCCACCGTTTCCTATGTGGTGGTCAGCGAATCCGGTGCCAGCATCTACTCCGCTTCCAAGCTGGCGGCGGAGGAATTCCCGGACTACGATGTGAACCTCCGTTCCGCGGTTTCCATTGCCCGCAGGCTCCAGGATCCCCTGGCGGAGCTGGTGAAGATCACTCCCGAGTCCATCGGTGTGGGCCAGTATCAGCACGATATGGACCAGAAGAAGCTGGCGGAAGCCCTGGGCGGCGTGGTGGAAACCTGCGTTAACCGGGTGGGCGTGGATCTGAACACCGCCTCCCCTTCCCTGCTGGGCTATATTTCCGGCGTCAGCAAGCAGATCGCGAAAAATATTGTGGCCTACCGTGAAGAAAACGGTCCCTTCCCCTCCCGGAAGGCTCTGCTGAAGGTGCCCAAGCTGGGGCCCAAGGCCTTCGAGCAGTGCGCCGGCTTTTTGAGAGTTCCGGACAGCGAAGAACCCCTGGACAACACCGCTGTGCATCCCGAGTCCTATGAGGCTGCCCGGGGCATGCTCACCAAAATGGGCTATTCTCTGGATGAGCTGATCGAAAAAGGCACCCTGCGCTCCGGCATGCCCCTGGTGCAGATCCAGCTGAAGGGTATGGACAGGGAATCTCTGGCGGAGGAACTGGGCGTGGGCGTTCCCACCCTCACAGACATTGCCCAGGAGCTGGCCAAGCCCGGCCGGGATCCCCGCAGTGAGATGCCCAAGCCGGTGCTGCGCACCGACGTGCTGTCCATGGAGGATCTGAAGGTGGGCATGGTGCTGAAGGGTACCGTGCGCAACGTCATTGACTTCGGCGCCTTTGTGGACATCGGCGTCCATCAGGACGGCCTGGTACATATTTCCCAGCTTTCCAACAAATTTATCAAGCATCCTCTGGACGTGGTCAAGGTGGGAGACGTGGTGGATGTCAAGGTCATCTCCCTGGACATCGCCAAGAAACGCATCGGCCTCTCCATGAAAAACCTGTAATATACCTCTGTAAATACACGGGGCGAAGCTCATATGAACTTCGCCCCTGTTCTATGCCCTGATTTCGGTGCTGCGACGATCTTGCGGCAGCCATCATGCTGATTTTTGCGAAATCATGGCCCTGCTGTCGAGCTAATCTGAGCCCCGAAAGGTAACACATTCCGACGCTCATCTTTGCCGATGATGTCCGTAATGAAACTTTCTCGTATTTTGCAGTTTCTCATGAAACCCGATTTTTTGTCATGTAGAAATCTCTGTACAGGCAGTTTTTCATTACAGGATTTTTCTGAGTAATGAAGATTTCACATATATGGCAGTCTTTCATGATCATCAATCGGGCCCGACTTGATTTTGTCATGAATATTTCCTGGATCGGTGAAAAGTTCATTACGCCAAGGCGGCCGTGCCTGGCTTCGAAAATGAAGATAATGAGAAACTGCCAATAGCAGGAAATCTTCATTACGAAAAACAAGTCAAAAAATGAAAAGCAATGAAGAACTGCATATATCAGGAAATAATCATTACAACAATAAAATACTCCATAATGTAAATCCCTATGTTACACTTTGTGCATGCTATTTTCTTGTCTTTTTGGCAGTCATAGACTAACCTCCCAGGACTGCTCAATCTCCTCGCCGCCTTACTGCGTCGAGGAAATTTCCTGAATTTTGCATTTCTCCTCGAAACGCCATTTTTTGTCGAGGATATTTCTCGCAGGAAGCAGTTTTCCTCGACATGAATTTTGTGGTTCGAGGAGATTTCAGCATAGAGGCACTTTTCCTCGAGTGTGAATCTACGGCAGCTGACTATTTTCGAGGATATTTCCTATATAGCTGAAAAATCCTCGAAATCAGGGAGCCCCCGCCAGGCCATGCAAAATGCGATCGAGGAGAAGTGCAAATATAAGGAAATTTCCTCGACAAAAAACAGCCCAACTTTGAAGAATTCGAGGAAATCTGCATATTACAGGAATAATCCTCGATGGCATCTATTCTTCAATAAAGAAGGCCGACGGCAGATTTATCCTTTGCCTGGCTTAATTTCCCTTTGCCACAAGATCTTTCTGTCCTGTCAAGGCTTCATTCGAAAAGCAAAGCTTTTCGAATGAACCGCTATGCGGCTGCGGCCTTGACAGGCAGAAGACTTGTGGCTATTTATTGTTAAGCCAGGCAAAGGATTTCCAGGTTTCTTTGAAACCTTTATATAATAGCAGGAACCTGTTCTTATAAAAAAACCTGACAAGCAGCCGGCGGTTTCCCGCGATTTTGCTTATCAGGTTTTTCTTTCATTGGTGGATTATCTTGTGCAGCCCCTGATGCTTTTAGACAGCTTCAGTTTTTGCTGCAGCTATTTTTAATGCTTTAAGTCAGATTAGACGCGATCCCAGATATAGCGGGCGGTCTCCAGGCCATAGGTGGTTCCTGCGATGCAGTCTTCCATGCCTTCGAACTCCAGAGAAATCTCTTTCTCGTAACCGGAATTCTTAATGATGGAGATAATCTTCCACATATCCATGTCGCCCTGGCCGATAATAGCTCCGCGCAGGATGGTGTTGCCGGCGGCGGTACCAACATATCCGAAGCTGGGGATCATGGCTGCCCATTCCTCGGGAGTGGTGGGACGCTTTCTGGGTTTGACATTGGGAATCTCGGGGAAGTTGACATACATGCCGTTCTGAGGATACATCTTCTCAACCTTGCGGATGTAGAAGTCCTTCAGATGGATCATGTCAGCGTATTTGATGGCCTTCTGAACGGAAACCACGGGATCCTCGTCCACGCACAGGAAGTTTCCTACATCCACAGTCAGACCAACATTTTCCTTACCGGCAGCCCTCAGAATACGGATCACACGGTCGGCTCCGTTGACATACAGGCCATGGTTCTCCAGGGTAATGGACAGTCCGATGGAATCGGCGTAGTCGGCCAGCTCCTTGACAGCCTTCACAAATACGGGGAAATCTTCCTCAAACTGCTCGGGGGTATTGATGCGCAGCGGATGAGCGCCGGAGCAAACATCGTTGCGGAACTTCTTGATACCCATTTCCTTTGCCATGTTCATGATGGTCTCGATACGGGCAATTTCCTGATGATATTTGTCCTCACGGGTGCCGTGATACTGAACGGTGACATTGCGTTCTCTGGAGGAAGAACCCTGCTCTTCGTCGTCGCCGGGGCGGATGACGCAGGCATTCAGAGAGAAAGCGGACAGAGGAAGGCCGATCTTGTCGGAATACTCACCGATTCTCTTGGCGAAGTCCATATCTGCAGTGCCGTCTTCCTTGAACAGGGGCAGACCGAAGGGAACGACTTCCATATGGGTGCAGTCATGTTCCTTAGCCCAGTCCATGATGTTGAAGATCTCCCATTCCTTGGAATAGAGCTTGTGACACAGGCAGTAGCTGCTGATACCTAAATTCATAGCCATAGGAAATTCTCCTTTAATTGATAAATATATGGTACTTACAGAATACACCAAACAGAAGCGTTTTTCAACTTCTTTTTAAACTATTTTTAAAATATCCCGGTTATTTCACCACATAGAGCATCCCGATGAGATTGTTCACCAGCCGGCAGGGCAGCAGCTTAATCAGCAGGACGCAGGCTTTGTAAACAATTCCGGGGGTATAGAAGGGCTTGGGATTCCTGATTCCGGAAATCTTCAGAATATAACGGCCCAGCACCCTGGGAGAGGCGCCCGTCTTCTCATCATGCTCCATCTTTGCCACGGATTTGTCGATGCGGCCGCCGTAGATCTCGTTGCCTTCGTGTTTTTTCTCCCGGGCTGCGGTAAAGCCGGTTTTCACATCCCCCGGACGGATGGCGCACACGGTGATATGGAAAGGCTTCAGCTCATTGGCCAGCGCGGCGGTGTAGGCATCCACCGCGGCCTTGGCGCAGGAATAGTAGGCCTGAAAAGGAATCGCCGCTGGACCTGCCACGGAGCTGATATTGATGATGCGGCCCGCTTCAAAGCCGCCCTCCGCCATGCCCTGAGCTCTCATCAGAGGGATCACTGCCCGGTTGACATTGACGGTACCGAAGAAGTCCACATCCATCAGCCGTTTGGCATCCTGGAGAGAGGTAAACTCAATGGCGCCGCTGATGCCGAATCCGGCGCAGTTCACCACCAGGTCAATCCGTCCTTCCTTTTCTGCAATTTCATCTACAGCGGCCTTGACCGCCTCTTCCGATGTAACGTCCACCGCCATATGACAGATGCCGGAAGCACCTTCTGAAGGTTTGCCTTCATTGCCTCTGCGGCTGAAGGTATAGACACGGTAACCTGCTGAAGAAAGAGCCTCGGCGCCAGCCAGGCCGATGCCGGATGTTCCTCCGGTAACAATAGCGATTCGCTGTTTCATATTTCCTCCCTGCCCGGATTCAGGAACATCCGGGTCTGAGTTATCATTTAATAGAACCTCTGATCCATCATACCACAGAAATGGATTTTTTAACATCGTAAAAAATTATATAAAGAAAAAAGAAAAAGGTGTTGACACAGGAGTTAGTCTATGCTAATATATACTCACAAGTTAGCCATAACTAACTTCCCTTTCATTCGTTTATTTTGTTTCCTCTACACAACACAAAAATCCCTGCCGGTCCGGACAACCGAGCAGGGATTTTTGTTGCCTATCCGCCCTTCTCCTGCTACAATAGGACTGTCAAGTATGAGTAAAGGAGGACTCCCGCCGTGCCGGATCTGAAAAAGCTGTTTCACAGAAAGAAGACCCATCCTATCAGTGATCCGATTCAGGATATCAGGGAAAAACTGGGTCTGGAAGCATCCCTCATTCCCTCCCTCAGCCAGACCCGGGCCGGAGAATGGGCGCCTTACGAAACCTTCTGCACCACCGGCCGATTCTCACGATTGAATGGCGAAAAATTTGTCCAGCACTGCGCTCCCACCGCCATCACCAATCTGATTCTGACCCTTCATGCCCGATACCACTATCCCCAGGTGGAGGGCCTGACTCCCGAAGAGATCTTTTCCCGCGCAGCCGCCATCGGCCGCCGGCGCCTTTTGTATATCAACAAAAAGCTGTTTAACTTCTGGGGCGGTTCCAGCGTCGTACTGATCAGTCTCTATCTCAGGGCCTGCCTGAAGGCCTTTGGCATCCGGGACCGCAGAATTCGTCTGCATTTTCTCTCCACTCCCCGCCGGGCTGCCAGAGCTCTGGAGGAAGGAAAGCTTCTGATGCTGCAGGTATATTTTCACAAGACCTACGGCACCCATTCTGTGGTGGCCTACGGACTGCAGAATGTCCAGTCCGCCGATGGCCGGATCCGCACCTATATTACCCTGGCCGACGGATGGGCAGACCGTCCCCGGTACCTGGCCCTGGAGGACACCCGGCTTTTAGGCTATTGCACTATTTCATAATCCTGCCTTCTCAGGATTTTTGTACAAAAGAGAGAACCTGTATTTTTCTCTTGCGCATTTTTACAATTCATGATATCATCCAGAGCACAAGATAGAGGCGCGGGAAAGACGAGATCGGATAGAGCCGGCAGGCATCTGATATCCGAAGCAAGCGATTCCGCCGAACCTTTCTTCCGGGCGCGGAGGACTGGTGGGCCGGCAGGAAATACCTGACGGACTGTCTACAGAAACTGTAGGAGTGCTATCGAAGGGATGAACACCGGCGGTTAGCATATCTGGCTATCGCCGATATTTTTTACCCGGACGCTTTAGCGCGTTAATTCGATACTCCCAAACCAAGGAGGATATCATGTTACAAGGTTCCATCGTCGCTTTAGTTACCCCCTTCCACGAGGACGGAAGCATCAATTTCGAGAAGCTGGAAGAACTGCTGGAATGGCATATCGCCAACGGCACCGACGGCATCCTGGTGCTGGGCACCACCGGTGAAAGTACCACCATGTCCCACGAGGAGGATGATTCCGTCGTTTATTTCACCATGAAGGTGGTGAATCACCGGGTTCCCGTCATCGCCGGCTCCGGCTCCAACGATACCCAGACCCAGATTGACAAGAGCCGCAAATACGATCATATGGGCGTGGATGCCCTTCTGTGCATCACTCCCTATTATAACAAGGCCAATCAGCAGGGCATGATCTATCACTTCACCAAGGTGGCGGATCAGGTTTCCTGTCCTGTTATTCTGTACAATGTGCCCGGACGCACCGGCTGCGGTCTTTCCGTTAAAGCCGTAGAACAGCTCTCCGAGCATCCCCGCATCTGCGGCATCAAGGAAGCCAGCGGCGACATCAGCTACGCAGTCAATATCTCCCATCTGATCCGGGATGATTTTGTCATGTTCAGCGGCAATGACGATATTATCGTCCCCATGATGTCCCTGGGAGCCAGCGGCGTCATCAGCGTTCTGGCCAACACCAATCCCAGAGAAACCCATGAAATGGTTTCCCTCTTCCAGCAGGGAGATATCAAGGGTTCCCTGGCGCTGCAGCAGAAATATCTGGATCTGATCCACAGCCTGTTCTGCGAAGTCAATCCCATTCCCGTCAAAGAGGCTCTGAACGCCATGGGCATGGGCGTCGGCGGCTATCGTCTGCCTCTCTATCCCATGGAGGAGGCCAACCGTCAGCGGCTCTATAATTCCATGAGAAAGGTTGGACTTTTATGAAAATCCTGATCGCCGGCAAAGGACAGATGGGCCGGAAAATCAAAGCCACCGCCGAGGCCAAGGGCCTTGAGGTGGTGGGTATGGTGGATGCTCTGGATCTTTCCGTTCTGGACACCCTTCCCGAGGCCAATATCGTCATCGACTTCTCCCACCCCGCCAACCTCTCCTGGGTGGCTGACTATGTCCTGGAGCACGAATGCCCTCTGGTCTACGGTACCACAGGCATCTCCTCCGCCCAGCTCCGGGAACTGAGGGCTCTCTCCGACAGGGTACCTGTTTTTTACAGCGCCAACTATTCCTATGGTGTGGCCGTACTGCTGAAACTGCTGCGCACAGCCGTCCCTCTGCTGAAGGATTCCTTCGACATGGAACTGGTGGAAACCCATCACCGCAAAAAACAGGATGCTCCCAGCGGCACCGCCAAGGCCATCCTGCAGGTTCTCAACGAGGATCAGAGCTTTTCCGAGGTCTTTGGCCGGGAGGGCTTCATCGGTCCCCGGGGACGGGAAATCGGCGTTCATGCCCTGCGGGGCGGCACCGAGGCCGGAGAGCACAGCGTGCACTTCTTCGGAGACGATGAATCCATAACCATCACTCATCATGCCACCGACCGCCAGATTTTTGCCAGCGGCGCCCTGCGGGCAGCGGATTTCGTTTTCTGCCAGTCTCCGGGATTCTACACCATGGACGATCTGATCGAGTAAATATTGCTTGCGTTTTCCGTCTAAAGTGGTATAATTCTCATACTACTCTTTTTAAAGGAACATTAAAAATGATCGGAATTATCGATGTGGGCGGCGGACAACGCGATATTTACGGAGCAGGCGTACTGGATTACTGCATGAAATTTGGTATCCGCTTCGACTATTGTATCGGTGTATCTGCCGGTTCCGCCAACCTGGGTTCCTATCTGGCGGGGCAGTCTCAGCGGAATTTCCGTTTTTATACCGATTACAGCTTCCGCAAGGAATACATGGGACTCGGCCAGTTTCTGTCCACAAGAAATTATATTAACCTCGATTATATATACAGCACCCTGGCCAATCATGACGGTGAAGATCCTCTGGATTTTCCTGCCATGAAAAATTCAGGCCGGATTTTCAGGATTGTAGCCACGGATGCCAGAACCGGAAAGCCCCATTATTTCTCCATGGATGATATTCAGCAGGACAACTACGATGTCTTTAAGGCGTCCAGCTGCGTTCCCGGTTTCAACAAGCCCTATCCGATCGGAGACGGCATTTACTTCGATGGCGGCTTCAGCGATCCCATTCCCGTGGAAAAGGCCTTCGCTGACGGCTGTGACAAGGTTGTGGTCATTCTGACCCGTCCTGTTGATCAGGTGAGGGATCCCAAAAAGGATCAGTTCATGGCCCGGCGCCTGGCCTCCCAGTATCCTGAAGCGGCCAAAGCTCTGGCGAATCGGGCCCAGACCTACAACAGCCAGGTGGAGCTTTGCAAGAAATATGCCGCTGAAGGCCGGCTGCTCATTGTCGCGCCGGATGATATCGGCAAGATGAAAACCCTGACCCGTGATCTGGAGGCTTTAAAACACCTCTATCACAAAGGACAGGATGACGCCACGGCCATCATTGGTTTTCTGGGCATCAAGCTCAGCAGCCATACCCCCGCCATGATGCAGTATCCATACTAAATCGAGTAGGAGGGGGCGATGAGCCCCCGACCTCTCACACCACCGTACAAGCCGTTCGGCATACGGCGGTTCAATCAACTTAAC
>CACZRP010000007.1 GCA_902783575.1 uncultured Eubacteriales bacterium
TAAGGAGAATGTTATGAGCAAACTGGACAATGAGAGAGTAAAAGGTATCCTGAAGACCGACGGGATCCGCTTTGTAAATGAGGATGGTCAGGAATTGATCCTGACCGGATGGGGAGCTGCCAACTGGCAGAACGTAGAAGGATTCATGATCGGATCTGCCCCTCTGCCCAGAGATAATTTCAAATTCATTCTTTTCCCCGGACCGGGAAAAGACCACAATCCTGAGCGCTGGACTTCCCGCCGGTTCGTATCCCAGCAGATCCGTGAACTCTGCGGTCAGAAATATCTCGAAACTTTCTGGGATCGCTGGGAAGAAAACCATCTGCGTGAAGAAGATATCAAGCTGATGGCGGATATGGGCTACAACTGTGTCCGGATCGTTCTCAACGCGAATGCTCTGCTCTATGAAGAACCCGGTATCAACTTCAACGAAAAGGGTTTTGGACGTCTCGCAAACGTCATTGACTGGTGTGAAAAGTACCGCATCTATGCAATCCTGGATATGCACGGCGTGATCGGCGGCAACAATGGCGCTACCGGCGACAGTCTCTTTTGCGAATATCCTTCCGTTTTTCTGGATGAGGAATCCACCGAACGGCAGATCATCCTCTGGGAGGAGATCGTGCGCCGGTTCGGCAGCCGCTGGATCGTAGCCGGCTATGACCTGATCAATGAACCCGTTTCCTCGCCTGTCCAGCATGAATATATCCCGCTGCTGGTCAAATATTACGACGAATGCATCCGTCGGATTCGCAAGATCGACAAAGAACATATCATCTTCCTGGAAGGTGCTAAATATGCCCGCGATTTCCGGATCTTCGACAATCATGAATATGATCCCGAATGCCATAACTGGGCGATCTCCATCCATCTGTACGGCGCGAGCCCTGAGATCAGGGATCTGTACCCCTGGCTTCTGAAGCGGGATGAACTGAATGTTCCGCTGTGGCTGGGCGAGTGCGGCGCGGGTCCTGACGCCGATGCCGTATTCTATGATATCTGCGAACATCTGCATGTTTCCTATACCCCCTGGGGCTGGAAAACAGCCAGAGATCCCAAATCACCCATGCCTGCCCACGGCCCGGTCAATCACCTGGTTCCGGAAGGCTGGGAAAAGATCCAGAAGTATCAGATGGTAGGACCGCGTCCTTCCTATGAGGAATGTATCCGTATTATGGACGCGTTTATCGAATCCACAAAGCTTAGTAACTGTGTCATCAACTGGGATGGTCCCCGTACATCCAAAAAGATTCCGGACATTGATCTGGCTGGTGTTGCCTACGATATGTGGGATGAGAACGGCAAACGGTATTACGGTAACTGGGAATTTTCCAACTATCTGAACTTCCGCCTGGAAGATCATACCAAACTGGTATGGGCGACCGACAAGACCTTGCCTTACCCCAAGTTCGCATGGTATGATGATCCCAACGAGCTTCGCTACAATCCATTAAATGATCTGGCTCTGGAGCTTGGTGAAGGTGAATGGGCGAACTATACGGTCCGCGAAGTAAAAGAAGGCCTGAAGGTCTCCTTTGAGGGCATCGGCGAATGTGAAGCCGAGGTAAGATGCGCCGGCAAAACCATCGGAACACTTGTCTTTGGCAAGGGAAACATCCTGCAGCCGCTGCAGTCCGAGGCCTTTGCCGTCGGACAGACCGGTGAACGTGTAACCATCAAGGTCGTCGTCAGAAAAGGCACCCTGACACTGAAAAAAATCAAATTCGCATACTGATAGGACTCTGAACATGGCAGAAGAAAAGAAAAAGACCGAACAGGAACGATTCCTGAAGAAGAAACTTTATGATGTAACCATCACGCTGGATCCGGCGGATATTGAAGAAAAGATCGAAAACGCCGCGTTGATCGGAGAGTTCCTGTTCTATCGCAGCAATCTGAAAGATCATACCGACGAAACCGGTATGGCGGAGGGCGATGAAAAATTCCCGCCTTCCCGCTATGAGGAAGGCATGTGCCAGATCGGCGGACGTTACTTCCACCCACTTGAAAAAGATCCCGAAACCGGGCTTTATCAGATCACACTGAAACTTCCTGCCGGAGTTTATCCGTATGGATTCCAGGTCAACTATGAGCTCGGTGAAGCCACCACGGATCCGCGTATGGCATGGCAGAATCTGATGACGGAGGACGGAACCTATCACAGCCTGAAGGAATTCAAACCCTGGATATCTGATCCGAAAAATCCTCCCTACGCGCCGACGAAAGACGGGGCGCAGATGAACAGCGAGCTCTACGTGGGCACTCCGGACGATATGCCTCATCTTCCTGCAACGGATCCGGCGGTAAAAGGCACGCTGACTTACATGAGCTATAACGATATCGTCGGGAATGTCCGGACGATGGGTGTCTATCTGCCAGCCGGATATGACCGTTTCGGTGAATACCCGCTGATCTTTGTTTCCCACGGAGGCGGCGGAAACGAAGTAGACTGGTTCAGCCAGGGCGGCCTTGCCAACATCATGGATAATCTGATCGCGGACGGAAGGACAGAACCGGCTGTCGTCGTGACTATGAACAACTCCGTCTATGACTGGAACTTCGCGCTGATCGACCAGAATGTAATCCAGTGCATCCTTCCGCTCCTTCAGAAGATGTTCGCCGTCACGAACGATCCTAAACGGATGGCATTCTGCGGACTTTCCATGGGCGGCATCACCACCATGTATACCTACATGCATCACCCGGAACGTTTTCAGTATTTCGGCTGCTTCTCCGCTGGCTATGCGGGAGGCGAGGGATTTACACTGGAAAATCCGCGTCTGAAGGACGTCACGCTGATGATCGGCTGCGCGGAAGAAGATATCTCCTACAATGAACGGGATATCGGAACACCGCCTACGATCCGGGCGCTGAAAGCGAAGGGGCTTCCCTATATCCCCTACTTTGTCCCCGGTTCACACGACTGGTTCTGCTGGCCGGAGATGTTCCGTCACTTTGCTCAAGAGATTTTATGGAAATAAACAGATCAAGAAAGGATAGGAAGATGA
>CACZRP010000008.1 GCA_902783575.1 uncultured Eubacteriales bacterium
CGCGAGAAAGCGCTCGATGTCTTTCCGCGCATCTTCGATTTCCCTGTTGTATGGCAGATCCTCGAAAAACAGCGAAACAAAGCTGCGGATCCTATCGTTCATGTTGCGTCTCCTTTCGTGGACAACAGAGATTGAATTCTGGTAATGCAGGCAGCAAGCTCCTCTGTTTAAGAAGTTTGGTATTATGTACCCTTATTCTTACAGGCGTGTCCACTTCGCCTTTATTTTATCTTTTTACTTTTCTACAATTCGGTGATTCTCGACGGTGAGCTCGCCCAGCTCGTCGAGGACATCGTGCTGAAACGCCAGCGCTTCGGGATCCTGGAATCCAATGAAGAAAAGCTCTTCAATCTGGTCCCGGTTGAAAAAGAACATTTCATCAGAGGCGCTGACACCTTCCGGATAGGGCGTGCCTATATAGTCGTAAATCATGTCCTCATCCTCGGTGGTGGCGATCCTTCCAAGGACCATCAGCTTTCTGACAGCACCTTCGATCCTGACAACAGAGCCTATCGGCAGCATGTTTTTGTACATTTTCTGATTCCTTTCTGTTCCTCTTATATTTGACAGATCATTCACTTACAATGTTTTTCCACGTGCAGATTCCTGTGGATCTTCCGATCAGATATTCATTCCAGCGGCCGGGCCCTGGGAGCGCCGCTCTGGGGCTGGCTCGTTGATGATCTGAAGGCCATCGTCCATCTGATGCTCGTTCTTACCGAGTTCCTTGATGTTCTTCCTCATTTCATTGAAGGCTTTTTTCTGCTGATTGGCGCGGTGCTCCTTTTCGTAGGCCTCCTCTTTCTTTTTGACCCGCTTGTTTTCCTTGAAGCGGTTAATGAGCTTGCCCAGCTTAGAGTTGCGCCAGTATTCTTTGACGTTGTGCACCAGCTCCGACCAGTTGACGCTGACCGCCAGGCCCGCGCCAATGCCGAGGGCCGCGCCCAGGGAGAAGCCCACGCCGCCCAGGGTGGCCTCGCCGCCGAACTCCACGCCCGCCGCGCCGCCATAGGCCGTGAAGCTGACACCAATCTTCAGACCGAAAAGGTTGAGAGTGCCGCCGGCGCCGCCCTTGACTCCGCCGACCATGCCCTGCACCTTGCCGCTGAGGCCAAGGGTCTTGTGCTCATTGCCTTCCGAGTCCTTCACAGTGATGTTGCCGATGCCGCCGCGGACCAGGCCGTTGGCATAGCCGAAGCTGCCGTTGGCGCCGATGGAGGTGCCCACCAGGCCCCGTTTCGCCTGGGCCTTGATTCTCGCCCGGACCAGGGTGGCTTCGTGGGAAAGCATCAGGTCGACGCCGGGACTGGTCAGGGAGGCCGAGATGATTTTGCTCGACTTGACCTGTCCCAGGGCCACACTACCGGAGACCTGCAGGTGCTTGTGCTCCGAATGAAGCTTCAGGCCGATCTTGCCGACCCGGACCTTCCGGTTCTGCGACATGGTGGCTTTCGTTACCGTGCTGCTGTCTGTGGCTCCGTAGAGATTGTTGGCAACGCTGAGTCCGTTGAAGCCCATGGTGCCCTGCTTGTAGCCGAACAACTCCCGTTTGAAGGTCACGTGCTTGGATTCGTGAACCTTCCGGTAGAGGGCTTTGTCCACGCCTTCCAGCGGATACAGATGCCGGATGCCGGCGTCCTCCAGCTCGCGGATGTCCCGCAGGTTCTGGTTGAACTCTCTTTCGCTTTCGGTTTTGCTGTTCTTGGCCAGGCTCTCATATTCTTCCACGCTGAAGATATGTCCCAGGGAGTTGGTATGAGGCAGCTTAACGTAATTCTTGTCGGAGATGACCTTCATCTTCAGGTCAGCAAAGCGGGCCACCTGCTCCAGGAAATCCCCGGCGGCGCCCAGCTTTTCGGGGCTGCCGAATTTCTTGATCTTCTCCTGGGCCAGCTCTTCCTGCTGCTTTGTCAGCTTTGCTCTTTCTGCGTCTGTGAAGGGTTTTCCCTGGCGCTTTTTTGCTTTTTCCGCGGCCGCCACCGACTGCTCCACGGTGGACACGCCCCAGTTCATCAGGTAGCCGGACAGCTCATCCTCTGACATATCCTTCACCAGCTCGGCGGCATGGATGGCTTTTTCCAGCTGCATCCGCATTTTAGGATATTTCTGGCAGAGATGGGCATCGTCGCGGTAAGCGAGGATATGTTTCTTTCCCACCAGGTCCATCAGGGCATTGAAGTCTTCCTGCTCCAGCCGGTTGGATGGCTGGTACTGTCTTCTGTGCCGCTCATAGGTGGCCAGCTGCTTGCGGCCCAGATACCGGACATTCTGCTTCCAGCGAAGGCGCCAGTCCGTCTCCCGCTTGTCCCCGGGCTCCAGCCTGGAGGGTGCGATAATGCCGTAGTCCTCGCCGGGATTTCTCGGGATCCTGCTGCTGATCTTCAAGATATCCTCAGCAGCATTGACTCTCTTAAGGTTGATTTCTGCCTTTTTGATATCCGCCTCGTCGGCGCCGGCCTCGACAATCAGCCCGCCTTCTTCGGTTTTGTGTCTGGCGTAGCCCTTCGCCTGCCTCTTCATGAGGACGATCTTATCTTCTAATTCTCTGCGGGCATCATTATCCAGGACGTCTTCGCCTTCGTGATCTTCCAGGACCTTGAGGACCGCAGAAATGGAATTGTTCAGGCTGCGATACATGACGGATCCGGTGGAAAACTCGTTCCGGCCGGTTTTGAGCTCGCCGGACAGGTCCAGCAGCTTTTCCCGCAGCGCTTCTCTATATTGTAAATCGGGCACTTCCGCACCTCCATTTGTTTAAGATTTCACGGTTTTCTAAGTTGCTTCGATTCTACAATAGTTTTGTCCCGAACACAATAGGAGAGAGCGAGCTATCATAAAAGCGGCATAAGTTGCGGTGCCGGCGGGACGACGGCGCCGGGCTCCAGATTAGTTTTACTTATCAATACCCCATGGAATTCATATTGATGTATAAGTATATTCCCGATATACTTTTAATCAGAAATAACCTGACAGCAGAAGGAGGTACCCCTATGAATACAGAGATCAAAACAAGAGTGCTTGGCAACAGCGGCATTTCCGTCAGTCCGGTGGGCCTGGGCTGCATGGGCTTTTCTCATGCCTATGGTGAACCCACCGAGAAAAACACCGCCGTCAAAATGATACGGAAGGCCTTTGACATGGGCTATACCTTCTTTGATACCGCGGAGTGCTACACCGACGTCAATCCGGACGGCTCCATCAGCTACAACGAGGAGCTGGTGGGCGACGCGCTGCGGGAGGTGCGGGACCGGGTGGTCATCGCCACCAAGATGGGCATTACCTTCGCGCCCGGCGGGTCCGTGCTGGATTCTTCCCCGGCCAAGATCCGCGCGTCCGTGGAGAGCAGTCTGAAGCGGCTGGGCACCGATTATATTGATCTTTATTATCAGCACCGGATTGATCCCAAGGTGGAGCCGGAAGTGGTGGCGGATACCATGGGGCAGCTAATTAAGGAAGGAAAAATCCGGGCCTGGGGCATTTCCGAGACCGGCGAGGAATATCTGCGAAGAGCCAACGCGGTGACGCCCGTGGCGGCCATTCAGAACCGCTATTCCATGATTGCCCGGGGCTACGAGCCGCTGTTCCCGGTGCTGGAGGAGCTGAATGTGGCACTGGTGGCCTTCTCCCCCATGGGCAACGGCTTCCTCACCGGCGCCTACAACAGCTCGTCGACCTTTGCCGAGGGCGTGGATTACCGCAGCCGCATGCCCCAGTACACGAAGGAAGGCTTCGAGGCCGCCCAGGAGCTGATGAGCTTCCTGTCGAAGCTGGGCGACCAGAAGGGAGCCACCACCGGCCAGCTGTCCCTGGCCTGGATGCTGAATAAGAAGCCCTATATCATCCCGATTCCGGGCAGCCGCAAGGAGCACCGGATTCTGGAGAATTTCGATTCCTGCCAGGTGGAACTGTCAGCCGAGGAAATCCATCAAATTGACGAGCTGCTGGACCGGATGGTAATTCCCGCCTATGGAACAAAGCAGTAAAACATTTATAATCATTCAGGAGGAACCAACATGAAGTATACAAGACTTGGAAACACCGGTTTGGAAGTATCCAGAATCTGTCTGGGATGCATGTCTTTCGGCGATGATACCGCCGGTGTCACCACCGGCAAAGGCTGGGCTCTCAATGAGGAAAGCTCCCGGGAGATTATCAAGCGGGCGCTGGAGCTGGGCATTAACTTTTTCGATACCGCCAACACTTACTCCGGCGGAACCAGTGAGGTTTTCACCGGTCATGCCCTGCGCGACTTCGCCAACAGGGACGAAATCGTGGTGGCCACCAAGGTCTATTTCCCCGTGGAAAAGGCCGGCCACAACCTTCAGGGTCTTTCCCGGAAAAACATTATGAAATCCATTGATGATTCCCTGATGAGACTGGGCATGGATTATGTGGACCTGTATCAGATTCATCGGTGGGATTATCAGACCCCCATCGAAGAGACCATGGAAGCATTGAATGATGTGGTCAAGGCCGGAAAAGCCCGCTATATCGGCGCTTCTTCCATGTATGCGTGGCAGTTTGCCAAGGCGCAGCAGGTGGCTAAAGAGCATGGCTGATCCCGCTTTGTTTCCATGCAGAATCTGTATAACCTGATCTACCGCGAAGAGGAGCGGGAGATGATTCCTCTGCTGGCGGATCAGAAGGTGGGCCAGATGGTCTGGTCTCCTCAGGCCAAAGGCCGGCTGGCAAGAAAGCCCGGTACCGTCACAACCCGTTACGAAAACGAAGCTGTGGGCAAGCGCTTCTTCCCGGAGGATGAGTCCAATCTGGAGATCATCCGCCGCGTGGAAAAGGTAGCGGAAGATAAAGGCATTCCCATGGGACAGGTGGCGCTGGCCTGGCTGCTTTCCAAGCCCACGGTCACTTCTCCCATCGTTGGCGCGACGAAGATCCGCCATCTGGAAGAGGCCTGCGTCGCCGTAGATGTGGTCCTGACTCCGGAAGAGATTACCTATCTGGAGGAAGCCTACCTGCCTCACGCCATTACAGGCCATAACTGATGATTTTAATTCTCTCAAACTTATATTCTTTGGCCGGAGGAGCTGCTCCTCCGGCCGCTTTTTTAGTTTTCTTTGTTTTCTGCATTTGGGGCGGTGATTTCGAGACCGTCTTTCCTCCCGCTAGCGTTTCGATGGCATCCATTGTCCCTCCCGCTATCTTTCCACAGCCAACTTTCCACCCGCGGCTATCCTTCCGCCCACGGCCATTGGTGCTGTCAGCTCTGCTGACTCTCAGATAGCACCAGGCCTTGGTGCTACCAGCATCGCAGACTCACGGATAGCACCACCGATTGGTGCTACCAACGATGCTGGATCACAAATAGCACCTGCGGTTGGTGCTATCTAAGACTTTTGTGGTGCATTGCACCATACTTTTGCGATATAGCACCAATCTTTGGTGCTATCTTGGATTTTTGTGGTGCATTGCACCACATTTTTGCGATATAGCACCAATCTCTGGTGCTATGAAGCTTGCGGATGCGCCACGAGCACCAAAGTGTAAGTTGCAGGCCACAGAGATGGACACGAGAATTCGTCGGAGGCCATGCCCTGACCCTGGAGGACTGGAGGGTTCTGCTGGATTTCTGCCGGAACCGGTTCCGGGGAGAGAAATCAAAGTCCAACTGGCATGTCAGAAGCGGCGAAGAGCCTGCCCTGAAGCGGAGCTGGAATGCGCCTGCTGTGGAGGGGGCCCTCCCGACGCAGAAAGAAAGTATGTTCACTTTTACTCCGGAAAAAGTCCGGGAATTAAAGGATAGACTGAACAGTAAATGGGTTTTCGGGGAAGCTGGCCTGGAAACCGGCATGGATCAGTTTGTCAGGTTCCTGCTCCGCAAGGCGGAAGAACAGCAGCCATAAGCGAAAAAAAACAGGAGACAGAATCCGCATCTCTGGCATGAGCCGAGCATGTGCTCAGCGAGAGCCAAAGGCGGGATTTCTGTCTCTTTTTTTTGTTTTTTTAGATCAGACCTTCCAGGAAGGCGGCGGCTCTTTCAGGCCAGCCCTCCACATCGGTACCGGTTCCATCGCCGAAGCCATGGGGGGCATGTTCCCCTTCCTCCAGAACGGCGGGAACACCGGCCTCATCCAGCTTTTCCTTCATCTTTTCGGAATTCACGCAGGGAACGACGGTGTCATCCTTTCCGCAGACAATGTAGCAGGGGGGATAGTCGGCGTCGATCTGATTCACCACATTGTATTTCGGTATCAGCTCCCGGAAGTTCCTGCCCAGCATGGGCGCCACGAGCCCTCCGTTCTCATCCCGTCCGGCTTCCAGCTCCAGATCAATATAGGTGTAGATCGGGAACATGGCTGCGGGCTTGGGGAGTCCATAAGACTGATAACCGATCCTCGGCGATCCCCAGTTGGATACCAGGTTTGAGCCTGCCGAGAAGCCTCCGATGGCGTAGCGGAAGGGGGCGATGCCCAGATCCCTGCTGTGTTCATCCAGATAACGGATGCCGGCCGCCAGATCGTCCAGGGCTTTGATGGCAGCCTCCTGAACGCCTACGCGGTAAGTGAACAAAAAGACATTATAGCCCAGTGCCAGAAAATGCCTGGCTGTGGGGAGCGCCTCCACCATGGTGCAGACGCTCTCGTAGGCACCTCTGGCGCAGAGAACAATCACAGGGACGCCGGCTTTTGCCTCGGCGGGGCGGATCCGGATCAGATTAACCTCTGCTTTCAGGGGATCATCCCCGCAGGCTTCTTTGGGATAAACGAAGTACTGCTCAGTTCGTCCCTCCTGAACCGCCTCACTGAGGGCGTTCAGGCCCTCCGCGATGCCTTCCGGAGACCAGCCGATCTGTGCCAATACCGAAAGAGGAGCCTGGCCCATCCGGGCATGGGACTCGGCCTCAGGGCTCTGCTCTCCCGCGTGTCCGCCCTGGTACATGAGATATTTCTGAAATGGTTCAAACTCCGGCGCCATCAGCGCTTCCGCCATCGTGGTCTGGGTAGTATATTTTTTCAATGAAACCTCCTTTTCCGAAATGAGGCAATTGGTTCCAACTCTTTTGTCTCACTTTTATCTCAGAAAGCTTTCAGCTCAAAGAGCCGTTTGGTTCCCTGCTGCACCAGAGGCGGATTGAAGCCCCGGAAGAACAGGGTCTGGAGCTCGGCGAAGCTCATGCCGTAGAATTCCACGTCGCCCGACTCAATCAGGCCGATGGCCTGGGGAAGGTCTTCCCGGAGAATGGCAATGGCTTCCGGATCTTCCCTTACCTCGTCCAGGCGGCTTTCCATGCTGTATTTCAGGCGGTAGTCCTTCTCCGGTGTCCAGGTTTTTTCAAAGACGCCGCTGGTAAGCTCAATGGTTTCGCCTCCCGGCAGCACAGCCTCGGCGGTGCATCCGAAGGGAACCTCGAACCGGACCTTCAGGGTGCCGTCTTCGCCGATGCGCCAGTAGGATTCATACCGGCCGCTGGCGGATTCATAGCCCACGCGAAGCTCCTGCAGGCGCCAGGTGGGCTGGGGTGCGAACCGGACCCGGGTAAAGCCGGGTGCCAGGCTCTGGATGCCGGCCAGATCGCGGAATACATATTCCATTACGGAGCCGTAGGAATAGTGGTTCAGGGAGTTCATGCCGGTGCCGCTGATGCTTCCGTCATCCAGCACGGAATTCCACCGTTCCCAGATGGTAGTGGCTCCCAGGTTGATGCAGTGCATCCATCCGGGGAAGCCTTCCTGGAACAGGTAGTAGGCCGCCAGGTCCTCCATGCTATTTTCCGCCAGGACGCGGCACATCATGGTGGCGCCCACAAAGCCGCCTTTGATTTTCCAGCAGTCCTTCTGGAGGCGGCGTTTCAGGCCATCAACAATACGGTTTTTATCCACATAGATACCAAAGTTCAGGCACAGCAGATACGCCGTCTGGGTGTCAATGCAGAGCCGGCCGGTGCCGGAGAAATATTCGGTCAGAATAGCACTGCGGATCTGCTCGCTCAGCTGGGCGTATTTCTTCTCATCCTCCGTCAGGCCCAGCAGTCCCGCCGCCCGGGAAAGCTTCTGGGCTGTGGCATAGTAATACATGCTGGCCACAAAGAAGTCGTCGGTGCCGCCCTTCATGCTCTGGGGGGTAACGCCGTCCTGGGCCAGCCAGTCGCCGAAGTGAAAACCGAAGTTCCAGAGTCTGGCTCCTCCGTGGGCCTCGTCCTGGCGGTAAATCCATTCCAGCCAGTCCTTCATCATGGGATAGTACTCCTTCAGGGCGGGCAGATCGGCGTAAAAATCAAACAGGGTCATGGGCAGGAAGCTGGCCACATCGCCCCATACGCTGGAGCCGCCGGGCATTCCCACAGCAAAGTTAGGCAGATAGTTGGGGATGACGCCGTCATGCTTCAGCTGATCGATGCGCAGATCCTTCAGGAATTTATGATAGAAGGCCCGGGTATCCATCTGGAAGCAGGCGGTGGGAGAAAAAACCTGGGCGTCGCCGGTCCAGCCCAGACGTTCATCCCGCTGGGGGCAGTCGGTGGGCATATCCAGGAAATTGGAGCGCTGGCCCCAGAAGGCGTTGGCCGCCAGACGGTTCAGCTTCTCGTCGGAAGAGGCAAAGCTGATGGCGGTATCCAGATCGGAATAGACCACCCGGCCGGTAAAGTCTTCCGCCTTCAGCTCGCCTATCCAGCCGGTGACCCGGACATAACGGAAACCGAAGTAAGTAAAATGGGCCTTCACGGTCTCCGCCTTGCTGCCGGAAACAAAAATCATCTGTACCTTGGCCGTACGGTAGTTGTCATTGTAGAAATTTCCATTCTGCAGGATTTCGCCGTGGTCGAGAGTGATCCGGGTTCCTGCCGGCAAATCGGCCATGTATTCCACATATCCGGTAAAGTTCTGTCCAAAATCCAGCACGGTTTCACCGGCCGGCGTATGGATGATTTCCTTCACGGGCAGAGAATCCTTAACAATGACCGGCAGGCTGTACCGGTCCACGGTTTTCCAGCTTTTGGCAGGAACAGCAGCCTTTGATGGATTCTCCCGGCCAGCCCAGAGCTGCCGGTTCAGGCACTCGCCATCGTAGATATCGGTGAATTCAAAGTCGCTGCCCTGATAAAGCCAGCTCTCATCGGTGCCCAGCACCTGCTCGGTGCCGTCGGGATAGAAAACCCTCAGTTCAGCGAGGGCCTCAAAGCGGTCGCCATAGACTTCACTGGCGCCTTCGTAGCCCAGACGTCCCTTGAACCAGCCGTTGCCGCAGAGGATTTCCATCCGGTTGCCGCCGGCTGTCAGCTGATCTGTCACATCGTAGGTCTGCACCTGAACCGCTTCATTGTAGTCGTTACAGAAGGGGGCCAGTATTTCATCCCCAATCTTTTTTCCGTTGAGGGAAGCCTCATACAGGCCCAGGCCCGTGATATACAGTCTGGCAGCGCAGGGCGCTGCGGACAGAGAAAAGTTCTTAAAAAACACCGGATGGAATCGGTCCTCGGGCTGGGTTCCAATCCAGGATGCTGCAAAAGGCTCAGCCATTTTGCCGGTTTCGAACCAGCTGTCCAGCCGGGCAGCGTCCCCGGAATCCCCAGTGACCTCGACCCGGACAAAGTACCGGGTACGGGGGCGAAGCTCAAGGTCAAGCTCCTCTGCCAGAGGATTCAGCTCGCCCGCCTGCTTGATCAGCAGGATCTTGGAAAACTGAGGGTCCGCGGCCACGGTAAGAATTGTCTGAACCGCATGCTTGCTGGCGGTGTTTCGGACCTTCCATGAGACACGGGGATTCTCAAGGGCAAACCCCAGAGGCTCCCGGATGCCGTTGATTTTCAGATCATATATTTCCATAGAGTTCTCCTTAAGAAATATGGGGCTATTTTGCTACAGCCCCTCAGAACAGGTCCAGCATGCTGTCCAGGTAGATTTCTTCCCTCACCTTCAGCTGGTATTCCGGCCGGGTCATATAATATAGTAGAAACTCCAGAATCAGCGCGCTGCCCAGGCTCCGGCCTTCGATCTTGAAATGGGAAAAGCCCAGGGGCATGTAGGTATTTCTGATGGCATCGATGCCGATAAAGCCCGGATTCTTCATGGCGTCAGAGAAGCGGTAGCCTCTGGCGGCGGTGGGCGAGACGCAGATGTGATCCGGGCAGTCCTCCCCCAGATTTTTCCGGCTGACATTTTCGTAGCAGGCTTTCCGGTCGGGGCACTGGAACCAGCAGCACTCGTTGCAGAGAAATTCCACCTTTTCTTTCTGGTCCCGGGGCAGAGTGCTAAGCTCGTCCAGCTGATGATTCAGCCTAAAATCCGGCACCACGAAGCTGAAGTCCGGGCGGCTCAGCTCCAGCTCAAAGTCCTTGAATTCGGTCAGGACCTTGGTGGTGGAGGACACAAAGTACAGCCCCGGATAGCGCTCTTTCAGATAATCCAGCAGCAGGTCCGAGGACAGGATTACTCCCGCCGGCACCCGGCCGCTGTTTTCAAAGAGGGCGCAGAGGGCATTGCATTTTCGATCCGAAAGGTGCTCCTCCCGAAGCAGCGAGTTGCTGAAGGTCAGCCGGGCGGAGATGCCGAATTCTTTCAGCAGCGCGGCCGCCTCCTGCGGCGGGGTTTCGCCGTAGCCGGCCCGGCCGCCGCCCCACAGACAGTCCGCGGGGGCTCCGTAAATGGAGCCGATGCCGCACCAGTCATAAAAATACTCCGGATGCCCAAAATAAAGCGGCAGGAAAACACGGTACAGTTCGTAAAATTCGAACAGACCGGGAAGATGATAGAAAGCCTTCCTGTTTTCCTGCCGTTCTTTATTGATTAACGCGATTACCATTGTTGTATATTCTTCTTTGGTTTGAATCAGATTATTCTGCCTTAATTACGCCGGCGGCCTTGATTTCGGGGATATCCTTCTCGGAATAGGTGCCGCGGAAGGGCCAGCTGGCCGTTACGCTGACGCCGTTTTCCATATCCTTCTCGGATACGGTGAAGGAGGTCTTTCCGATATACTCCTCGGAGTAGTCGTCCTTCTCTTTTTCCAACTCATCGGTGTGGAAGCTGAAGGACTGCTCGCCCTTGGAGGTGACCACAGTCAGGGTGTTGTCGTTACGCTCGCTGACTTCCAGGGAATAGCATTCCAGGAAGAACTGCAGGAAGACGGTATAGGTGGAATCGGGGTTCTTGCTGGCTGCCCAGCGAACAATCAGGTTGAGGGCGGTTTCTGTGTCAGAAACAAATTCGCCGGTGTAGTCGCCGGTCAGAGCAGGCGGAGTTTCCTTTTTCTGGGAGCTCTCAGCCTTGGACTCTTCCTTTGATTCTTCCTTGGAAGATTCTTCTTTCGAGGACTCTTCTTTGGAGCTCTCTTCCTTGGAGGATTCTTCCTGTTTTGACTCCTCTTTGGATGACTCTTCCTGTTTTGACTCCTCCTGTTTGGATTCTTCCTGCTGGGAATCCTGAGCCTGGGAAGTTTCTTCCTGGCTGGTGACGGATTCTTCCTTGGATGCTTCCTGGGAAGCTTCGGCCTGGCTTTCCTGGGCCTGGGCGGTCTCGGAAACTTCCGTGGAGCCGTTTTCTTTATCTTCCACAACTTCGTCCAGTTTATTCATCAGGGCACAGCCGGTCACGGAAACCATCATCAGGACGGCCATCATCAGCGCGGCCATCCGGTAAAGTTTTTTCTTCATTGTAATATGCTCTCCTCTGTATATGGATTATCCATTTAGTCTATCACAATCCGGGCGGTATGTAAACCGGTTCCGCGGTTGTGGTTCCTCTGTTGCGCTGCCGCAGTTCCGCTTCCGCGGCTGCACAGGGTGATCAGGGCCGCATTCCCGGGGTGCCGTCGAGGCTCTGAGATTTCATCCAGACCTTCATGACAATCTTTTTGGGCAGCAACCGCACCAGAACCCACTGGAGCTGATTGACAACGCCGTAGCAGGAGATTTCCTTTTTGGTAAACAGGTCCTTCACGGCCTGCCGCATCACCTTGGCGGGGTCGTACATGGCGGCGTAGTTCAGCACCACCAGCTTCTTTTTGGGATCGATGGCCCGGTCAAAGAAGGCAGTCTTCGTCCAGAAGGGCGTGACGGTGAGCACATGGATATCCCGGTATTTCAGTTCCTCGTTCAGGGCGCGGCCGTAGCTGGTGACAAAGGCCTTGGTGGCGGCGTAGCAGTTGATGTAGGGGATGGGCTGGAAGCCGGCGCAGGAGCTGATGTTCATGATCTTACCGCCCCGGTCCATATGGGGCAGGCACCAGGAAATCATGGCCACATAGGCGCTGACATTCAGGTCCACCATGTTTACCAGGGTGTCCGCATCCAGATTTTCCGTGTGGTCGAACTTGCCGAAGCCGGCGCAGTTGCCCAGAATCAGCACCCGGGGATTCTCCTCCTCCAGCCGGGATACAAACTTCTCCATAACTTCCTTCCGGTCCGTCAGATCCAGGCTGATGGGCACCACCTTCGCGTCTACTTGATTTTGCAGGTCCTCCAGCCGCTGCTGATTTCTCCCCAGTGCCCAGAGCTCATCGGCTTTGACCCGGCGGCAGATCTGAAGGGCAAATTCACGTCCCATGCCGGAGGACGCACCGGTAACTACAATAATTCTTTTCATCGCTTTTCTCCTTACACGCTTTTTCGTTTCTTCAGCTTCACCTGCACCTGGATTTTCAGGGGCAGGGTATTTTTTTCTTCAATGACCTGGATCAGCCGGCCGGCGGCGGTCTCTCCCAGATAGTTTTTGGGAACCTCCACGGTGGAGAGGGGCGGATCAAAATACTGGGCCACGGGCAGATCGTCAAAGCCGATGACGGCCACATCCTCCGGGATCCGGTAGCCCGCCTCCTTAAAGGCCCGCATGGCCCCCACGGCAATGAGGTCGTTGTCAGCGAAGTAGCATCGGGCCGGCGTTTCCCCCGATAAAAGCAGCTGGCGCATGTCGCTGTAGGCCCCCTCTTCCGAGGGCGTCAGGGAATGGACCAGACTCTGGGAGGGAGAAAGCCCCTTGGCCCGGATGGCCTTGTAAAAGCCGTCGGCCCGCTCGGTGAAATTGGCGATGGCGTAGGCGGATCTCAGATACCCGGGCTGGACATGATACCGGTTGATGAGATAAAGGGCTGCCAGATAGGCGCCCTGCACATTGTCTATGGACACGCTGTCCAGATGCAGCTTTTCAAAGTGGGCATCCAGCACCACCATAGGCAGGGCCTCTGGCAGGGCCAGGTGGGAAAAGGCACTGAGGGAGGCCTCATCCATCTCGGTGGCCAGCACCAGCAGACCCGAAAATCCGGCGGTGCGGATCACCTGCAGCTGGTAGGCCACATCCTCGTCCTCGTAGAGGTAGCGCAGCACCAGATCGTAACCGCCCCTTTTGCAGCCAATGCTCACCCCGTCGGTGAGGGCGGAGAAAAAGGGCGTATTGTCCACCACCGCGCCGCTTTTCCGGTAGATAATCAGGCAGAGAGTGCCCTTATGCTGATGATCGGACAGGGCTTTTCGGGAGAAGTCATAGCCCAGCTCCCGGGCGGTTTCCAGCACCTGCTTTCTGGTGGCGGAGCTGACGCCGGGCCGGTTGTTGAGGGCCAGGGAGACCGCCGCCTGAGAAAGCCCCAGCCTTTCGGCGAGTTCTTTCGCAGTAATACTCATGGAATTTCCTTTCTTTACAGGATACTTCAGTATAAGAAATTTATTGAATTTAGTCAATATTTACTAAATTATTTCTATGAATTTAGTTTTCCCCGCGATAATATAGGATGTAAAGTATTTACGAATCAAAACCGGGAGTTGCCACTGAATATGGAAAAGAAATGGATTATCGGCATCGATCAGAGCACCCAGGGCACCAAGGCGGTGCTGATCGATGACAAGGCCCGGCTGCAGGGAAAAACCTACCTGCCTCATGAGCAGCTGATCAGCCCCGAGGGCTGGGTTTCATGGTTGCCATGATTACCGCCCGAAATCTTCCCCGCCGCGTCGAAATGATTTCCCTGCCGGATGAGCCGGTGATTACGGGAACGTCCCGGGAAGTCTTCGATTATTATGGAATGAATGCGGCCGGCATTGCGGAAAGAGCCAAGGCTGTGTTAGAATCTTTGACAGACTGATATGCCCGAACAAACTATTCCTTTTCAGGAGGTTGCTATGTACCGTCAATATGAAATGCTGGAAATGACTTTTAACGCCCCTGCGCCGGAAAAGTCCGATGTCTGTGTGAACCTGACCGCTGTCTTTTCTCTGCAGGGCAGCGAGGATGAATACCGTGTGAAGGGCTTCTACGCCGGAGACGGCAAGTACAAGGTCCGCTTCCTGCCCCTGAAGGCGGGCTGCTGGTTCTACCGGGTGGAGGGCATCCTGGAGGCGGAAGGCGCCCTGGATGTGAAGCCCGCGGCGGAGGGCAGCCACGGCCCGGTCCGGGCGGAGAAAACCCATCTGAAATTTGATGACGGATCCTGGTTCTTCAGCTTCGGCACCACCATTTACGCCCTGGCCCATCAGTCGAAAGAGCTGACGGAGGAAACCTTTGCCTCTCTGGCAAAGGCACCCTTCAACAAGGTTCGCATGTGCGTGTTCCCGAAGCATTATGATTACAACAAGAATGATCCGGAGTTTTTCCCCTTTAAGGTGTTGCCCGGAGAAACCTATACTTATGAAAACCTGCCCCCCTTCGGCCTGGATCTGACGAAAAAGCCCGTATGGGACGTCCATCATCCGGATTTCCGGTTCTGGGACAGCTTTGAGGAGAAACTGGTGCGCCTGCAGAAGATGGGAATCCAGGTGGATCTGATCCTCTTCCATCCCTATGACCGCTGGAGCTTCAGCACCCTCAGCCAGGAGGACAACCTGGTATATCTGGACTATCTGACCCGGCGCTTTGCGGCTTTTCCCCATCTGTGGTGGTCCCTGGCCAATGAGTACGATCTCTGCGCCGCGAAAACCCCGGAGGACTGGCTGGAAATCGAGAAGGCGGTGGCCGCGGGAGATCCCTACCATCACCTGCTTTCCAATCACAACTGCTTCCCGCTGTATGATTTTTCCCATGAGGACATCACCCACTGTAGCTGCCAGCTGAGAACCATGTCCATGGTACCGGAGCTGCAAAATAAGTACGGCAAGCCCGTGCTCTATGATGAGTGTGTCTATGAGGGCAATCTGCCCCAGACCTGGGGCTCCATCTCCGCAGCGGAAATGGTGAACCGTTTCTGGAAGGTCACCGCCAGCGGCGGTTACTGCACCCACGGTGAGGTCTTCCTGGATCCCGATGAGAAAAACCTGGATGAGGCCGTTCTCTGGTGGGCCAAGGGTGGAACCCTGAAGGGACAGAGCCCGGAAAGAATCGCTTACCTGCGGGCCCTGACCGAGGAAATCGGCGCTCCCTTAAATCCGAATCTTTCCGGTTTCGGCCAGCTGCTGACCATGCCGAAGGAGGAAGCCATGAAGGCCATGGCCGTCCTTTCCCAGGGACTGCAGAAGCTGCTGGAGGCCGGCTTATCCATGGATGCGGTGAATCTCACCCGTCATCTGGATGCGGAATTTGACTATTTTGGCAAAACCGAGGATGAAAATACCTTCCTCTATTACTACGGCAACGACTGCCACGCCCTGGTGGAAATCAATCTGCCGGAGGACAAAAAATACCAGATCGAAATCATTGACGCCTGGAACATGACCCGAGAAAAGGTCATGGACGGAGTCAGCGGAAATCTGAAGGTGAAGCTCCCCGGCCGCGAATACATGGCAGTTCTGGCGAAGGCGATCTAGTTACACAGCCATTCTGGCCATGACAATATAATTAAAGATAATACCTGATAAGCAAACCAGATCCTGGCTGCATATCAGGTTTTTTTTTGAGAACAGGTGTAAGCTATTTATATGAAAAGGATTCACATAACTCTGTTTTTCAAGTCCCATTTTTATTGTTGTAGTGAGTTTTTCCTGATATTTGCAGTTTTTTGCAAATTGCGCCACAGACCGGACGGTTTTGCGGAGCAAAACGGACGCGGAGCGCAGCGAGCGGACACTTTAACCTTATGATTTAAA
>CACZRP010000009.1 GCA_902783575.1 uncultured Eubacteriales bacterium
CCGATGAGGAGACGCTTCGGGTCGGTGGAAAGGGTGGTCTTGCCGGTGCCGGAAAGTCCGAAGAAGATGGCGGTGTTCTCGCCGTTCATATCGGTGTTGGCAGAGCAGTGCATGGAAGCGATGCCCTTGAGCGGCAGATAGTAGTTCATCATGGAGAACATACCCTTTTTCATCTCGCCGCCGTACCAGGTGTTCAGGATGACCTGCTCACGGCTGGTAACGTTGAAGGCTACGCAGGTCTCGGAGTTGAGGCCCAGCTCTTTGTAGTTTTCAACTTTGGCTTTGGAAGCGGTGTAAACGATGAAGTCGGGCTCGAAAGCTGCCAGCTCTTCCTCGGTGGGAACGATGAACATGTTCTTGACGAAATGAGCCTGCCAGGCCACTTCCATCATGAAACGGATGGCCATGCGGGTATCCTTGTTGGCGCCGCAGAAAGCATCTACCACATACAGTTTTTTGCCGCTCAGCTGTTTCTGAGCCAGTTTCTTGACCACAGCCCAGGTCTCTTCGGTCATGGGATGGTTGTCATTGGGGTAACCGGGAGTTGTCCACCAAACGGTATCCTTGGAATTTTCATCACAGACAATATATTTGTCTTTGGGGGAACGGCCGGTGTAGATACCGGTCATAACATTCACGGCACAAAGTTCGGTTTCCTGTCCCTTGTAGTAACCGGTCAGGGAAGGATCCATTTCATCTTTGTAAAGGTCCTCATAGGAGGGATTGTAGATGATCTCGGGAGTTCCGGTAATGCCGTACTTGGTCAGATCAATGTTAGCCATGCTGCAAAAACCTCTTTCTTTGTTAGTATTTATATGATACAACGCGCAAGGCGCGGGCGCTGCCCACACCTTGCGCGGCGACCCTTTATAAATCTTATTTAATATACCATAGATCTGCCATAATGTCAATTCAGACGGCCGTGATTATCATCTTCCCGCGGGCATAAGAAAGTGTTGAAAGTCAGGAAAGAATATGATACAATTGCTCAGTTAACAGTTTGCTCAGACAGCAATGTATTCTTTATGTAGATGAGAGGTTATTCATATGTCAGGCCATTCCAAGTTTGCCAACATTAAACACAAAAAAGAAAAATCCGATGCCCAGAAGGGTAAAATCTTCACCAAGCTGGGCCGTGAGCTGATGGTCGCCATCAAAGAGGGCGGTCCCGATCCCGACAGCAACTCCAAGCTTCGTGACGCCATTGCCAAGTGCAAATCCAACAACATGCCCAACGATACCATCCAGCGCAGCATCAAGAAGTACAGCGGCGAGTGCTCCGGTGTTGATTACGAGTCCGTTACCTACGAAGGCTACGGCCCCAACGGTATTGCCGTCATCGTGGAATGCCTGACGGACAACAAGAACCGTTCCGCTTCCGATGTACGCCATGCCTTCTCCAAAAACGGAGGCAACCTGGGTACCGCCGGCTGCGTCTCCTTTATGTTTGACAAGAAGGGCCAGATCCTGGTGGAAGTGGCTGACGGACAGGATGAAGAAGAGCTCATGATGACCGCTCTGGATGCCGGCGCAGATGATTTCTCCGTGGAAGACGGCGTTGCCGAAATTCTGACCGCTCCCGAGAGCTTTAATGAGGTTTACAGCGCTCTGGAGAAGGCCGGCCTTGCCATCACCGGCGGTGAGATCACCATGATCCCCCAGAACTATGTCAGCACTGATGATCAGGCTGTTCTTGACCAGATGGAACGGCTGGTGGACGCGCTGGAAGATTCCGATGACGTCCAGAATGTTTATACCAACCTCGAATAATTAATTTTTCCAGGAGGGGCAGGCTATGTTTATAGGAATTGATCTGGGTACCTCTGCGGTTAAGCTGCTGCTGATGGACAATCAGGGCAGGATTCTGGGAACCTGTTCCCGGGAATATCCCCTGTACTTCCCTCAATCCGGCTGGTCCGAGCAGAATCCCGAAGACTGGGTGAAGGAATCGCTTCAGGGAATCCGGGATCTGTCTGCCCTTGCGAAAGATGAGGATATGACCATCGATGGTATCGGCGTGGGAGGCCAGATGCACGGCCTGGTGATCCTGGATGAGCAGGATCAGGTGATCCGCCCTGCCATTTTATGGAATGACGGCCGCACCCAGAAAGAGACTGATTACCTGAACCAGGAAATCGGCCGGGAAAGACTGGTGGAAGACACCGGCAATATTGCCTTTGCCGGCTTCACTGCCCCCAAGCTTCTGTGGCTCTATAACAACGAGCCCGAGAGCTTTGCCCGCATCAGAAAGATCATGCTGCCCAAGGATTATCTGGTTTACCGCCTGACGGGAGCCCATGTCACGGATTATTCCGATGCCTCCGGCATGCTGCTGCTGGATGTGGCCCATAAGTGCTGGTCCAAAGACATGCTGGAGATCTGCCACATCACCGAAGACATGATGCCCTCTCTCAAGGAAAGCTTTGAAGTGGTGGGCTGCGTGAAAGAAGAGATCAAAGAATCCCTTGGCCTTTCCGGAACCATGAAGGTTGTGGCCGGCGCCGGAGACAACGCGGCGGCTGCCATCGGCACCGGAGCGGTGGGCAGCGGACGCTGCAACCTGTCCCTGGGCACCTCCGGCACCATTTTTATCACGGCTGATTCCTATAAGAAGGGCGACGGCAGTTCCCTTCATTCCTTTGCCAACGCGGATGGAAAATACCATCTGATGGGATGCATGCTTTCTGCCGCTTCCTGCAACAAATGGTGGATGGATACCATTCTGAACGATAAGGACTATAATGCCAATCAGGCAGAGATCAAAGAGCTGGGCCTGAACCATGTATTCTTCCAGCCCTACCTGATGGGCGAAAGATCTCCCCACAACGATCCCGCTGCCAGAGCCATGTTTATCGGCATGAGCATGGATACAACCCGGGCCGATATGACCCAGGCGGTGCTGGAGGGCGTGTCCTTCGGACTGAGAGACAGCTTCGAAAACGCGAAGAATATGGGCATTGATATTAAAAGCGCCAGCATCTGCGGCGGCGGAGCCAAGAGCCCTCTTTGGAGAAAGATTGTAGCCAATGTGCTGGGCATTCCGATCCGCACCGTTCAGAACGATGAAGGACCTTCTCTGGGCGGAGCCATTCTGGCCGCAGTGGGCTGCGGTGTCTACGCTTCCCTGGAAGAGGCCTGTGAGAAGATCGTCAAAGACAAAGAAGTCACCGAGCCCGATCCGGTGCTGGTGGAGAGATATAACGAGCGTTACCAGCAGTTTAGAAAACTGTACCCCATGACCAAGGCCTTTTTCGCCTGAGGAGGTATGACATGTTCCGTCCCATGAGAAGAATCAAGCAGCAGGTTTCGGAGGAAGAATGCATTAAGATTCTGAAGGAAGAGCCCCGGGGGGTTCTTTCCGTACTGGGCGATGACGGCTATCCCTATGGAGTGCCCATCGATCATTATTATGACGAAGAAACCGGAAAAATCTTCTTCCATGGAGCCAAAGAAGGACACAAGATCGATGCCCTGCGCCGCTGTGATAAGGCCTCCCTCTGCGTGATGAACAAAGGTTACCAGATTCCGGGTGAGTGGCCCTGGCACATTACCAGCGTCATTGTGTTCGGACGGGTCCG
>CACZRP010000010.1 GCA_902783575.1 uncultured Eubacteriales bacterium
AATCGTGCGAACCAGAATCACTCTCGAGTGCACAGATTGTAAACAGCGGAATTACAACACCACGAAAGACAAAAAGAAACACCCCGATAGGATGGAAACCAAGAAGTACTGCCGTTTCTGTCACAAGCATACCGTTCACAAGGAGACCAGATGATCATGAAGGTTTCCTCACTTTGAGGAAGCTTTCCCTGAAAAGGAGGCGGAGCGATGATTAGCTTTAAAGGACTCAAGAGCGAGTTCAAAAAAATCACATGGCCTACCCGCAAGGAAGTAGCCAAGAAGACGGCGATCACTCTGCTCGTATGCGCGATCATGTCTGCGATTATCGCGGTATACGATCTGTTCTTCAACTGGATTATGCGCGGACTGGAAGATATTTTCCTATAAGACGAAGAGGATGAATTTCTATGGCAGATGAAGCTAGATGGTATGTAGTCCATACTTACTCCGGATACGAGAATAAAGTCAAGGACAGCATTGTGAAAACGGTGCTGAACCGCGGCATGCAGGATCGGATCCTTGAAGTGGAAGTTCCGCTGGAGGATAGTGTGGAAGAGAAAAACGGCAGACAGGTCGTTGTTCAGAGGAAGGTGTTCCCGGGCTATGTGCTGATTAACATGGTCATGAATGACGATACATGGTATGTCGTTCGCAATACCCGCGGTGTGACGGGCTTTGTCGGGCCCGGATCCAAGCCGGTGGCCCTGTCTGACGAAGAAGTGCGCAAACTCGGAATCAGTTCGGCTCAGTTCAAGATTGATGTTGAACTGGGAGAAAGCGTCCAGATTATGAACGGGCCGTTTGAGGGATCTGTCGGTGAAGTCACCGAGATCAGACCTCAGGACGGAATCGTTGTTGTCGCCCTTTCCATATTCGGGCGAGAGACGCCAGTCGAAATTAGTTTCGAACACATCAAAAAGATTTAAGGTTTTCATTCTTACAGGAGGTGAAAAAGAATGGCAAAGAAAATTACAGGTTATATCAAGCTGCAGATCCCGGCAGGCAAAGCGACTCCCGCTCCTCCGGTGGGACCTGCACTTGGTCAGCACGGCGTTAACATTCCTGCGTTTACCAAGGAGTTCAACGCTCGTACTGCCAGCGAAGCAGGAATGGTTATTCCTGTCATCATCACCGTCTATGCGGATAAGAGCTTCACATTTGTGACCAAGACTCCTCCCGCTGCGGTTCTGATCAAGAAGGCATGCGGAATCGAATCCGGTTCCGGCAGCCCCAAGGCGAACAAAGTAGCCACCATCAAGAAGGCTCAGGTCGAAGAGATCGCGAAGCTGAAGATGAAAGATCTGAATGCTGCCAACGTTGAGACCGCGATGAAAATGATCGCCGGTACTGCCCGCAGCATGGGTGTCAAAGTCGAAGAGTAACAAATTTGAATAAACGGATCCGCTGCCGTTTGTTCGAGTGATCGTTGTGGGAGGGAATCACTCCCCGATATTACCACATGGAGGTTTACAAGATGAAAAGAGGTAAGAAATATCAGGAAGCTGTGAAGAAGTTCGATAAGAGCCAGCAGTATGGTCCTGTTGAGGCCATCCAGAATGTGCTCAACGCCGCTCCTGCTAAATTCGATGAGACCGTTGAAGCCCACATTCGTCTGGGCGTTGATGGCCGTCATGCTGATCAGCAGGTCCGTGGTGCCGTCGTTCTTCCTAACGGAACCGGTAAAACCGTCCGCGTTCTTGTCTTTGCCAAGGGAGACAAAGTCAAGGAAGCAGAAGCAGCCGGTGCAGATTTTGTCGGAGCTGAAGAGCTCGTCCAGAAGATCCAGTCCGAGAACTGGTTCGACTTCGACGTAGTTGTTGCTACTCCCGACATGATGGGCGTTGTCGGCCGTCTGGGCCGTGTGCTTGGTCCTAAGGGACTGATGCCCAACCCCAAGTCAGGTACCGTTACCATGAACCTGACTCAGGCCATCACCGATATCAAAGCCGGTAAAGTGGAGTACCGTCTGGACAAGACCAACATTATCCACGTTGCTTTCGGTAAGGTTTCCTTTGGCTCTGATAAGCTTCTTGAGAACTACAGAGCTCTCATTGGTGCTATTATAAAAGCAAAACCCGCGGCTGCCAAAGGACAGTACATCCGCAGCCTGACGTTCAGCTCTACCATGGGCCCCGGCGTCAAAGTCAACCCCTCCCGCGCTGAGGAATAATTTCCCGCGGGTCCTCGAAAGAGGCCGTTGACAAAGTCCTTTACTTATGTTAAAATTTTCGCTGTTGTCACAGGGTCATGTCCTGAGGATCAAGGTTCTGTGACACAGCGTCAAAATTAGCCGAAGACAGCAGGCAGCCGCAAGGCTTTAATTCACCACAGCCCCCCTGGCTGAAGGGTGTGCCCGCCGAGGTACTGATTAGTTCAGACCGAACTCAGTCCGCCCTTGTCTTCGCACAGAACAAGGGCGTTTTCTTTTGTCTTCCGCAAGGAAGTCCGTATCAGAGAAAACGCAGAAAATCTGATAGGAGGTAAAATCAAAATGGCCAAGATCGAAGCTAAACAGGTTGTCGTTAATGAAATTAAAGACAAACTGAACAAAGCGCAGGGCGTCGTTTTAGTAAGCGCTCGCGGTCTGACGGTTGCTCAGGATACTGAGATGCGCCGTGCACTTCGCGAGGCTGGAGTTGAGTACAAGGTTTACAAAAACACCATGGTCAACTTCGCTATCAAAGACACACCCTATGAAGCTCTTGCCGGCAAGCTGGAAGGTCCCACCGCTGTAGCATTCAGCTACGACGATGCCACTTCCGGAGCCCGTGTCCTTGACAAGTTTGTCAGCGACATCGAGCCCCTGACTTTCAAAGCCGGTGTCTTTGAAGGAGCTTACTACGAGGACGAAGATGTTGCCAAGATCGGTAAGATCCCCTCAAGAGAGCAGCTGCTTTCCCGTCTGCTTGGAAGCTTCCAGTCACCCATCGCATCCTTCGCCCGCGTTGTCAAAGAGATCGCGAAGAAGAATGGCGGAGAGACTGAACCCGCTGCTGAATAATTCACAAATTACAAAACACATCCCAATATTATACGGAGGAATTTAAAATGGCTAAACTTAGCGTACAAGAAATCATTGACGCTCTGAAAGAGCTCACTGTTCTGGAACTGAATGATCTGGTTACTGCCTGCGAAGAGGAGTTTGGTGTTTCCGCAGCTGCTGGTGTTGCTGTTGTTGCTGCTGGCCCCGCTGCTGCCGCTGAAGAAGAGAAGACCGAGTTTGATGTTGAGCTGACTGAGATCGGCGATCAGAAGATCAAGGTTATCAAGGTTGTCCGTGACGCTACCGGTCTGGGCCTGAAGGAAGCTAAAGAGCTCGTTGAGTCTGCTCCCAAGGTGGTCAAGGAAGGTCTTAAGAAGGAAGATGCTGAAGCTCTTCAGAAATCTCTTGAAGAAGTCGGCGCCAAAGTTACCCTTAAGTAATTCAGCTGATCAAAACAGAAGAGAAAGGTGCGGGACAGGATTTGCCCCGCGCCTTTTTTATTTTTTTCAAAGTTTTGAGAAATTATTCTTGACAAACTTGAAAATATTTGATAGGATTGTTACTTGCATTATATTGCGATTTTATGCTCTGGCGTCATATGCGCCTAGAGTGTGATTTCGTTCGCAAATTTTTCCAAGGGGTGAACGCATTTATGGAAAAGAACCGTATCCATCCTGAATCGTATGGCAGCCGTATCAGAATGTCCTTTGCCAGAGAAAAAGAAATCCTGGAAATGCCGAATCTGCTGGATGTGCAGAAGGATTCCTATCGCTGGTTTGTGACGGAGGGCATGAGAGAGGTATTTAACGATATCAATCCTATCTCTGATTACGCCGGCCATCTGACACTGGAGTTTATCGATTTCAAATTGGATGATGTACCGAAGTATACCATCCAGGAAGCTAAGGCCCGGGATGCGACATATTCTGCCGCGCTGAGAGTCACGGTTCGTCTAACCAACGAAGATACCAAAGAGAAACAGGAGCACGAGATTTTCATGGGGGATTTCCCCATCATGACAGACACGGGCACCTTTGTTCTGAATGGCGCCGAGCGTGTTATCGTCAGCCAGCTGGTCCGTTCCCCCGGTATATACTATTCTAAAACCATCGACAAAACTGGTAAGGCTCTCTATTCCTGTCAGGTCATTCCGAACCGCGGAGCCTGGCTTGAGTATGAGAACGATTCCAATGATATTTTCAGCGTGCGTATTGACCGTACCCGTAAGGTTCCGGTAACGACTCTGATCCGTGCGCTGGGAATCGGCACCGATGCGGAAATCATCGAAATGTTTGGTGAGAACCCGCAGCTGCTGGCCACCATGGAAAAGGATACCTTCAAGAGCGTGGATGAAGGTCTGATTGAGGTTTACAAGCGCTTAAGACCCGGCGAGCCGCCCACAGTTGAGAGTGCCGAGAGCCTTCTGTACGGCATGTTCTACGATGACAAGAGATACAACCTGGGTCATGTGGGACGTTATAAGTACAACAAGAAGCTGGCCTTCAAGCGCCGTGTTCAGGGCCTGGCCCTGGCAGAGTCCGTGGTGGATGAATCCACCGGCGAGGTGATCGCTGAGGAGGGAACCACCCTGACCCGCGAGCTTTGCGACAAAATCCAGAACACCGGTGTCTCCAGCATCTATGTTATGAAGGAAGACAAGAAGGTCAAAATCCTTTCCAACCTGGCCGTGGATATCCGCGCCCATCTGGATCTGCCCGAGGATGTGCTGAAGGATTGCGGCATCACCGAGGATGTTTACTATCCTGAACTGAAAAAGATCCTGGATAAGGAGCTGGAAGGCGATGAGCTGATTGCCGCCCTGCACAAGAAGGCCTATGATCTGGTTCCCAGACACATTACCTTCGAGGATATCATGGCGTCCATCAACTATCAGCTGAATCTGGAAAACGAGATCGGTCTGACCGATGATATCGACCATCTGGGCAACCGCCGCATCCGCTGCGTCGGCGAGCTTCTTCAGAACCAGTTCCGTGTGGGTCTGACCCGCCTTGAAAGAGTGGTCCGGGAACGTATGGGTACCCAGAACACTGAGGACGTCACACCTCAGAGTCTGATCAACATCCGTCCCGTTACCGCCGCCATCAAGGAGTTCTTCGGCAGCTCCCAGCTGTCCCAGTTTATGGACCAGAACAACCCCCTGGCTGAGATGACCCACAAGCGTCGTCTTTCCGCCCTGGGTCCCGGCGGTCTGTCCCGTGACCGTGCCGGTTTCGAGGTTCGAGACGTTCACCATTCTCACTACGGCCGTATGTGCCCCATTGAGACTCCTGAAGGTCCCAACATCGGTCTGATCAACTCCCTGGCTACCTATGCCCGTATCAACCGCTACGGCTTTATCGAAGCTCCTTACCGTCTGGTGGATCGTTCCAGCGGCGAGACGGTTGTTACCAATAACATTACCTACATTACCGCCGACGAGGAAGAAGGCTTCCGCATCGCCCAGGCCAACGAGCCTCTGGATGAGCAGGGCCACTTCATCAACAAGGCCATCAAGGGCCGTTTCAGAGATGATAACCTGGAAATGGCTCCTGGCGTTATTGATATGATGGACGTTTCTCCCCGTCAGGTATTCTCTGTGGCTGCCTCCCTGGTTCCCTTCCTGGAGAACGATGACGCTTCCCGTGCCCTGATGGGTTCCAACATGCAGCGTCAGGCAGTGCCGCTGCTGGTTACGGAAGCGCCTGTGGTTGCCACCGGTATGGAATACAAGACGGCCATGGACTCCGGTTCCTGCATCATCGCAAAGAACGACGGCGTCGTGGAAGCTGTTTCCTCTGACCATATCCGCATCCGCACCGCCGGAGGCGTGGACAGCTATGACCTGCTGAAGTTCCAGCGTCAGAACCAGAGCACCAGCTTCAACCAGAGACCCATTGTCAATCTGGGCGATACCATCAAGGCCGGACAGGCCATTGCCGACGGTCCCTCCACCAACGGAGGAGAGCTGGCCCTGGGTAAGAACGCCCTCATCGGCTTCATGACCTGGGAAGGCTACAACTACGAGGATGCTGTTCTTCTGTCCGAGCGTCTGGTGGCTGAAGATATCTATACCTCTGTTCATATCGAGGAGTACGATACCGAAGCCCATGACACCAAGCTGGGTCCGGAAGAAATCACCAACGATATTCCCAACATGGGATCCGACGTCCTCAAAGATCTGGATGAGCGCGGCATTATCCGTATCGGAGCTGAGGTTCACTCCGGTGATATTCTTGTCGGTAAGGTAACTCCCAAGGGAGAGACCGAGCTGACGGCGGAGGAAAGACTGCTGCGCGCCATCTTCGGTGAGAAGGCCAGAGAGGTTCGTGATACCTCCCTGCGCGTTCCCCACGGTGAAGAGGGTATCGTCGTGGAGGTCAAGACCTTTACCCGTGAGAACGGCGACGAGCTGCCTCCCGGAGTAAACGAGTCTGTCCGCGTTTACATTGCTCACAAGCGTAAGATTTCCGTGGGCGACAAGATGGCAGGCCGTCATGGAAACAAGGGTGTTGTCTCCCGGGTTCTTCCTGTGGAGGATATGCCTTTCCTGCCCAACGGCCGTCAGCTGGATATCGTTCTGAATCCCCTGGGCGTTCCCAGCCGTATGAACATCGGTCAGGTGCTCGAGGTTCACCTCGGCTACGCGGCAAAAGCGCTTGGCTGGAAGATTATGACGCCGGTATTCGACGGCGCCCACGAGGACGACATCTTTGCCGCTCTTAAGGACGCAGGCTACAACGAAAACGGCAAAACATGGCTTATCGACGGCAGAACCGGCGAACGCTTCGACAACCCGGTAACCGTCGGCTATATGTACTACTTAAAGCTGCATCACCTGGTTGACGAAAAGATCCACGCCAGAAGCACCGGTCCTTACTCTCTCGTTACGCAGCAGCCGCTGGGCGGTAAAGCGCAGTTCGGCGGACAGCGTTTCGGTGAAATGGA
>CACZRP010000011.1 GCA_902783575.1 uncultured Eubacteriales bacterium
AACCTTGGACTGAGCCAGATCATTGATCAGTATCAGGCTCGTCACGACCGTTTCATCGGCAAATAATCGAATCTGACTGATAGAAGAGCCCCGGATTTTCCGGGGCTTTTTTATTTGCGGGGGCAGCAGACCGGGAATACCCGGGGTAAAAAACGGGGCAGGAACCGGGGTTAAAACCCGAGAAAGAACCGGGGTTGATTTTTGGGGAAGAGAGAGTTATAATTGCTTTTGCTTTTTAAAAAAGATTTAAAATAGGGTGGCATGTTATGAGCTTTCATTTTCGAGCCCGCCGGAGCCGGCGGGAGACCAATATGACCGAAGGCAGCATCAGCCGTCATCTGATTGACTTTGCGATGCCGCTGCTGATCGGTAATATCTTTCAGCAGCTTTACAATACGGTGGACACCTGGGTGGTGGGCAACTATGTCAGCAATGAAGCCTTTTCGGCCGTTGGCACCGTGGGTCCCATCATCAATATGCTGATCGGTATCTTTATGGGTCTTTCTTCCGGTGCAGGAGTTGTTATTTCCCAGTATTACGGTGCCCGCCGGGACCAGGAGGTTTCTGACACGGTCCACACCTCCATGATGATGACCCTGATTCTGGCGGTGGTTTTCACCTTCCTGGGAATTTTCATTGCTCCGGTCATGCTTCACATGATGAAAACCCCGGACAATGTTTTTCCTGAATCCCTGGCTTACCTGAGAATCTATTTCGGCGGCATTGTGGGCCTGATGGTCTACAACATGGGTGCCGGCATCCTGCGGGCCGTTGGTGATTCCCAGAGACCCTTCTATTTCCTGATTGTATCCGCTGTGATCAACACCATCCTGGACCTGGTGTTTGTGCTGGTCTTCCACATGGGAGTGGAGGGCGTGGCCTGGGCCACCGTCATTGCCCAGGTGGTTTCCGCGATCCTGACCATGTACGTGCTCATGAGAGCTCATTCCTCCATCCGGGTGAACCTTTCCCAGCTGAAGATTCATATGGCCGAGATGAAAAAAATCATCCGGGTGGGCATTCCTGCTGCCATCCAGATGGCCATTACTTCCTTCTCCAACATTTTTGTCCAGTCCTATATCAACTACTTTGGCGCGGACTGCATGTCCGGATGGACCGCCTACGCGAAAATCGACCAGCTGATTCTGCTGCCCATGCAGTCCCTGGCTCTGTCTTCCACCACCTTTGTGGGACAGAACCTGGGCGCAAACCTGCCGGAGAGGGCAGCCAAGGGTATCCGTGTCAGTCTGCTGCTGTCCGTTATCGCCACCGTCGTCCTGATGATTCCGGTGCTGATCTTTGCCAGACCTCTGGTGGGCTTCTTCAACGCGAAGCCGGAGGTGGTGGAATACGGCGCGACGCTTCTCATGTGGATGTCGCCCTTCTATGTGCTGTGCTGCGTCAATCAGATATACGCCGGCGCGCTGCGTGGCGCGGGCAACTCCAAGGCGCCCATGATCATCATGCTGGCCAGCTTCGTGGTTTTCCGGCAGATTTATCTGTATGTCATGGCCAACTTCATCTCCAATGAGATCATTCCCATCGCCATGGGCTATCCCGCCGGCTGGCTGATCTGCTCGGCGGCCACATTGATTTATTATAAACATACTTCTCTGACAGCCACCCGACTGGTGGAATAAAGAGACAAAAAAACAGGGACACAGCGTGATCAGGTGCTGATCAGCTGATGTCCCTGTTTTATTCCCGGCCTTCCTTTTCCAGCTGCTGCTGGTAGGCGGAGGGAGAGAGGCCGAATTCCTTTTTGAAGGCCCGGTAAAAGCTGGAATAATCACCGAAGCCGCAGGAGTGGCAGGCCTGAGTGACAGGCACCCCTGTCCGCATGAGATCCCTGCAGGATCGGAGTCGTTTTTTGATGACATACTGATGGATAGACAGGCCGGTGGTTTCCTGAAAAAGATGGGCAATATAAAACTTGGACAGATAAAAAGCGGAGGCGAGGCGGTCCAGGGACAGATCCTCATCCAGATGGGTATCGATGTACTGAACCAGGGACTGGTAGACGCCGCTGCTTTCCGTATGGACGGTCTGATTGTTCTCATAGACGAGGCGGTTGAGAATCAGCAGCAGGTCACTGACCAGCAGCTCCACCCGGGAAAGACGCCCGAAGCGGTCGCTGTGGATTTCGTCCAGCAGAGCGAAGAGGCGGGAACGAAGCTCGTTGTAGGAGATCAGATCGAAATGATAGATATATCGGTGGGTGGTGACCACCTGCTGAAGCAGATACATATAGTCCGGAGAGGTGGTCATCAGCTCGGAGGCGTAGGCGGAGCTGATCCACAGCACGAACCGCCGGTAGGGAGAGGAGGAGTCCTCCACCCGGGCCCGGTGCCGGATGCCGGGAGGGATGACCACCATGTCTCCTTCCTTCATGGGATAGACATCGCCGGCAATTTCCATGGAAACATTGCCTTCCACGAAAAAGTAGAATTCATAATAATCATGGCTGTGGACGCCGACGCTCTGAAAGTTGATATCGGAATAGTAGTAGACTTCAAAATCCTCGGAAAGCATGTGCTGCCTGGAATTAAAGGCGCTGCGAAGGTACTGTCTCAAGAAAATGTCTCCTTTCACTGAAGAAACCGGACGGAGTAAGCATATCACGGCTGCCATGCCTGATTCAAGCTTTATTTTGGAGAATTTGGAAAAAGAAACAACAATATTTGCAATGTGCGCAACAATGAAGGCAATTGATTATATAAATGGGGAAAGGTATAATGAATTCAGAAATAAACAAGATCAGCCGTTACCGTGAACCTGCGGCTGGAGAAACGGAGTTTGACTATGGAAATGACTTTACGCTGGTATGGCACCGGTTTTGATACGGTGACCCTGGAGCAGATCCGCCAGATCCCCGGAGTAACGGGCGTAATCACAACCCTTTATGACACGCAGCCCGGTGAGGTATGGAGCCGGGAGAGAATCCGCGCTCTGAAGGCGGAAGTGGAAGCTTCCGGTCTGCATCTGTCCGGCATCGAGAGTGTCAATGTTCATGATGCCATTAAGGTCGGCTCGGAAGACCGCGATATGTATATCGCCAACTACATTGAAACCCTGGAGAACCTGGGCCAGGAGGATATTCACCTGGTATGCTACAACTTCATGCCCGTCTTTGACTGGACCCGTACTGAGCTGGCCAGAAAGAGACCTGACGGCTCCACCGTGCTGGCTTATACCCAGAAGGCCGTGGATGCTCTGGATCCCGAGAAAATGTTTGACTCCATCGCAGGAGACATGAACGGCACAGTGATGCCGGGCTGGGAGCCGGAACGTATGGCCAGAGTCAAAGAGCTCTTCGCCCTTTACAAAGATGTGGATGATGAAAAGCTGTTCCAGAACCTGGTTTACTTCCTGGAGAAGATCATGCCGGTGTGCAACAAGTACGACATCAAGATGGCGATCCATCCCGATGATCCCGCCTGGAGCGTATTCGGACTGCCCAGAATCATCATCAACAAGCAGAACATCCTGCGTCTGATGAACGCGGTGGATGACGTTCATAACGGCGTCACCTTCTGCTCCGGTTCCTATGGCACCTCTCTGGCCAACGATCTGCCCGACATGATCCGTTCCCTGAAGGGCCGCATTCATTTTGCCCATGTGCGCAACCTGAAATTCAACGCTCCCGACGACTTCGAGGAAGCTGCCCATCTTTCCAGCGACGGCACCTTCGATATGTATGAAATCATGAGAGCTCTCTATGAGATCGGCTTTGACGGTCCCATCCGTCCCGACCACGGCCGCATGATCTGGGGAGAGGTTGCCATGCCGGGTTATGGTCTGTATGACCGCGCCCTGGGTGCCACCTATCTGAACGGTCTGTGGGAGGCCATCGAGAAATCCCATACCAGAGGAATCTGAAATCAACTACACGGATAAGGAGATATGGAAATGAATACCAATGTTATCAATACTGATCTCAGTGGAAAAGTAGCAGTCGTTACCGGAGCCGGCGGCGTGCTTTGCTCCTATTTTGCCAAAGTTCTGGCCAGAGCCGGCGCCAAGGTGGCCCTGCTGGACCTGAACTATGAAGCGGCTCATGCCTTTGCCCAGGAAATCGTGGCTGAGGGCGGCTGCGCCAAGGCCTATGCCTGCAACGTGCTGGACAAGGACATCTGCATGGATGTGGCAGAGCAGGTGAAAAAGGATCTGGGTCCCTGCGACATTCTTCTGAACGGTGCCGGCGGCAACAGCCCCAGAGCCACCACGGACAAGGAATACTTCGAGCTGGGTGACATCGAGGGAGACACCAAGAGCTTCTTCGATCTGGACAAGTCCGGTGTGGAATTCGTTTTCAACCTGAACTTCATCGGCTCCCTGATTCCTACCCAGGCCTTTGCCGCTCAGATGGTAGGCCGTGAGGGCTGCAACATTCTGAATATCAGCTCCATGAACGCCTATACCCCTCTGACCAAGATTCCGGCCTACTCCGGAGCCAAGGCTGCGGTTACCAACTTCACCCAGTGGCTGGCCGTTCATTTCTCCAAGGTGGGCATCCGTGTGAACGCCATCGCTCCCGGATTCTTCTCCACCAAACAGAACGCGGCTCTGCTGTTCAATCCTGACGGAACTCCCACCCCCCGTACAGGCAAAATCCTTGCCGCTACCCCCATGGGACGCTTCGGCGACAGTGAAAAGGAGCTTTCCGGCGCTGTGCTGTTCCTTCTGAACAACGATGCTGCCAGCTTCATCACCGGTGTGACCATTGCCATCGACGGCGGCTTCTCTGCCTACAGCGGCGTATAAGGAGGTCCGTCCATGAGTTCTGAGCTTGTAAAAAAAGGAAATCGGACGATTCTCTCTGTCCAGGGCGAGCCCTTTATCGCCCTGGCCGGAGAGGTTCACAACAGTGATTCCTCCTCTCCCGCATATATGGAAGGCATCTACAAGATCGCTGATGATCTGGGGATGAACACCCTGCTGATGCCCGTGACCTGGGAGATGGTGGAGCCTCGGGAGGATGTCTTTGACTTTTCCGTTCCCCAGAAGCTGATCCTGCAGGCCAGAAAATGGAATAAAAAAATTGTCTTCCTGTGGTTCGGCAGCTGGAAGAACGCGGAGATGATGTATGCTCCCGAATGGGTGAAGAAGGACCTGACCCGCTTCACCCGCGCTCAGATCGAAAAGGGCAAGAACAAGGCGGGACGTCCCATTTCCAAGAACATGCCCTATAAGGTCCCCTATACCACCATCTCCTATCTCTGCGAAGAGGCCATGAAGGCTGACCGGAAGGCCTTCGTCCGGCTGATGCAGTTCATCAGGGAGACGGATGAGGCGGACAATACCGTCATTGCCGTCCAGGTGGAAAACGAGACCGGTCTTCTGGGCGCTGCCCGGGAGGTTTCCGATCAGGCGGACGAGCTCTTTGAGAGCGCCGTACCCGCGGAATTTGCGGCCTACATGCGCGCCCACACCGAGACCATGGTCCCGGATGTGAAGCAGGCGGTGGAGGGCGGCAGCCCCGCCGGAACCTGGAAGGAAGTTTTCGGCCCCTGCGCAGAAGAGATTTTCAGCGCTTACCATGTGGCTTCCTTTGTGGAGTACGTGGCCAAAGCCGGCAAAGAGGTTTATCCCCTGCCGCTGCTGGCCAACTGCTGGCTGGACAAGGGACAGGAGCCCGGCATGTATCCCTCCGGCGGTCCCGTTTCCCGGGTGCATGAGGTCTGGAGCTGCTGCGCGCCTTCCATCGACGCCTACTGCCCGGATATCTATGTGCCCAACTTCCTGGAGATCTGCGATGAATATACCCGCAGAGGCATGCCTCTGGTGATTCCGGAAAGCGCTACCCACGCCTACGCGGCACCCCGCATGGTCTACACCGTGGGCCATCATCAGGCCGTGTGCTATTCTCCCTTCGGCTTTGACGATATCGGCAAGCCTTTCACGGCCATTCAGGGATATCTGTTTGGCATGGATGTGGCGGATCCCGCCCTGAAGACCCCGCAGAATTTCGAAGAATACGCGGCGGCCTCCCGGAATCTGATCCAGCTGATGCCCTTTATCAAGGCAGCCCTGGGAACGGGACGGATGGACGCCTGTGTGGGTGAACAGGGCCAGATGAAGGCCATGATGCTGGAAAACGTCATGGTGGTGGGAACCTTCCAGAGTCCCATGCAGACAAGATCCGACGGATATCTGCTGGCGGTGGAGACCGGAGAGGATGAGCTCTATGTGATGGGCAATGCCTGCGGCATGTCCCTCCAGTCCAAGGATCCTTCCAAACCCAATCTGGATCTCCTGATTCAGGAAGAGGGCTGCTTCGACGAGAAGGGAACCTGGGTGCCCGGCCGCAGACTCAACGGCGATGAAGCCGCCTCCCCGGCCTTTGACAAACCCGGCATCCGCCGTATCCGCTATTTCTGCTACGAATAATTCTTAATACAAGATTGCATTAAAACTCCGGATATGATATGGTAACTATATCGTGTCCGGAGTTTTTTGCTCCGGAAAACTATTGTCATGGAGGACGCAGAATGAAATATATCGAATTCGGACCGAACAAGGACAAGGTATCCGTCATCGGTGCCGGCTGCATGCGCATTGCCAGAATGAATCAGACCCAGGCGGAAGCCTTTGTGAAATCTTCCCTGGAATACGGCATCAACTTCTTTGACCACGCGGACATTTACGGCGGCGGAGAAAGCGAAAGAGTTTTCGGAAGACTCTTCGCGGAGCAGCCCTCCCTGCGGGACAGCCTGTTCCTGCAGAGCAAATGTGCCATTCATGACGGCATGTACGACTTCTCCGGAGACTATATCCTCAAATCCGTGGACGGCATTCTGGAAAGACTGAATACGGACCATATCGATTCTCTGCTGCTGCACCGGCCTGACGCCCTCATGGAGCCGGAAGAGGTGGGAGAAGCCTTTGATCAGCTGAAAGCCTCCGGCAAGGTCCGCAGCTTCGGCGTATCCAATGAAAACCGTTTTCAGATGGAACTGCTGCAGAGCGGCCTTTCCGAGTCCATTGCCGCCAATCAGCTGCAGATGAGCATCGTTCACTGCCCCACCATTGATGCCGGAATCAATGTCAATATGACCAATGAAGCCGCCACCATGCGGGACGGCGGAACCCTGGAGTACTGCCGGCTGAAGAAAATTGCCGTGCAGTGCTGGTCACCCCTGCAGATGGGCTTCTTCGGCGGCGTGTTCCTGGACAGCCCGGACTATCCCGAGCTGAATGAACTGCTGGAGCAGTACGCGGCAGAATATGAGACCTCTAAGGATGCCATCGCCTATGCCTGGCTGCTGAGGATCCCTGCGAAGATGCAGGTAATCACCGGCACCACCAAACCGGAGAGACTGAAGGAAGCGGCCAGAGCCACGGAGATTGCCCTTACCAAGAAGCAGTGGTATGAGCTGTACAAAGCCGCAGGCAAGCAGCTGCCGTAATCTCCGATTCCCACAACAGATTCTTAAAAATGAAAACGCCGTTTTCCGGAGCCGTTTTCCGGGAAGCGGCGTTTCTTGTGGTTTCCGGCCCAGGAGCAGGCTTGAAATTGCTGTGAAAATCAGGTATAATACTTCTGCTTTTCAGTATTTATAAGAGGAGATTCCCATGTTAGAGCTTAGAAATCTTTCCTACGAAGTGGATGATGAGAGCGGTTCCAAGGAGATTATCCGGGACCTGAATCTTGTCATAGAAGATAAAAAATTTGTGGTTATTACCGGTCCCAACGGAGGCGGCAAGTCCACCCTCGCCCGGCTGATTGCGGGTGTGGCCAAACCCACCAGCGGCCAGATCATTCTGGACGGCGAAGACATTACCGAGAAGAGCATCACCGAGCGCGCAAAAATGGGCATCGGTTTTGCCTTCCAGCAGCCGGTGCGCTTTAAGGGTATCCGCGTTATTGATCTGCTGCGCATCGCGGCGGGCAAGCAGCTGTCCATCTCCCAGGCCTGTAACTACCTCTCGGAGGTGGGACTGTGCGCCAGAGATTATATCGAGCGCGAAGTGAACGCCTCTCTCTCCGGCGGTGAGCTGAAGAGAATCGAAATTGCCACCATTATGGCAAGGAAAAACAAACTGGCTGTTTTTGACGAGCCTGAAGCGGGCATTGACCTGTGGAGCTTCCAGAACCTGATCCGCATTTTTGAAAAAATGAGAGATGAAAACAAGGACAGCTCCATCGTGATTATTTCCCACCAGGAAAGAATTCTGAACATCGCAGATGAGATTGTGGTTATCGCCGATGGCAGAATTACCGACCGCGGCCCTGCGGACAAAGTGCTGCCGAAGCTGCTGGGAACCGACGCGGCCGTGGATGCCTGCGCAAGACTTCAGTAAGGGAGAAGAACCATGCCGAAAGTACAGTTAGATGAGATTCAGCGCCGGCTGATCCGTGAGATCGCCGACCTTCACGATATTCCCGTGGGTGCCTACAATTTCCGCGCCAACAGCAAGCTGGCGGGCCGCAACACCACCGCGAACATTGATATCACCTCCAAGGAGGACAAGAGCGGTATCGACATTCATGTCAAGGCCGGCACCAAAAACGAGAGTGTCCATATCCCGGTGGTCATCAGCGACACCGGTATCAATGAGACGGTGTATAACGATTTCTATATCGGCGAGAACGCCGATGTGCTGATTGTGGCCGGCTGCGGTATTGACAACTGCGGTTCCCAGAACTCCGAGCACGATGGTGTGCACCGCTTCTTCCTGGAAAAGGGAGCGAAGGTGCGCTATGTGGAAAAGCATTACGGCTCCGGCGAGGGCACCGGTAAGAGAATTCTGAATCCCGTGACGGAGTGCTACCTGGAAGAGGGCGCCGTCATGGAAATGGAAATGGAACAGATCAAGGGTGTGGATTCCACCGAGCGCTCCACCATTGCCAAGCTGAAAAAGGACGCCCGTCTGGTGGTGAAGGAGCGTCTCATGACCCACGGCCAGCAGAAGGCCCTTTCCATCTACCGGGTTGATCTGGACGAAGAGGGCGCCACTGCCGATGTGGTTTCCCGTTCCGTGGCCCGAGATACCTCCTATCAGAAGTTTGATGCCCGGATCACGGGCAATGCCCCCTGCAGCGGCCATACGGAATGTGATTCCATCATCATGGATGAAGGAAGAATTCTCGCTGTGCCTTCTCTGGAGGCCAACGATGTGGACGCCGCCCTGGTGCATGAGGCCGCCATCGGCAAGATTGCGGGTGAGCAGCTGGTGAAGCTGATGACCCTGGGCCTGACGGAAGCGGAAGCGGAAGAGCAGATTATCAACGGCTTCCTGAGATAATTCACTAAAAACAATGACCTGAGAAAGCAGGAAATCCTTTTGGAAATCCCTTTTTCTCAGGTCATTTTGTATTGATCCGCAGTCCTTGGATCCGTGGATCCCCTTATCTGTGATCCATGTCCTTCACGTCGATGGTATAGCCGTCATAGGTGGCAAAGCCGGCGGAATCCTCGGTGAGATGGATGTCCGCTCTCGTATCCTTGCGGATAAAGCCCAGATGGACTTTCATGCTTCCGGTATGCTCGCCGGTCATGGTAAGATCCGCGTCGAAGGTGGTTTCGCCGTTGGAGGTCAGGCCGGGGCTGAAGGAGGTCTCGGTACCGTTCAGGAAGGTCTTGCCGTCATCGGAGAAGTTTTCGTAGGTGACGGTGGCCCTGGCGCCTTCCTTCTTTGTCAGGGCATAGCCGCTGTGATGGCCGGCCACGCGGAATTCCTCGGACATCTGACCTGCGGGGGCTTTCCGTACACCCTTGACCGCATAGGGAATCTCCTGAGGAACGGGCACGATCTCGGGAGTCTCTCCGGGCACATAGTCCAGAAGCTCCGCCACGCTGATGCGGTGACGCGGTCCCCTGTCCCAACGCTCGCACTCATTCCACATCACCTTTTTGCAGGAGGGATGCCAGCTGATGGGGGAGCAGAAGATAAACTCATCATTGGGATCGGAAAGGTTGACACCCAGGTAATCCAGTTCGCTGCCGGAACGGGACAGATCCACCAGGGCAGGTCCGATGTTGGCCCCGATACGGAAGGCCCGGGCTCCGGCGACAGCGTACATGTATACACTCATGGCGAGATTGGATTTGATGGCCAGATTGCCCCGGCGGGGAAGGAGGCCGATGATGCGGCAGTCAGAGGAGGGAGAGAAGCGGGTGGACATGACCACGCCCAGCTTTTCATCCGGGGAGATCATACAGGTCTCATCGTATCCGGGTACCTTGGTCAGTTCTCGGACTTCCTCGCTGTCGAGGGCCTGGAACATGGAGTTGCCGGCGCCGCGGCCCACGCCCACAAAGCTTAAGCCGAGACCGCCCCGGACAAACTGCTTGACCTCGCCGCCCCGGACAGGCTCGGGAATCACGCATCCGGGATGATCCGGATCCGGCCTGTAGGTCAGGGAAGAGCTGACGATGCGCAGGTTTTCCAGCTCATAGGTATTTTCGGCCCGTACCAGCTCGGCGGCATATACGGCTCCGGTGGCACCCAGAGAGGAGAAGGCGATGGTTTTTCCATCAGGAGAAACGACATTTTCAGACCAGACCATCCAGAGGCCGGGGGTATTCACCAGCTCATCGGGATAGTGAATGGGAATCAGGCGGGATGTCTCGGCGTGGTCGCAGTCCGGCTCGCATTCCAGAATCCAGTCGCCGATGTAGGCCCGCTTGTTGTCGTTAAAGGGCATATACCGGAAGCCGTTGGAGCGGTAAATCGGGGTAATATCCCCGTAAAAGATTTCGTGAACATCGGTTCCGTCGTCTTCCATGCTGATGATATGGGTATAGCCTTTCGGATCAGAGGGCAGATCATACTGAACGATGACCCGTCCGCTGGGCGTATAGGTGGTAAATCCGGGATTGACCCCTTCGGGCATGGGAATCTGACTGACTCTGATCCTGCCAAATTCGGCAGAATTAATTTCGTACATGGCTGACCTCCTTTAAATTGATTTTTCAAGTTACTTCTGATAAGATTATATCTTGAAAGAAAATAACATACAATTGTTGATTTTTGCTATTCGACAGTTATCATTAAAATCGTTGATTATCTTGTGCCGCAAGGCTTCCGGGAGAAGGGAGAGCAGGGGATCATGGATGTCCGGATTGAGAAAACAAAGAAAAAACTCAGGGACGCGCTGAAGAAATTAAGCAGAGTCCAGCCCATTGACCAGATTTCCGTTTCGCGATTGTGCCAGGAGGCCAAAATCAACCGGACGACCTTTTATAAGTATTATGCCGTGCCTTCGGATATCGAAAAGGAGCTGATTGACGAGGCGCTGGAGGAGATCGCGAAGACCATGCACCGGGAAGAGGGGACGGATATTGCTGTGACCATCCGGCTGGGTCTTCGGCTGATGATTCAGGAAATCGGCAAGGAGGGAGTGGAATACGTATCGGCCTCGGTGATGGAAAAATTCATCAGCTCCCTGTGGAACCCGGATGTCTTCAGGGACGGGCGGATGCTGTATTTTATCGCGGGCGGCACCTCAGCGGTGGTCAGACACTGGCTGGAAAATCCCGAGATTCCGGAAGAGCAGCTGGCGGAAGAGCTGGCAGAGTTTATCCGCGCCCTTCTCTCCGCGGAAGAGACTGCAGACAAGGAGTAAGGCTATGAGAGAAAGCGAGATAGAGATCGTCCGGTATCCCCAGCTGAAGGGTTTAAGCATCTTCTTCGATACCGTCTCTTACAGGACGCCCCATGTCCATCGGGAGCTGGAGCTTTTGTGGATTCTGGAGGGGCAGATGGAGATTGGCGGCATCCGTCCTCCCCGGGAGGCCTCCCGGGGCGAGCTGTTTCTGTTTAATCCCGGCCAGATCCACGAATTTGACGGGAAAGGCCAGAAGTGTACCTTTCTGTGCTTCCAGATCAGCAAGGAGCTGCTGTCGGCCCTGCCGCTGATTGACCGGGTCCGGTTTGACGAGGCTGCCCTCAGCGCCCCGCCCGAAGGAGCCGGGGATGACCTGACAGCAGAACAGTGGCATAAGCACATCCAAAAAGTCAAAGAATATCTGGCCCGGGCGGCTTTGGAATATTTGGAGATGAGTCCCGGCTATGAGCTGGGCTGCAGCGGACAGATGCAGCTGGCCTTCCGGGAGCTTTTAAGGCTGCCCCTCTGGCACCGGGAGAGCCAGGAGGAGGAAACGGACCGGGCGGTCCGCCAGGAGAGAGTGGAAAAGATCATCAACTATGTGGACCGGAATTACATGCATAAAATCCGTCTTTCTGATCTGGCGGATGAGGAGGGGCTGTCCATGGGCTATCTCAGCCACTTTGTCAAGGATACCCTCGGGATGAGCTTTCAGGATTATGTATCCCAGGTCCGGTTCAACAGCGCCAGAAAGCTCATCGAAGGGGGCGGCATGAAAATGCTGGATGTGTGCTACGCCTCCGGATATTCCGATTACCGGTATTTTTCCCAGACCTTTGTGAAGCGGCTGGGCATGACGCCGGAGGTTTACAGCCGGTCGCCCCAGCCCCGGGAGTCGGAGCAGACTAGGATCCACCAGAGCGTTCATTCCCTGGAGCAGTTTTATACCAGAAGCCGGAGCATGCAGATGCTGGAGGAGCTGGTGGGTGGTTATCTGGAATGAGCTAGGGCAGAGAACGCGGTGTAAAGCTGCTGACATCCAATTTGTCTAATAAACTCATCCAATCCGTCATAGAAAAGGCTTCGGCCTTGTCTTATACTGTTATTAAATTGTCCGAAAATTATCTGTACATCAGGAAAGGAAATGACCCATGGAGATTTATCAAGTAACCAGTCCTGAATTTGCCCCCTACGGAAAGATTGTGGAAGGCTTTCCCGTCGACAGCCTGTTGGAGGCGCTGAAGAAAACCCGTCAGCCGGAGAGCGGTACCGCTTATGTGCCGGAAGAGGAGCTGCTTCAGTCCCTGCCGATCCTTCCCCGGGTGAGAGACTCCTTCTACGGTGGCATGCCCGTGCAGCTGGGATGGTGCAATGGCTACAACACAAAGCTGAACTGCCTGGAATATCACCGCGACAGCGAATACAATCTCGGCACCGAGGATTTCATTCTGCTGCTGGCCAAGGAAGATCAGATTGAGGACGGCGTCCTGGATACCTCCAAGGTAAAAGCGTTCCTGGTGCCGGCGGGCGTGCTGGTGGAGGTTTATGCCACCACCCTGCATTACGCTCCCTGCCATACCAATCCGGCCAAGGGCTTTAAAGTCATGGTGGCGCTGCCCCAGGGCACCAACACCGAAAAACCTGAACCCTTTACGGTCTATTCAGAAGAGGATAAGTTCCTCTGGGCGAGAAACAAATGGCTGCTGGCCCATCCTGAATCCAAGGAAGCGGCGAAGGGAGCCCGGATCGGTCTTCGCGGCGAAAACATCGATATCAAAGACTTTATTTAAAATATATAATGGAGGAAACATTCATGATCAACAACATTCCCGTAGTCAAGCTCGGTATTATTGCTGTTTCCCGCAGCTGCTTCCCCATGGCGCTGTCTGAGAGACGCCGTGCGGCCATCAAGGCCGTCTGCGGCGACGCTCTGTATGAGTGCCCGGTGACTGTTGAGAACGAACTGGATGCCAAAAAGGCTGTGGAAGATGTCAAGGCTGCCGGTGTCAACGCTCTGGTGGTCTTCCTGGGCAACTTCGGTCCTGAAACTCCCGAGACTCTGATTGCCGACTGGTTCGAAGGCCCCATCATGTATGTGGCCGCAGCCGAGGGCGACGGTGATCTGTATGACGGCCGCGGCGATGCTTACTGCGGTATGCTGAACTGCTCCTACAACCTGGGCCTGCGCGGCAAGACTGCCTACATTCCTGAGTATCCCGTGGGCACCGCTGAGGAAGTTGCCGAGAAGATCGGTGAATTTGTTCCGATTGCCCGCGCCATCCTGGGACTGAAGGGACTGAAGGTCATCGCTTTCGGACCCCGTCCCGATGATTTCCTGGCCTGCAACGCACCCATCAAAGCCCTGTACGATCTGGGCGTAGCCGTGGAAGAGAATTCCGAGCTGGATCTTCTGGTGGCCTACAACAAACATGCTGACGACGAGCGCATTCCTGCCAAGATCGCCGAAATGCAGGCGGAGCTGGGCGACAAGAATCCCTATGCCGGCATTCTTCCCAGACTGGCTCAGTATGAGCTGACTCTGCTGGATTGGGCGGAGGAGCACAAGGGCGCCAGAGAGTATGTCTGCTTTGCCAACAAGTGCTGGCCGGCCTTCCAGACCGAGTTCAAATTTGTTCCCTGCTATGTCAACAGCCGTCTGGCAGCCATGGGCATTCCCGTTTCCTGTGAAGTGGATATCTACGGAGCCCTTTCCGAGTACATCGGTGTCTGCGTTTCCGGCAAGCCCACCACGCTGCTGGATATCAACAATACCGTTCCTGCTTCCATCTATGAGAAAGCCATCAAGGGCAAATATGATGTCCGTCTGACCGAGACCTTCATGGGCTTCCACTGCGGCAACACCAGCTGCGGCCTGCTGAAGAATCCTCATATGGGCTATCAGCGGATCATGAAGCGTGATCTGGAGCCGTCTCTTCCGGAGCCGGATATCACCCGCGGCACCATGGAAGGCAACATCGGCGCAGGAGAGATCACCTTCTACCGTCTGCAATCCACCGCCGGCACCGAGCTTAAGGCTTATATTGCCCAGGGCCAGGTTATGGATGTGGACTGCGAGAGCTTCGGCTCCATCGGCGCTTTTGCCATTCCGGAAATGGACCGTTTCTACCGTCATGTGCTGATTCAGAAACGCTATCCGCACCACGGCGCCGTGGCCTTCGGACATTACGGCAAAGCCCTGTTTGAAGTATTCAAATATCTGGGAGTGAAGGATATTTCCTACAACCAGCCGAAGAGCCTTCCCTATCCCACCGAGAACCCCTTCGCATAATTCGTACAAGAAAGGCAGATTACTATGAGATTTTTCATTGATACCGCCAACGTGGATGAAATCCGCAAGGCCAACGACATGGGCATCATTGCCGGTGTCACCACCAACCCCAGCCTCATTGCCCGGGAGGGCAGAGACTATGCCGAGACCCTGGCCGAGATCGCTTCCATTGTGGACGGTCCCATTTCCGGCGAGGTAAAGGCCACCACCACCGACGCTGAGACCATGGTCAAGGAAGGCCGTGAAATCTATGCCCTGGATCCCAAGCACATGGTAGTCAAGATCCCCATGACCATGGAAGGACTGAAGGCCATCAAGCAGCTTTCCAAGGAGGGAATTCCCACCAACTGCACGCTGATCTTCAGCGCCAACCAGGCCCTGCTGGCCGCCCGTGCCGGCGCCACCTATGTTTCTCCCTTCCTGGGCAGACTGGATGACATTTCCTCTCCCGGCTTCGAGCTGATCGAAGACATCTCCGATATCTTCGCCCAGTATGATGATATTGACTGCCAGATCATTGCCGCCTCCGTGCGCAACGGCGTTCATGTCACCGAGTGCGCCCTGGCCGGTGCGGACATCGCCACCGTTCCCTACAAGGTGCTGGAGCAGATGACCAAGCATCCGCTGACGGATCAGGGTATTGAGAAATTCAAGCAGGATTACCTGGCTGTTTTCGGAGAATAAAAAAACTCTGCGGGGCATATCCCTGCGGCAGAGCCTGACGGCTGGCGTCTTTGGCGCCATTCGTCAGGCTTTTTGTAATGTAAAACCACAGGCTGGGCCTGTGGTTCGGGAAAGCTTAAGCGATAAGGCAGACATAAAAACCTCCTTTTGCTATAATGAGAATGCGGCTGCCAACTGCATTTATCAAGCAAAAGGAGGGACATTCAAAAGTGGCTTTGAATGACATCAATAGTTTATCGCATACAAAGTGGAATTGCAAATACCATATTGTGTTTGCGCCGAAGTACAGAAGGAAAGTATTCTACCATGAAAAACGAGTGGCAGTAGGAAAAATACTGAGACAACTGTGTGAATGGAAAGGTGTAAACATCGTGGAAGCAGAAGTATGTCCGGATCATATCCACATGCTGGTGGAAATACCGCCAAAGATAAGTGTATCGAGTTTCATGGGATATCTGAAAGGCAAAAGTAGCACGATGTTATATGAGCAATTCGGCGAGTTGAAATACAAGTACCGAAGCAGAGAGTTCTGGTGCAAGGGATACTATGTGGATACAACAGGGAAGAACACGAGCCGAATTGCGGAGTATATCAGGAATCAGCTGAAAGAAGATGAACTGGGAGAACAGCTGGTAATAAGCGACGGCGGCCCTTTTAAGGGCGGCAAGTAACAGGAATCGCGGTTGGCAGTTGTTTTTACACGTTTTACGTGTCCCGCGAGGAAAGGAAGGGCTATGCCCGCATAAGAAAAACCACCCGCTAAGCGGGTGGATGATTATTTATTTTGAGGGGTGAACTATAAAATGTCATTATGTTGCTCAAAAAAATCAAAACTTATTTAGTCAATATTGACAAATAT
>CACZRP010000012.1 GCA_902783575.1 uncultured Eubacteriales bacterium
ACGCCAGGACCATCAGCTCTCTGGGGGCGAAGGTGATTCAGCTTCATTCCGGCGGTCTGTGCCACATGGATGCGGATATGACCGCCCGGGGCGTGGAGGCCATGGATCTTAGCGGCGTGGACATCCTGTTTCTGGAGAACATCGGCAACCTGGTGTGCCCCGCCGAGTTCGATGTGGGCGCGTCGAAGCGGGTGATGATTCTGAGCGTTCCTGAGGGGGATGACAAGCCCCTGAAGTATCCCCTGATGTTCCAGGTCAGCGATGTGCTGCTCATCAACAAGATCGATACCCTGCCCATCTTTGATTTCAGCAAGGAAGCACTTGAAAAGAACGTCGCCCTGCGCCACGAGAATATGCCTATCTACTATCTAAGCGCCAAGACCGGCGAGGGGATGGAAGACTGGATCGGCTGGCTGCGTTCCCAGGCGGCGAAGGTCTGCCGCGGAACAAATCAAGCGAGCGGCTCTGCTCCGAAGGCTGCTCAGAAAGGAGGCCAGGCATGAGAACCATCGAACTTCATCGCTCGGTGACCGAGTCCAACGACCGGGACGCCGAGGTGCTCCGCCAGGAACTGAGAGGAAAAGGCGTCCTGCTGATTAATCTCATGTCCGCCGCGGGCTCCGGCAAGACCACTCTGCTGAGCCGCATTATCCGGGATCTTTCTGACAAGCTTCGCATCGCGGTGCTGGAGGCGGATATCGAGGCCTCTGTGGATGCGGAGACCATCGAGGCGCTGGGGGCCCGGTCCATTCAGGTCCACACCGACGGCATGTGCCACATGGATGCGGGCATGACCCGACAGGGGCTGGAGGAGATGGGCCTTGAGGACATCGATCTGGCGTTTCTGGAGAACATCGGCAACCTGATCTGCCCTGCCGAGTACGATACCGGCGCCGGCCTGAACCTGATGATTTCCAGCATTCCCGAGGGAGATGACAAGCCTCTGAAATATCCCCTCATGTATCAGAAGAGCAATGGCCTGGTAATTTCCAAGCTGGATGCGCTGCCCTATTTTGATTTTGATATGGACAAGTTCCTGGACCGGGTGCGGTTTCTGAACCCCTCCATCCGGATTTTCCCCGTCTCCGCCAAGACTGGCGAGGGCATGGAAGCCCTGGAGGCCTGGCTGCTGGAGGAGACCGGAAAATGGCAGGGCAAGCCCACAGGCGGGCTTCTGGAAGAGACAGGCATGCCCACAAAAGAAACCGGCAAGCCCGTAGCTCCCGTGAATGAGGGCTGAGCCATGCATGAACTCTCCATTGTGACCCATGTGGCTAAGTCCCTGGATGAGCTGGCCGAAGAAAACGAGCTGACCAAAATTGGCTCCGTGACCCTCCAGGTGGGCGAGGTATCCGGCATCATCACGGACTACTTCGTGGAATGCTGGGATTACTTCAAAAAGAAGCATCCCCTGCTGAAAGAGTCAGTGCTGAAGCTGGAAACCATCAAAGCCGTGACCTTCTGCGAGAACTGCAAGAAGGAATACGAAACCGTCAAGTACGGCCGCACCTGCCCCTACTGCGGTTCAGAGCACACCTACCTGATTACCGGCAATGAATGTATTATTAAAGAAATTGAAGCGGAATGACCCCCAGGCCATTCCGCTTTATTCTGTTGTTGATAGTCCATCAGGCTTGTGCTTTCTTCGGAAATGAAGATTTTGGGCACGTCTGCCGCATGCTCTCGCTGCCATTCTTCGGGATCTGTGGTTTTTGGCACAACTGCCGTAGTTTTTAGGTCAAAACCCTGGATTTTCTTCGGAAATGAAGGTTTTTGGCACGACTGCCGCATAAATGCGGCGGTGGTGCTAAAAAGTCGATTTTCCGAAGAAAATCGGCCTCATCACGCTGATTTGTGCGGTAGTTGTGGAAAAAAGTGCCGATCCCGAAGAGTCAGCGGGCTGACATGCGGTAGTTGTGGAAAAAAGTGCCGATTCCGAAGAGTCAGCGGGCTGACATGCGGTAGCTGTGGAAAAAAGGACGAATCCCGAAGATCCAAAGGCATGACATGCGGTAGCTGTGGAAAAAAGTGCCGATCCCGAAGATCCAAAGGCCTGACATGCGGTAGCTGTGGAAAAAAGTGCCGATCCCGAAGATCCAGCGGGCTGACATGCGGTAGCTGTGGAAAAAAGTGCCGATCCCGAAGAGTCAGCGGGCTGACATGCGGTAGCTGTGGAAAAAAGTGCCGATCCCGAAGATCCAAAGGCCTCGTCCCGCTGATTAGTGCGGTGACTATGCCAGAAGGCCGTGATTCCGAAGAATCACGGCCCCATCCACCGAGCGGCAGCCCCCACGGGCTGCACCAGCCTTTCGGCCGCCGGTCACTACTTTCCTTGGAAGCGGTCATACCGGTCTTGGCTGATCTGGATCATATCCGAGAGCCCCAGCTCCTCCAGCTGGGAAAGAATCTCGGGCAGTTCATCCACCGATCGTTCCTCCAGGATGATTTCCAGCATCATCTGCCGGGATGCGGCCACCAGCTGTTCATAGTAAGTGTCCAGCTGCGCCTGCTCGTCCCTGGTGGCATAGGCAAGACAGGCTTCCGGATCCGCCGCCGTGAAGCGGTAAGTGCTGCCCATCATCTCCCGGGCCCGGGCCGCTTTGGGCTGCATCCAGGCCTCCTGCTTGCCGCTGTAGCCGCCCTCCTCCACCCAGGCAAATTCAGCGTCCAGGCAGTCAATGGTACTGTCGGGGAACAGGATTCCAGCGTAGAGATGCCGTCCGTAGGCCATTCGGGTGTCGATTTTTTCACTGACAAACCGGTTGGAGTTGTCCCGGGGATATTCCCACTTGACATTGCATTCCATGATGGGTTTGTCTCCCAGCCAGCGCCGTTCGCCGTTTTCCATGACATAATTAACGCCCTCGACGCCATAGTTGATCAGATCGAAGGATTCCTTCGAAAAATAGACATTCAGAAAGTCGGCGTCCAGGCTCGGGTCCGTCAGCGCTGAGGTGAAGAAATAGCCGCCGGATAGATCCACCGGTGCATGCTGCCTCAAAAGAGGCTCGGTTCCCTCCACCGCCATGACGGGCTCCATGGCCACATAGCAGCTGGTGATGTTTCCATTGATATCCCTGGATGCTTCGATCAGCGGTTCGAAACTGCTTCCCATAATATAGCCGCTGTAGGCCGCCACCCGGTTTTCCGCGATCATCATCCGGCGGGTTGACTCGGGGCCATCGTTGTCGAGATTGGATTCCTCCAGCAGCCCCTCTTCCCACATATGCTGCATCCAGCTGAGATACGCGCCGGCATTCTCCTGCTGCCAGGGGGAGCAGACTGTCCCGGAAGTTTGATCGACTCCCACCAGCCCGGCGACGAGGCCGAACCATCCGGCCTGGGCATCCTGCCACTGGGTAACCGCTGAAGTGTATACATTGATTCCGGGATTCCCCACTCCCATACCGGAAGGATCCCACTCCTTAAAAGTTGCGAGGGCAGTTTCATACTCCTCCAGGGTTTTCGGCATTTCCAGTTCATACTGCTCCAGCCAGTCCTGGCGGATCATGACGGATTCCAGCCGTCCATAAACAGCCGGGGTGTGGTTATAGCCCACAAAGTTCATATTCGGAAGCCACCAGAGATGCCCCTCCACCGTTGCCTTCCGAAGGCCGGCCGCTGTCCAGGGCTTCTCCTCCAGCCATTGCTTTGCGGTGCCGTCTCCGGCCTCCAGCAGGGGATAAATATCCAGAATTTTGCCCTCTTCCGCCAGTTCCAGCATACGGGGAGCCGACAGAGAGCTGAAGCAGAACACGGGAACACTGTTCTCGGAGGCCATTCTGGTGAGCAGGGTATTTTCGTAGTCGTCTTCCAGGGCAATCTCCGGCAGAATCCGGATCCCCTTTTCACCCATCATCTCCTGGAGCTTCTGCCAGGCGGGAAACTCTCCGATCCATTCGTTCATGTATTTGAGCTGGGCATCCTCAGTAGCTTTCCACATTCCATAGTAACGAATCATTTCACCGGCGCAGCCCAGAACAGTGAAATCCCTGGGTTCCGGGGGAGTTGCCGGCTGGTTGCTCTCCTCAGACTGCGGATTGCTTTCGTCTTCGGCACTCTGGCCGGGTTCTCCATTCGTCTGGCCGGATTCGCCGGTCTCCTGGTTGTCCGAGGTCTCCGCGCTGTCTGTCGTTGAACCGCTGCCGCCAGCTGTCTGCGTGCCCTCGTCCTGCTGATGAGAGGCTCCGGAGCAGGCCGGAAGGAAAGCCAGCATCAGAGCAAGAATAATTATCAGTGTTTTCTTCATGAATTGTTGCCTCTCCTTTCGCCCGGGGCCGGGCCTTTTCTCTGATTGGACAAAGGCCTCCCCTGGAATCAGAGGAGGCCTTTGGTTGTGCCGGAATTACTTTTTGATATTGTTTTTCAGGATCTTCACGCCGCGGCTGACGATGTTGGGCAGGATGGCTTTGATCTTGCCGTTTTCAGCGGTGTACATCCGGGAATTCTCGGGAATGTCACGGGTCAGGTGAATGGCGTCGAACTCGCAGCGGGTGGTGCAGAGGCCGCAGCCGATGCAGCGGTTGGTGTCCACGTAGGAGGCGCCGCAGCTCAGGCAGCGGTTGGCCTCGGTTTTCACCTGCTCTTCGGTCAGGGTCAGGCGCATGTCCTCGTAGGTGTGGGCCACGTCGCCGGCCTTCATGCCGGGCACCTGGCGGGAAGCGTTGTCATAGGTTTCGACCTTGATGTCATCGCGGTCCAGCTCGATGAATTCGCGCAGGTCTCGGCCGATGGTGAGGCTCTGTCCCTTGTGGACGAAGCGGTTGATGGAGACCATGCCCTCGCGGCCGTCGGCGATGGCGTCGATGGCGAAGCGGGCGCCGTGATAGATGTCGCCGCCCACGAAGATGTCGGGCTCGGCGGTCTGCAGGGTCACGGGGTCAGCTTTGATGGTGCCGTTGGGACGGATTTCCACCTTGGTATCCTTCAGCAGATCGCCCAGCACGGCGGCCTGGCCGATGGACAGGATGACAGCGTCGCAGGGAACGGTCTTGGTCTCGGATTCATCGTAGATGGGAGCGAATTTGCCGTTTTTGTCGTAGACCTGCACGCACTGCTTCAGGACAATACCGGTGACCTTGCCGTTTTCGGAAAGGACTTCCTTGGGGCCCCAGCAGTTCTTGATCTTGATGCCCTCTTCCTGGGCTTCCTTGATCTCGTCCTTGGCCGCGGGCATCTCGTCGGGTCCCTCGAGGCAGTACATCTCGACTTCCTCGGCACCGGCGCGCAGAGCGGTGCGGGCCACGTCCATGGCTACGTTGCCGCCGCCGATGACGATGGTCTTGCCGGACAGGAGCTTGGTCTGCTTTTCGTTGGCTTCTCTCAGGAATTCAACGCCGCTCATGGCCAGCTCTTCACCGGGGATGCCGGCCTTGCGTCCGGCCTGCATGCCGATGGCCACGAAGAAGGCCTTGTAGCCCTGCTCTCTCAGCTCGGGAATGGTCACGTCTTTGCCCACTTCCACGCCGCAGCGGATCTCAGCGCCCATCTGTCTGATGACTTCGATTTCAGCGTCGATGACCTTTTTCTCCAGACGGAAGGTGGGAATGCCGTAGGTCAGCATACCGCCGGGCTGCTTTTCTTTCTCAAAAATAGTGACGGGATAACCCTTGGTTCTCAGATAGTAAGCGGCGGACAGGCCGGCAGGGCCGGAACCGATGACAGCAATCTTGTAGTCGTCCCACTGTTCGCCTACATCGTTGTAGCAATGGGGGATGTAGCGGGTCTCGGCGTTGAGCTCCTGAGCCGCGATGAATTTCTTGATCTCGTCGATGGCAACAGGCTGATCGATGAGGCCGCGGGTGCAGCGGTCTTCGCAGCGGCGGTTGCAGATGGCGCCGCAGATGGCGGGCAGAGGATTGTCCTGCTTAATCAGCTTGAGGGCGTCCATGAAGCGGCCCTCGGCAGCCATCTTAACGTAGCCCTGAACGGCCAGGTGGGCCGGGCAGGCGGTCTTACAGGGAGCGGTACCGGTTTCGTAGACGTTGATCTTGGCGTCTTCGCGGTAGTTCTTGTTCCACTTGTCGGGGCCCCATTTCTGCTCGTCGGGCAGCTCGGTCTTGGGGTAGGTGAAGGCTTCACCGGAAGCATGGCAGAGCTTCTGGCCCAGCTTGGCGGCGCCCACGGGGCAAACCTCCACGCACTTGCCGCAGGCCACGCATTTTTCCTTTTCCACGTGGGCGCGGTAAGCAGAGGCGGACATGTTCGGGGTGTTGAACAGCTGAGAGGTACGGATGGCGTCACAGGTGCCGGCGGAGCAGTTGCAGATACCGACGATCTTGTCTTCGCCGTCCAGGTTGGTGATCTGGTGGACAAAGCCCTTCTCTTCGGCTCTTTCCAGGATCTCCATGACTTCATCGTAAGTGATATAGTGGGCGTCCTTATGAGTTTCCACCAGGTATTCCGCCATGTCACCCACGGCCAGGCACATGTAGCCTTCGATCTCGCCGACGCCTTCGCCTCTCATGGCCTGCTGACGGCGGCAGGCGCAGACATCGACGCAGTATTTGTCATATTTCTTCAGCCAGTGGGACAGATGCTCCACGCTGACGGAACGGCTCTCATGCTCGATGGCCTTCTCCACGGGGATGACATGCATGCCCAGTCCGCCGCCGCCATGGGGCACGAAGCGGGCAACCTTGCCCACGGGTACGCTGGAGGCGTAGTTGAAAAAGGTGGCGATTTCCGGATGCTTCTCCAGCAGGTGGCCGGTCATCATCATGTATTCACCGGAGCCTACAACCCATTTGGGAATGAAGTACTGGCGGCGTCTGTCAGGACGTTCCCGGTCGAACTCCATCAGGCCGATTTCGCAGATCTCGAAGGCCATCTTTTCCGCCTCTTCCGGCGTCATGTTGTTTCGTTTGGCCATCTCTTCGGGAACCAGCTTGACGGTTCTCTTCTTCTTAAAGGAAAGCATAAATTTGACCTGCTCTTTGTTAAGAAGCCGATCCAGGATCCAGTAATCCGGCATGTCGGTGGTGATATCTTTGGCGCTGTGGACCTGGATATCGTCGGTGATCATGGCGGCGAGCTTTTTCACCAGCTCATGCTTCTCCGGATCGGTGACAACGAATCCTTCATTGAAGAAATCGTTCTCGTTGAACATGTAATTCTTGAGTTTTTCAGGAACCATTCGTTTTTCCTCCGAGGTAATATGAATCGTCCGGGCAGCCGCTCATAGGCAGCTGTGCCGGACGCCCGTACACGTACACAACAATTCAACCTATTTTACCATTTCCCGCCGGAAAATACAAGGATTGTCGGGGAAGAAGAGGGTGGGCGGCAGCCACTCTTCGGGATCTGCACTTTTTTCCACAGCTATTCGACCTCATTGACAAAGTCATAAACCAATGTTATAATCTAGTACATAATATTAGTTACAAGATGATGAACTGATATAACTACTTTTAGGAAAGGAATATCAATCAAATGTCAGCGGTGAACAGAATAAACAGCAGCCGTATATCATTGGTGAAAAGTATGAATAGCAATCGTATGACTGTAGAAGAGATTATTGCTGCCGAGGATCAGGCGAATCGGGAGCATGCCCAGCGGGTGGCGGCCAGGAAGGCCGCCCGGGCGGAAAGAAAGAAGCTGAAAGAAGAAGCGAAGCAGGCAAGGCGCCTGGCACGGGAAGAGCGTCGAATCGCCGAGGAACCGGCCCGGCGCATAAGGCAGGCCATGAACGAAGCGCCGCGCCGCAGCGTGAAGGAAGAAGTGGGCAATGCCATCACCCATGGAGTGGGCGCAGTCTTCGGGCTCACCGCTCTGGTGCTGATGATTGTCCATGCGGGCGGCGGCCTGAGGCTGATGGCGGCGCTGGTTTACGGACTCTGCCTGACGGAGCTCTTCACCATCAGCTGCCTCTACCACTCCTTCCGCTGGGGCAGCCGCGTCAAACGGGTGTTCCGCCGCTTCGACTACTCCTCCATCTACCTGCTGATCGGCGGGACCTTCGCCCCCATATTTCTCGTCTACTGGGGCGACACCAAAGGCATCCTGCTGTTCGCTTTTCAGTGGGCCATCATTGTGACTGGCGTCACGCTGATTGGGGTTTTCGGGCCGTCCAGATTTCGGGCGCTGCACATGGTGCTGTATGTAGCCATCGGCTGGAGCGGGCTGATGTTCCTGCCCCAAATGATCAAAGAGACGCCGCCATTGTTCTGGTACACGCTGATGGGCGGCGTGCTGTATACGCTGGGAATCATTCCCTTTGCCATCAAGGTGAGGGGATCCCACCTGCTTTGGCATTTCTTTGTGCTGGCCGGGGCGCTGTGCCAGTGGATCGGGATTTACCGCTACGTGTTTCTGGCGTAGGCGGCCAGATGATCACGCAGCGATGGATGGTGGCAGAATGATCAAAGGCGCTGCGACGGCCGGAACGGCGCACAGTTTTGCAAAAGCTCTTGCCAAGGGCCCTTCGGGGTGGTATGATAGCCAGAGCGCTTTCAGAGAGGATGTTTCGCACATGGCAAACTCTTTGCCAAAGCGGACATCCTTTTATTTTTGAGGTGTTGTATGATCGCAATTGCCCTTTCGCAGCAGATCGCTGCTTTGTTCCTCATGATGGCGGCGGGATTTATCCTGGTGAAAGTGGGCGTCGTCAAGTCCGAGGACAGCAAGCCCATCTCCACCGTCATCGTCTATTTGATTGTGCCGGCGGTGCTGATTCACGCCTTTCAGATCGAGTATACCCCTGAGATCCGGGACGGGTTCCTCCTGTCGCTGGGTACGGCGGTGCTGATTCAGGGGCTGCTGCTGCTCATCGTGTCGCTGCTGAAGAAGCCCCTGAAACTGACCCCGGTGGAGATGACCTCCGTGATTTACTCCAACGCGGGCAACCTGGTCATCCCGCTGATTACGGCGACCCTGGGCGACGAGTGGGTCATTTATGCCAGCACCTATATGTCCTTCCAGATGATTCTGCTGTGGACCCACGGCAACGCGGTGCTGATGGGCAAGGGCGAGAAGGTCCAGTGGAAGAAAATCCTGCTGAATCCGAACGTCATCGCCATCGCCATCGGTATTTTCCTGTTCATCACCCAGCTGAAGCTGCCCACTTTTCTGGACAGCGCCCTCTCCTCCATGTCTGCCTGCGTGGGCCCGGTGAGCATGGTGATGCTGGGCATGCTGCTGGCGTCGGTGGATTATAAGAAGGTCTTCACCAACAGCCGCATTTACCTGACGGTGGCGCTGAAGATGCTGATCCTGCCGGGGCTGATGCTGCTGCTTCTGAAGTTCAGCCCCTTGTCCAGCCTTTCGCCCGATGGCAGCACTATCCTGCTGATCACGCTGCTGGCTACCATCACTCCCTCCGCCACGACGGTCACCCAGCTGGCGCAGCTCCATGACAACGAGCCCGCTTACGCCAGCGCCATCAACATGGCGACGACGGTGGTGGCCCTGGCTACCATGCCGCTGATGATCTTTCTTTATACGTTGTAAGCAAGGAATGCCGGTTTTCGCAAAATCGACAATACAATAAAAAATGTGAAAATAAGAGCCTGAGAGAAGCGAATTCCTTAGAGGAATCACCTTTCTCAGGCTCTTTCTATAAACATTGATTATGTCGGCCATCCGAGCGCAGGATGCGTCAGCCAGCCGCATTAATATGTCTCAGCCCCTACTCCGTGGGAACGGTAGTTACCGGCACAAGGTCGATGACCACATACTCGGAGAAGCATCCGGTTTTGAAGGGAATGGCCCAGCCGGAGATGCCGGAGGTGACAATAAACCGGGTCTGGCCCCGCTCCTCAAAGCCGTAGGTCCGGTCATTGGCACCGGTGAGCAGCCCGATCTGGCCGGCGGGGAAAATATGCCCGCCATGGGTGTGACCCGACAGCATCAGGTCGGCGCCGGAAGCGGCTTCCTGCTGATAGTCATTGGGCTGATGGTCCAGCATCAGCTGGAAGGAAGCGGGATTCAGGTCCGCCGTCAGCGAGGGCGCCGGAAGGCGGTCCGAAGCCGTGCGGTCCTGGCGGCCGATGACGATCAGCCCGTTTTCCAGGCTGACTGACTGGTCTTCCAGGATGGTGACATCATTCTCCGCCATGGCATCCCGCAGCTCCTGAGAGGAAAAATCCCGGTACTGATAGTAGCCCTTGTCGTGATTGCCGAAGACAAAGTAAATGCCGTAGGTGGTTTCCACGCTGCCCAGGGCCTCGCAGGCCACGAGCATATCCTCCTTGGGCGTATCGTCGTCCACAAAATCCCCCACGATCACCAGAAGGTCCGGAGTCTCGGCATTGATCCTCTGCATTTCCCGGGCAAAAGCCTCACCGCTCATGGTAACGCCCAGATGGGAATCGGCGATGAACGCAATCCTGACCGGCTCGGAAAGATTCTTATCGGTATAAAGCTGGTAGCTCGTCCGCCTGATGCTGTGGAAGTTCTGCCACGCCACAATCAGCAGGACACCGGTGAGCGCCAGGGCCAGGATGCCCGCGTAGTTGTGCTGCCACTCCTTTTTGCGGATGCGGCGGATGATCACGAAGACCAGGTCGCAGGCCACCCAGATGGCGAACAGGTGCAGCAGCACCACGGCGGCGGTGGTCAGATTGAAGGCCAGCAGGAAGAAAAGCAGGAGCAGCAGGGGAATCAGGGCTGCCACCGCAGCCGCCAGAAACCGGGATTTTTTGCGGATGGCCCGGATAAAGGCGAAGCGGCGGAAGCCGAAAACAAGATATAGCAGCATCCCGACAATGAGGATCACCAGCAGGATGGGAAGGATGGTCCAGATCATAGAAAATCCTCTCAGATCATCTGCTCCGGATGAAAGACCTCATCGAAGCGATCGGCGCCGAGGAAGCCCAGGCGCACGCAGGCCTCCTTCAGGGAAATGTTTTCCTCAAAGGCCAGGTGGGCCGTCTTGGCGGCGTTCTCGTAGCCAATGTAGGGGTTGAGGGCGGTGACCAGCATGAGGGAGTTGTACAGATTGTGGTGCATTTTCTCCCGGTCGGCCCGGATCCCCACCGCGCAGTTTTTGGTGAAGGACACAATGGATTCGGCCATGAGGCGCACGGACTGAAGGAAATTGTAGGCCATGACGGGCATGAACACATTCAGTTCGAAGTTGCCCTGGGACGCGGCGATGCCGATGGTGGTGTCGTTGCCCATGACCTGCACGGCCACCATGGTGACCTGCTCGCACTGGGTGGGATTCACCTTGCCGGGCATGATGGAAGAGCCGGGTTCATTGGCGGGAATGGTGATCTCGCCCAGGCCGTCCCGGGGACCGGAGGCCAGCCAGCGAACGTCGTTGGCGATCTTCATCATGTCCGCGGCCAGCGCCTTCACGGCGCCGTGGGCGAACACGATCTCATCCTTGGAGGTCAGTGCGTGAAATTTGTTGGCTGCGGTGCGGAAATTCTTTCCCGTGAGAAGGGCCACCTCTTCCGCCACCTTGACATCGAAGCCCTTCGGCGCGTTGAGGCCGGTGCCCACAGCGGTTCCGCCCAGGGCCAGCTCCTTCAGAGGCTCGGCGGCGAGCTGAATCAGCTGGACGTCTCTTTCCAGGGAGGTCCGCCAGCCGCTGATTTCCTGAGCAAAGCTGATGGGTACGGCGTCCTGCAGATGAGTACGTCCGGACTTGACGGCATCCTGGTTCTCCTCTTCCAGTTTCAGGAAAACGTCGATGAGGCCCTTCACTGCCGGCAGCAGCTTGTCTTCCAGCTCCAGCACCGCTGCGATGTGCATGGCGGTGGGATAGGTATCGTTGGAGGACTGGGACATATTGATATCATCATTGGGATGGCAAAGCTTCGGCAGGGCGGCAATCTGATTGGCCCGGTTGGCGATGACCTCGTTGGCATTCATGTTGGACTGGGTGCCGGAGCCGGTCTGCCACACCACCAGCGGGAAATGCTCCTTCAGCTTTCCGCTGATAACCTCGTCGCAGGCCTGCTCGATGGCCTTCAGCTTTTCATCGGTCATCTTTTCCGGCTTGAGGCTGTGGTTGGCCCGGGCGGCGGCTTTTTTCAAGATTCCGAAGGCGTGGATGATTTCCCTGGGCATGGTTTCCAGGCCAACGCCGATCTCGAAGTTCTCGTGGCTGCGCTGGGTCTGAGCGCCCCAGAGAGCATCGGCAGGGACCTTCATCTCTCCCATGGAGTCATGTTCAATACGGTAGTTCATAGGGTTCTCCTTGATAAAACAATTTACTAAGGTCAATCAGGCAGCCGCCATCCCATATTCCGACGGGGATCAGCTGACCCGGATCATAGATGACAGGGATGAAGCCGCCGTCCTGATGATAGATCAAAACTCTTTTCTGATCCGGATCGACGATCCAGTATTCCCGGACGCCGGCCTTCATATATTTGGCGGTCTTCAGCAGCATGTCTTTTCGCTTCGAGGAAGGGGACAGAACCTCCAGCACCAGATCGGGGGCGCCATTCACGCCTTTTTCCGTGATCTTGGAGGGGTCGCAGACCACAACAATATCCGGCTGCACCACGGTATGCTCGTCCTCAACAAGCCGCACATCCAGAGGCGCAAAAAGGACCTCGCAGCTTCCGTTATTGCTGCGCACATAGCTGCTGAGCTGGTAGGAGATTTCCATCAGAAGGCGCTGGTGGATGGTCCGGGGCGCGCTGAGCAGATAGAACTCTCCATCTATGAGTTCCACTCTGAGATCCTCAGGCAGACTGTAGTAATCCTCAACAGTGTAGCGGTGGGTTGGATAAACAGCCGGATCCCATTCCTCGCGGATGTTGGGGATCCAGGGCTTCTTTGCGAGGTTTCCCTCTGATTTTAATTCCCAGGGGCGCACGTCCTCCGCAAGCAAATATCCGCCCGCAAATCCTTCCGCTTTTTCCCCCGCGGCCAGCTGAAGCTCCTCCAGCCCTTTCGCCAGTGCCATCAGGGTCTGCAAGCGGGGATTTTTAGTGCTGCGGCTCATAACTTTCTGAACCGTCGGCAGAGGAAGCTTGGCAGCTTCCGCGATCTGATCGTTGGTCAGATGTAATTCCTCTTTTATGCGGCAAAGCCGGTCCAGCTGATCCATAAAGGGATGCTCCTTTCCGATAATTGATGCTTTACCACAAATTATAGATCATTAATGATCTTTTTCAATCATATATAGTTATATATGACCATCTCAAATACAGGTTCTGTACGAAAATGGCGGCAGGAAGAGAATCGCCCCCAAAGGGATTCCTCTCTCCTGCCGCCTGCATTGGTTACGCTTCTTCAGCCAGGACCTTGTCCACGGCGTCGCAGACGATGTTCAGACCTTTCTCCAGCAGATCCATGGGGATCACCAGAGAAGGCATGATCTTGACTACGCTGTCATCGCGGCCGGCTCTTTCGAGGATCAGGCCGTTCTTGAAGCACTCGTTCAGCACGGCCTTGGAGAGACGGTTTTCATGCATCTCGATGCCGTACATGAGGCCCAGACCCCGGACTTCGATCCCGCGGTCCGCATATTTGTCGATGACTCTTTCCTGAAGAACTTTCTTGACCACTTTCTCGCGCTCGCGGACGCCCTCTTCCACATGGGCGTTCAGCATAAACTCGAGACCGGCCTTGCCGGCGACGAAGCCCAGCTGGTTGCCGCGGAAGGTTCCGTTGTGCTCGCCGGGTTTCAGGCAGTCAATCTCGGGCTTTAACAGCACCAGCGCCAGAGGCAGGCCGATACCGCCGATAGACTTGGACATACAGACGATATCGGGCACGATGCCGGCTCTTTCGAAGCTGAAGAACCAGCCGGAGCGGGCGTTGCCAGCCTGAATATCGTCGATGATGAGCAGAATGTCGTTCTTGGTGCAGAACTCGCGGACTTTCTTGAGGTAGTCCACGGGCAGCACATAGATGCCGCCTTCCGCCTGGATGGTTTCCATAATCAGGGCCGCGGGTTTTTCCACGCCTGAATGATCGTCATCCAGCAGCGTCTGCATATATTTGATGGTATCCAGCTCCGGGAACATGTAGGGAGCGGGAATGTGGGTCGCGCCTACCAGAGGAGCACCGGCGGCCTTGCGGTCGGTACGGTCGGTGGTGATGGCCATGGCGCCCAGGGTCATGCCGTGGAAAGCTCCCATCAGCGCCCAGATATTGGTGCGGCCGGTGTACTTTCTGGCAACCTTCAGGGCTGCTTCGATGGCGTTGGTTCCGGTGGGACCCGGAAACATGATCTTGTAATCAAGGCCGCGGGGCTGAAGCACGTTCTCTTCCATAAACTGGATGAACTCAGCCTTAGGAGCGGTCATCATATCGAGCCAGTGCATGACGCCGTCGGTCTGCAGATACTCGATTACTTTGCCTTTGATGTACTCGTTATTATGTCCATAATTCAGAGCACCGGCACCATTGAAAAAATCGATAAAGCTATTTCCGTCGCTGTCTGTGACAACA
>CACZRP010000013.1 GCA_902783575.1 uncultured Eubacteriales bacterium
AAATTATGATATACTAATCCTGCTGCGGAGGCTTCTGAAAAAGGTCTTCCGGCAGGATTATTTTTTGAAAGAAAAGGGGTGAAAACGTGGACGGTTGTGACAGTAGCGGGTCTGGCGGTCGATCGTGCTGTAGTAGGGCCGCAGGGCGTTTTCACCTGCTGATGAACATATAATTTTCCTGTTTAAGAAAACGCCGTCGGCAATGGCATAGGACTTCCACCCCCTTACTAATTCACGAAGCTTTACGGAATTATTCAAGGAGGGAATTACCGATGGAAGAAAAAGACATTTTAGAAGAATTCAAAGAAGAAAAAGAGGCTCCCGCCGAAATTCCCGAGGAATTTGACGAAGAGCCTGATTTTGGTGCCGACCGGCTGGAACTGGAAAGCACCGAAGAGACAAAAGAAGAAGATCATCAGGACGAGGAAGAGCCTGAGCTCCAGGAAAAGCCTGACTACGAGCAGGAGATTCTTCAGCTCGTCCGTTCCAACGCCTCCCCGCGGATGATGCGGGAGCGGCTGGAGGATTATCACGGCAAGGACATCGCCGAAGCGCTGCCCAGCATGAACATCGCTGAGCGGCGGAAGGTCACCCGCATCCTGGACAACGACATGATCTCCGATATTTTCGAATATCTGGACGAGGAGGATGCCGGCCGGTACCTGTCGGAGATGGATCCCAAGAAGGCGGCGGCCGTTATCACCGAAATCGAGCCGGACAGCGCCGTGGATATTCTGCGGGCCATTCCCCGGGAACGGCGCACCCTGCTGATTGATCTGCTGGATGAGGATTCCAGAAACGACGTGCGGCTGATCGCTTCCTTCGATGAGGACGAGATCGGTTCCCGCATGACCACGAATTACATTCATATCCGGGAAAATCTCTCGGTGAAGGAGGCTATGACGGAGCTGATCCGCCAGGCCGCTGAGAACGACAATATTTCTACCATTTTTGTGACCGATGAGGGCGGTTCCTTCTATGGCGCCATAGACCTGAAGGAGCTGATCATTGCCCGCCAGGGCTCGAACCTGGAGGACCTGATCGTTACCTCCTTCCCCTATGTCTATGGTCACGAAAATATTGATGACTGTATTGAAAAACTGAAGGACTACAGTGAGGACAATATCCCCGTCCTGGACAACTCCAACCGGCTGATCGGTGTCATCACCTCCGCCAGCGTTACCGAGCTGGTGGGCGAAGCCCTGGGAGAGGACTACGTCAAGCTGGCAGGTCTGACCGCCGAGGAGGATCTGAACGAGCCCCTGAAGGATTCCATGCGCAAGAGACTCCCCTGGCTGATTACCCTGCTGGTGCTGGGTCTGGGCGTTTCCGCCGTGGTGGGCGCCTTTGAACGGGTGGTGGCCCAGCTGACCATTGTGATGGCCTTCCAGTCCATGATTCTGGATATGTCCGGTAACACGGGCACCCAGTCCCTGGCTGTCACCATTCGCGTGCTGACGGATGAGGCCCTGACAACGAAAGAGAAAATCAAATTTGTATTTAAGGAACAGCGGGTGGGCTTTACCAACGGCTTCCTGCTGGGACTCATCGCGGTAGTGCTGGTGGGCCTGTATATCTGGCTGCTGAAGGGCAAGCCCATTGGCTTTGCTTATCTGGTATCCAGCTGCATCGGTGTTTCCATGTGGCTTGCCATGATCATTTCCAGCACCTTCGGAACCCTGATTCCCATGTTCTTTAAGAAGATCGGCGTGGATCCCGCTGTGGCCTCCGGACCGTTGATTACCACCGTCAATGACTTTATCGCTGTGGTGATCTACTACAGCCTTTGCTGGGTGTTCCTCATTGGAGTGTTCCATCTGGGATAACCCGAACAGATATCCGGAGCCCCGAAAGCGCCGTCCCGCTGACTCCGGGCAAAGAGATGGAATTTGTCAGGACTTGACAGATTCCGCCGAAACGAATAGAAACACGAAAACAAGGGAATCCCGGGAAACATCCATGGGAGGAGTCCCTTGTTTTTTGCGTGTTAAAAAGTCAGGATGGAGAACTTTGCGAGAATGAAAAAAATTCTTTCTATATTATTATGTACCGCGCTGATGGCCGCCTGCCTTTGCGGCTGCGGTGCCGCGGCGAAAGAAGAGAAGAAGCTGTCCGTGGTGGTCACGATCTTTCCCGAGTATGACTGGGTTCGGGAAATCCTGGGAGAGAACCCCGGGGACGTTCAGCTGACGCTGCTGCTGGACAATGGGGTGGATCTTCACAGCTTCCAGCCCACCGCCAGAGATATTCTGACCATTTCCGACTGCGATGTATTCATCTACGTGGGCGGCGAGTCCGATGCATGGGTGAAGGATGCTCTTTCCGAGGCGGCCAACGAGAACATGATTGTCATTGACCTGCTGGATGCGCTGGGTGACGCCATCAAGGAAGAGGAAGAGGTCGAAGGCATGGAAGAGCATGAACATGAGCATGAAGCGGAATATGATGAACATGTCTGGCTTTCCCTTCGCAACGCTTCGGTGCTTTGCGGAGAAATAGAAAAGGCGCTGGAAAGCATTGATCCCGCCAACCAGGAAACCTACCGGAAGAACCTTGCTTCCTATCAGGAAAAGCTTTCCCAGCTGGATGAGAAATATGCCCAGGCGGTGGCATCCGCTTCCGGCAGGACCCTGCTTTTCGGCGACCGGTTCCCCTTCCGTTATCTGGTGGATGATTACGGACTGAACTATTATGCGGCCTTTTCCGGCTGCTCTGCCGAAACGGAGGCCAGCTTTGATACCATTCTTTTCCTGGCATCCAAAACGGATGAGCTCTCTCTGCCCGCGGTGCTTCGGATCGAAGGCGCCAATCATCGGATTGCGGAAACCATCGTGGAGAACACAGCGGAAAAGAATCAGGAGGTCCTGGTGCTGGATTCCATGCAGTCCGCCACCAGCAAGGACGTCCAGAACGGCGTTACCTATCTTTCCATTATGGAGAAAAACCTGGAAGTGCTGAAGCAGGCACTGCAGTAAAAGAACAATTGGGGCCGGGGCAAAACCCGGCCCGGGAGGCACTGATATGGCACTACTGACAGCGAAGGGGCTCTTTCTGGGATATGAAGGCCAGAGCGTCGCGGAGAATATATCCTTTACTGTGGAACCGGGCGATTATCTCTGCGTCATCGGAGAAAACGGTTCCGGAAAAACAACCCTGATCCGTACCATCCTGGGACTGGTGAAGCCCCTGTCCGGACAGATTGCTCTGGGGGAGGGCCTGGAGAAGAATCAGATCGGATATCTTCCCCAGCAGGATGAAATTCAAAGGGATTTTCCCGCCTCGGTGGAGGAAATTGTTCTCTCCGGCAACCTGCATCATCTGGGCTGGCACCCCTTCTACCGAAAGGAAGACCGCGCGAGGGCCAAGGAGGCCATGGAAAAAATGGGCATTCTTCACCTGGCCCAGCATCCCTACCGGGCCCTTTCCGGCGGACAGCAGCAGCGGGTGCTGCTGGCAAGAGCCCTGGTGGCGGCGGACCGCCTGCTGGTGCTGGATGAGCCGGTCTCCGGACTGGATCCTGTGGTCACCGCGGAGATGTATTCCCTCATCCGTACCCTGCATGAAGAGGGAATGACCATGATTATGATTACCCACGATGTGACCACGGCTCTCTCGGAGGCGACCCACATTCTGCATATGGGAAAAACCGTGTTCTTCGGGACTAAAGAGGCCTATCTGGAACAGGAAAAAGGGGAGGAGCAGTGATGGATAAGCTAATAATGTATCTCCAGTACCCCTTTGTCAGGTACGCCATCATTGTGGGAGTGCTGATAGCCCTCTGTTCTTCCCTGCTGGGAGTAACCCTGGTGCTGAAGCGGTTTTCCTTTATCGGTGACGGACTGTCTCATGTGGCCTTTGGAGCCATGGCCATCGCTACGGTGCTGAAGGTTTCCAACGATATGCTGCTGGTGCTTCCCATAACGATTCTCTGCGCGATTCTGCTGCTTCGGACCGGGCGGAACACCCGGATCAAGGGAGATGCGGTGATTGCCATGATCTCCGTGGGAGCCCTGGCCTTCGGCTATCTGCTGATGAACCTGTTTCCCACCTCCTCCAACCTGACGGGGGATGTCTGCAGCACCCTTTTCGGCTCCACTTCCATTCTGACCCTGAAGCCCTCGGAGGTGTGGCTGTGCGCTGTGCTTTCTGTCATCGTCATAACCATATTTATTCTGTTTTACCATCGGATTTTCTCGGTGACCTTTGATGAGAATTTCGCCCTGGCCACCGGAACCCGGGTGGATATCTACAATCTGATGATCGCGGTGGTGATCGCTGTGATCATCGTGCTGGCCATGAATCTGGTGGGCTCCCTGCTGATTTCTGCCCTGGTAATTTTCCCGGCACTGTCGGCCATGCGGCTTTTCCAGAGCTTTAAAAAAGTCACCATCTGCTCGGCGATCCTGTCTGTTTTTGGCGCCCTGGCGGGTCTGATCATTTCCATTCTGGCGGATACTCCCGTGGGGTCCACCATTGTTGCCTGTGATGTGGTGATTTTCGGCCTCTGCTATCTGATCGGGAGGGTTAAAAAATGAAAAAAGTGCTTATATGGCTTCTCAGCCTTTCACTGCTGCTTTCTCTGACCGGCTGCTCCGGCAATGCCGATGCGGCTGGCCCGCAGGAAGCTTCTTCCCAGGTGCAAAACGCCCCGGAGGAGAGTGGTTCCCAGAATACCGCTGAGCAGACTTCGTCCCAGAATACCGGGGCTCAGGAATCGGCCCCGGAGGAATCGGTGGTTTCCATCGAAGCGGATACGGTGGTACTGGAAAAGGAACCGGCCACCACACAGATCAAGGGTGCCGAAGGCGTGGATATCGACCTGACGGTGCTTTCCGGCAATATGGTCTACGCCCAGGTTTTCCAGATGATGTATTCCTCGGAGGAATTCATCGGTAAGGTAGTCCGCATGAGGGGCAGCCTGAGCATGTTCGAGGACGAGGGCACCGGCCGCCGTTACTTCTCCTGCCTGATTAAGGATGCTATGGCCTGCTGCGCCCAGGGTATTGAATTTGAACTGACGGATGACTATTCCTATCCCGAGGACTATCCGGCTATTGGGGATTATCTGACAGTACAGGGCACCTTCGATACCTACGTGGTAGGCACGGTGCTCTATGTCACTCTGCGGGATGCGGTGCTGATCCAGGAAGACTGATCGCGAAAGCGGTCTTTCTTTTTTTAGAGATTGTTCCCCTTGACAGGATACCCCCTCGGGGTATATAATAAGCCCTGGTTAGTGAAAGCTATCTGTGTATTAACCGGGATGGTGATTCATAATGGAAGAAAAAACAATCTGCGCTCACTGCGGAAAATGTGAGGGTCAGGACGGAATCAGGCATAAGATGCGTTCCGAAGAGGAATACAAAAAACTCCTGAACCGTCTGAACCGCATCGAAGGCCAGATCCGCGGTATCCGGGCCATGGTGGAGGATAACCGTTACTGTACGGATATTCTTACTCAGTCGGCGGCGGTTTCCGCTGCCATCGAGGCCTTTAACCGGGAACTTTTAGACAGCCACATCCGAACCTGCGTCGCGGAGAATCTGCGGGCGGGCAACGACGATGTGGTGGAAGAGCTGCTGCACACGCTGCATAAGCTGATTTAACTAAACGCAGTTTTGTGTACAGACGGGAGTAGAAAATGGAACAATATACGGTAACTGGCATGAGCTGTGCCGCATGCCAGGCAAGAGTAGAAAAGGCGGTATCCAAAGTGCCGGGGGTCACCTCCTGCGCGGTATCCCTTCTCACCAATTCCATGGGCGTAGAGGGAACCGCATCCGCCGAGGCTGTCATCAAGGCAGTGGAGGACGCCGGATATGGCGCAGCCCTTCGCTCGGCCCAGGGCAGAAGAGAATCCGGCCCGGCTCAAGGCAGCGCAGCGGCGGAGGAAGCCCTGAAGGATAAGGAAACGCCGGTGCTGAAGAAAAGACTGCTGTGGTCCCTGGGCTTCCTGCTGGTGCTGATGTACTTTTCCATGGGACATATGATGCTGGGTCTTCCCCTGCCTTCTTTCTTTGAAGGCAATCATGTGGCCATGGGTCTGGTACAGATGATCCTGGCTGCCATTGTCATGCTCATTAATCAGAAATTCTTTGTCAGCGGTTTTAAGGCCGTGCTTCACGGCGCTCCCAACATGGACACCCTGGTGGCCATGGGATCGGGAGTTTCTTTCCTCTGGAGCACCTTCGTGCTCTTTGCCATGACAGGCGCCCAGGCCAGAGGCGACATGGATGCCGTCATGGTGTACATGGATGAATTCTACTTCGAATCCGCGGCCATGATTGTTACCCTGATTACCGTGGGCAAGATGCTGGAAGCAAAATCAAAGGGACGAACCACCGACGCCCTCAAAAGTCTGATGAAGCTTTCTCCCAAAACCGCTGTGATCCGTAAAAACGGCGCAGAGGTGGAGGTGCCCATCGAGCAGGTGCAGATCGGCGATGTGTTTCTGGTAAAACCCGGGGAGAATATCCCCGTGGACGGTGTGGTGCTTTCCGGCAGCTCGGCGGTCAACGAAGCGGCTCTGACGGGAGAGAGTCTTCCGGTGGACAAGGCGGAAGGAGATATGGTTTCCGCGGCCACGGTGAACCAGTCCGGTTTTCTGGAGTGCCGGGCCACCAGGGTGGGAGAAGACACCACCCTGTCGAAAATCATTCAAATGGTTTCCGACGCGGCGGCCACCAAGGCTCCCATCGCGAAAATCGCCGACAAGGTTTCCGGTATTTTTGTGCCGGTGGTCATCGGGATTGCGCTGGTAACGCTGGTTCTGTGGCTGATTTTCGGAGGAGCCTATGCGGGCAGCGGCTCCGAACGCCTGGGCTTTGCCCTGGCGCGGGCCATTTCCGTGCTGGTAATCAGCTGCCCCTGCGCCCTGGGACTGGCTACTCCGGTGGCCATCATGGTGGGCAACGGCATGGGAGCGAAGAACGGAATTCTGTTTAAAACTGCTGTTTCTCTGGAAGAGGCCGGAAAAGCCCAGATTGTGGTGCTGGATAAAACCGGAACCATCACCAGCGGTCAGCCACAGGTGACGGATCTGATTCCTGTGGAAGGGGTCAGCCAGAAAGAACTGCTGACACTGGCGGCTTCTCTGGAAAGCCGCAGCGAGCATCCGCTGGCCAGAGCGATCATGGATCGGGCAGAGGAAGAGAAGCTGGTGCTTACGCCGGTGGAGGATTTTCAGGCCCTGGTGGGCAGCGGCCTGGTGGGTACGCTTCAGGGAGAAGGAACGCTGGTGGGCGGAAGCGCTGACTTTATCCGCCATCAGGTGGAGCTGGGACAGAAAGAACAGAGCCTGTGCGAGGAGCTTTCTGCTCTGGGTAAAACGCCGCTGCTCTTCACCAGAGAAGGTTCTCTTCTGGGTATTATCGCCGTGGCTGATACCATCAAGGAGGACAGTCCGAAGGCCATCCGCGAGATGCAGGACATGGGCATCCGGGTAGTGATGCTCACCGGTGATAACGAAAGAACTGCCAGAGCCATTGCGGATCAGGCGGGCGTGGATGCTGTAATTGCCGGCGTTTTGCCGGATGGCAAAGAAGCTGTGATCCGGAAACTGCAGGAATTAGGCAAGGTCATCATGGTGGGAGACGGCATTAACGATGCGCCGGCTCTGACAAGGGCTGATCTGGGAATCGCCATCGGCGCCGGCACGGATATCGCCATTGATGCTGCCGATGTGGTGCTGATGAAGAGCCGCCTTTCAGACGTGGCATCCGCGATCCGGCTGAGCCGGCAGACCTTGAAGAATATTCATGAGAATCTGTTCTGGGCCTTTTTCTACAACTCCATCGGTATTCCCCTGGCAGCAGGCTTCTGGATCCCCATTTTCGGATGGACGCTGAATCCCATGTTCGGAGCAGCAGCTATGAGTCTGTCCAGCTTTTGTGTGGTAACCAATGCCCTGAGACTGAACCTTTTTGATATTCACAGTCCCCGGCATGATAAAAAAGTGAAACATGAGATCCCAAGAGAGGAACTGCTGTCTTTCCTTGAACCGAAGGCAGATACCTCCTCCGAGGGAAGCTCTGAAGATCATAATCAAAAAACGGAGGAATCCAAAATGCAGAAGACATTAAAAGTAGAAGGTATGATGTGCGTACACTGTGAAGCCAGAGTGAAAAAGGCTCTGGAAGCCATCGAAGGCGTCAGCGAGGCTGTGGCCAGCCACGAAGCCGGTACCGCTGTGGTGACCCTGACCCAGGATGTGGCGGATGATGTACTGAAAAAAGCAGTTGAAGATCAGGACTACAAGGTTCTTGGAATCGAGGCATAAAATGTACCAGACCACGGTTCATGTCGAAGGCATGATGTGTGGCATGTGCGAATCCCACATCAATGACGCTGTCCGGAAGGCCCTTCCCGTAAAAAAGGTGGAATCCTCCCGCAGTAAAAAACAGACGGTAATTCTCAGTGAAGAACCCCTGGAAGCACAGGCGGTGCTGGATGCCATTAACGCCACCGGCTACGAAGCCAGCGATGCGGTATGCGCTCCCTATGAAAAGAAAAAGTTTCATCTGTTTGGCAGATGAAAACGTCCGGAAGCCGGACAGTAAAAGAGACAGGAGATACAAGGTAAGCAATCGCTTACAGCATGTTTCCTGTCTCTTTTTCCATTTCTTCCGCTGAGGCCTTTCATGTTTGCCATGAGAGATGGCGATTATGAACTTCTGTTATTCCGCCACCACCAGATACCAGTGAAGCATCATTTCCATATCATTTTTATCAACTGCCCGGACTTTATAAATCATACCAAGTCGATGATCCGGCAGCAGAACAAGCATTTTATCAAAAATATCTGTCCTCCAATCCGGACTTTTACTCATTTTCTTTTCCAGTTCTCTGATATTGGATTCCACAGAAGAAGATCCAAGCTGGCTGACTGTTTGATGTATTTCAGCATCAGGTGTGTTTTCTAGATACTGCTGAAATTCAGTGGTCATATATCGATAAAAAAAATGAACGGATCCATCGATCAATACAACAATCTTTACTAAGTCCCAACATTTAATATCATCTATCCAACGTGTAAATGTAAATGAATAGCTTGGTGCAGTGATTGGATTGTCTGGTTTGCTATCATTGGTTGCTTGCAGTACATATTCTTCAACATCGATGTATTGTGCTGCGATATTAATAGCAATTTGCGAAGCTTGGTCGAATGAAATTGCCACAAGGTTTGACAGATTAGGTGGAACTCTAAAACCAATAAACTCTAATTCTTTTGTCTCAGCGTTAATCTCGAAGGGACCCGAATCTGAATGATAACAATCTGTGCGATGATCATTTCCATCTTTGAATTCAGACCTTGTCCAATCTCCTTTATACGTGTGACCATTGAATTCTATTTGCATCTTTGCTTCTGGTTCAGGAAGATCTTCTCCAAACAATTCCTGCCAGGGTTTATATACTATTTCTCCTGTTGATGTAGCCATATAGTTATCAGATGTAGAAATACAGGTTACAGTTATCGAATTTAATGAAGAGTTCATCTCATCAGTATGTGTATTTATTACACAGCCCTCTTCAAGAAGGCACAGTATCATCAAGATTACGAGCAATAGTTTAGTTTGATGCATTACTTTTTCCTATTCTTTTATATCTTCTAATAGATCATATCATCATGATTAGCCCGAAATGGGTGGGTGCACAAAGCTATAAGCAATAAGAGATTAGCCGCATTTGGGCTAATCTCCATGGAAGACTACTACACCGCAAGGTGTGTTTCTTGTTAAGTTGATTGAACCGCCGTATGCCGAACGGCTTGTACGGTGGTGTGAGAGGTCGGGGGCTCATCGCCC
>CACZRP010000014.1 GCA_902783575.1 uncultured Eubacteriales bacterium
CAGGGCGTTTTTCATGTGCTCGGTCAGCTCTTTTTCATTGTCTGCAAAGCCGCCGCCGGTGCCGCCCAGAGTGAAGGCCGGGCGCAGCACCACGGGATAGCCGATGCGGTTGGCCGCGTCCTTGGCCTCTTCCAGGGAATAGGTGATTTCGGAGGGAATGACGGGCTCGCCGATGGACTGGCACATTTCCTTGAAGAGCTCACGGTCTTCCGCCCGTTCAATGCTCTCGCTGGAGGTGCCCAGCAGCTCCACGCCGCACTCCTTCAGGATGCCCTTCTTCTCCAGCTGCATGGCCAGGTTCAGACCGGTCTGGCCGCCGATGCCGGGGATAATGGCGTCGGGCCGCTCGTAGCGCAGAATCTTGGCGATATATTCCAGGGTCAGGGGCTCCATGTAGACCTTGTCCGCAATGGTGGTATCCGTCATGATGGTGGCCGGGTTGGAGTTGCAGAGGATGACCTGATAGCCTTCTTCCTTTAACGCCAGGCAGGCCTGGGTGCCGGCATAGTCAAATTCCGCCGCCTGGCCGATGACAATGGGGCCGGAGCCGATGATCAGTACTTTCTGGATATCTGTTCTTTTTGACATTTTCGTTCTTTCTCCTTAGAGGGCGTCCTGCTGATGGGGCGCTTCATACACTGTGTTGCCTTGGTATACCGTTTTCATGCAGCGACCCTGGACCTTCCAGCCCTCAAAGGGAGTCGCCTTGCCCAGGGAAAGAAATTCCTCCGGGCGGATTTCATATTCCTCGGAAAGATCCCAGAGACTGTACTCATCCTCTTTCAGGGGGATGCCGAAGCGGGCTCTGGGCCGGCAGACAAGCCGGTCCACCAGCAGATCCAGGCTGATCTTTCCGGTTCTGACGAGATAGGTATAGAGCAGCGGGAAGGCTGTCTCCAGACCCACAATGCCGAAGGCGCTCTTCTCGAGGCCCCGGGCTTTTTCCTCCGCGCTGTGGGGGGCGTGGTCGGTGGAGATGCAGTCGATGGTGCCGTCCAACAGACCCTCCAGCAGGGCTTCCCGGTCCGCCTTGTCCCGGATGGGGGGATTCATTTTGAAGCGGCCCTCTTCCCTCAGATCCTCATCGCACAGCAGCAGGTAATGGGGCCCGGTTTCACAGGTCACATCCACGCCTTCCGCCTTGGCTTTTCGGATAATATCGACGCTTTCCTTGCAGGAAATGTGGCACACATGGTAGGCGCAGCCGGTTTCCTTTGCCAGCTTCAGGTCCCGGGCAATGGGTCCCCACTCGCTTTCGGAGCAGATGCCCCGGTGTCCGTGGGCGGCGGCGTAAACGCCATCGTGGATATAGCCGCCCTTCAGCAGGGAATTGTCCTCGCAGTGGGCGACGATCATTTTACCCAGCTTTTTGGCACGCTCCATGGCGGAGCGCATCATGCTTTCGGACTGCACGCCCTTGCCGTCATCGGAGAAGGCGATGATGTAGGGGGCCATGGCCTCCATGTCCGCCAGCTCCTCTCCCTGCTCGCCCAGGGTGATGGCGCCGTAGGGGTACACCGGGATCACCGCGTCTCTGGCGATGAGATCCAGCTGAGGCTGCAGGTTCTCCAGACTGTCCGGTACCGGATTCAGGTTCGGCATGGCGCAGACGGCGGTGTAGCCGCCTCTAGCTGCTGCCATGGATCCGGTTCGGATTGTCTCCTTATACGAAAAACCCGGCTCTCGGAAATGCACATGCACATCCAGAAAGCCGGGAAATAAAACCAAAGGACCGTTTTCGGTCAGAAGAGACTGATACTTAGACTCATCCACTCGTCCCATGGGTTCTCCTTTCACTATGATGCCTTGCCGATCTCGCAGGATCGGTTTAAAGTCTAGCAAATTATGCCATGGATTCCCCTGTTTTGTCAAGAATATCTCCGGAATGGGCATATAGAAAAATAGAACCCATTCCGGAAAAATTTTTGCTGATTTGACCATTGCCAGAAAGGAAGCGGCTTTGCCGCTCAGTTCTTTGTGTATTCGCTTTGCGAAGCATGCAGCCTTGCCTTTTCAGCGCTTTCATGGTAAATTTGATTTTACACCTGTTAAACACAGGGAAAGCGGCTTTGCCGCTTGTTGTGTTCATTATGTTTATGGAGAGTTTCAATGATCATTCTGTTGATTTCTTTGCTGCTGTTATTTTTCGACATCTCGCTGACCGTCATCAGCCACGGTGTCCAGATGTACGGGCTGCTGCTGATCTGGTTCGGCCTGCTGGTCTTTGCCGGAGGCTGGCGCCTCAAAAAGGCCCGGTGGCGGATGCATACCTGTCTGGCTCTGGCTGCCGCAACGGTGCTGGGGATCATCCTGCTGGATATTCCCATCATCCGGGGCGCCAAAACCGATACCGCCCCCGGCGCGGATTATGTCATTATCCTGGGAGCCGCCGTGTATGGCACCCAGCCCTCCCCATCGCTGCGGGACCGGCTGGACGCGGCCCTGGACTATCTGCAGGACAATCCCGAAACCATGGTGGTGACCAGCGGCGGTCAGGGTCCCGATGAAGACATCAGCGAAGCAGAGGCCATGAAGGTCTACCTGATGAACCACGGCATCGCGGAGGATCGGATCCTGACGGAGGATCAGTCCGTCAATACAAAGCAGAATCTCAGCTTTTCCTTTAGCATCATCGAAGAGGCCGAGCAGCGCCGGGCCGCGGCGGGCGGCACGCCCCGAGCGCTGAAGGATCTGTCCATCGGGGTGGTGTCCAGCGAGTATCACCTCTTCCGCATCCGCTATCTGGCCGGCAAGCTGGGCAAGCCAGTGACGGGGATTGCCGCACCCACCAGCTACGCGGTCATCAAATACAACTACTTCATTCGGGAAATTCCCGCCATGGTGAAGGCCATCTTGCTGGATTGAAGTGCTGATCAGGAAACTTTGACGATTGAACGAGCTTCGACGAAAACACAGGGTGGATGGTTGAACGAGCTTCGACGAAAACACGGGGGACACTGTTCTCTGTGTTTTTTTGTTTTCAATTTATGCTTTTCTTTTTGTGTTTTCCACGTTTTCGAGGATATTTCCTGTTCCTTGCAGTTTTCCTCGAGTTTTTCACCTTTCTGCTATTTTTTGTCGAGGAAATATCCTGCCACAAGCAGTTTTCCTCGATCGCATTTTTCGGGGCCCGGCAGGGGCTCCCTGAGTTCGAGGATTTTTCAGCTATATGGGAAATATCCTCGAAATAATCATCATGCCGCGGATGCATGATCGAGGAAATCTGCCTCATGCTTGAAATCTCCTCGAAACATAAAAATGCTCTCGAGGAAAACTGCCCCATACATGAAAAGTCCTCGACAAAAAACAGGCGATCGAGGATTTTTCCACTATACGGGAAATTTCCTCGACCGTCAAATGTAATAGCCATTCGCTTTGGTGAATACAGAGCACGTTTGGCGAGGTTCGACTAAAACTCAGGGGACATTGTTCGCCGTGTTTTTTACGTTGTCAAGAAAATTTCCTGAAACAGGCAGTTTTTCATTACTTTTCATTTTTTGGCTTATTTTTTGTAATGAAGATTTCCTGACATTGGCAGCTTCTCACTATCTTCTTTTTGGGAGTCAGGCGGCTTTGACTTGGCGTAATGAATTTTTCATCTAGACAGGAATTATTCATGAAAAAATCAAGCTGCGTCCGGTTGATGATAATGAAAAACTGCCCCATACGTGAAATCTTCATGACTCAGAAAAATCCCGTAGTGATAAACTGCCTGTACAGTGAAATCTTCATGACGAAAAATCGGGTTTCATGAGAAACTGCAAAATACAGGAAAACTACACTACGGACATCCTCTGCCTTTCGGCTATATGAGAAATTTCCGCGACCGCCAAATGGAATAGACCATACGCCTGGCGAAAAAAAACCGTCCCCTGTGTTGCTCAAGGGACGGTTATTTGTGTTTTATGAAACCTGAATCTTCGACAGGACTTCGCCGATGGGCTCGCGGATCACCAGGTCCGCGCTGCGGTCCGCCTGGGTGGGCTGTTTGTTGATCAGCACCAGGTAACGGCCGGAGAAGTAGCGCAGCAGGCCTGCTGCGGGGTAGACGTTCAGGGAGGTGCCTCCCACGATCAGCATATCCGCCTGCTCCAGTTCGTGGACAGATTCATAGAGAATATGCTCATCCAGGCCTTCCTCGTAGAGCACCACATCCGGCTTGATGATGGGGCCTCTTCCCAGGCCGTCGGCGAAATTCTCGCCCTTCTTCCGGCAGTTTCTGCAGCGGGGAATGCCTTTGTCATCCAGCAGCTCCGGATCCGTCATGGCTTCCACGCCGTAAAACATGCCGCAGCGGGGACAGTAATTGCGCATGACGGAGCCATGAAGCTCCAGCACCTTCCGGCTGCCTGCCCGCTGATGAAGGCCGTCGATATTTTGAGTGATCACTGCAGAAAGCTTTCCTGCCTGTTCCAGCTCCGCCAGCTTAAGGTGAGCCGGATTGGGCTCGATGCCACGGCCGGCCTCGTAGTCCGCGGGGGTCAGCCCGTTGATGAGCTTGTCGCGGTAGAAGCGGAAGAACTCCTCCGGCTGATGGACAAAGAAGGTATGGCTCAGGATTTCCTCCGGAGGATAGTCATACTGCATATGATAGAGTCCGTCCTGGGAGCGGAAATCCTTAATGCCGCTTTCCGTACTGACGCCGGCGCCGCCAAAGAACACGATCCTTTTCGATTCATCGATCATCTGCTGTAAAGTCATGGGAAACCTCCTGTATCCCGCCCGGTCCGATTATTTGTTGGGAATCAGCGCCTTCTGGCCGCCCATGTAGGGCTGCAGGACCTCGGGAATCTTCACGGATCCGTCGGCCTGAAGGTTGTTCTCCAGGAAGGCGATCAGCATACGGGGCGGAGCCACCACGGTGTTGTTCAGGGTATGGGCATAGTACTTGCCCTTCTCGCCGGCCACGCGGATGCCGAGGCGGCGGGCCTGAGCGTCGCCCAGGTTGGAGCAGGAGCCCACTTCAAAGTATTTCTTCTGACGGGGAGACCAGGCCTCCACATCGCAGGATTTCACCTTCAGATCCGCCAGGTCGCCGGAGCAGCACTCCAGGGTGCGCACCGGAATATCCATGGAGCGGAACAGCTCCACGGTGTAGGACCACATCTTGTTGTACCAGTCCCAGCTCTCCTCGGGACGGCAGACCACGATCATTTCCTGTTTCTCGAACTGATGGATGCGGTAAACGCCGCGCTCCTCGATGCCGTGGGCGCCCTTCTCCTTGCGGAAGCAGGGAGAATAGCTGGTCAGGGTCTTGGGCAGCTCGGCCTCGGGGGTGATGGTGTCGATAAACTTACCGATCATGGAATGCTCGGAGGTACCGATGAGATACAGGTCCTCGCCTTCGATCTTGTACATCATGGCATCCATCTCGTCGAAGCTCATAACGCCGGTAACCACGTTGGAGCGGATCATGAAGGGGGGCACGCAGTAGGTGAAGCCCTTACCGATCATGAAATCGCGGGCGTAGCTGATGACGGCGCTGTGCAGTCTCGCGATATCGCCCATCAGATAATAGAAGCCGTTGCCGGCCACCTTTCCGGCCGCATCCAGGTCGATGCCGTTGAAGCTTTCCATGATCTGGGTATGATAGGGAACCTCGTACTCCGGCACCACGGGCTCGCCAAAGCGCTCGATTTCCACGTTTTCGGAATCATCCTTGCCGATGGGCACCGAAGGATCGATGATGTTCGGAATGGTCATCATGATCTGCTTGATCTTCGCGGCCAGCTCGGTTTCCTTTGCCTCCAGCTCCGCCAGACGCTCGGAATCCTTGGTAACCTGGGCCTTCAGGGCCATGGCCTCTTCCTTCTTGCCTTCCCGCATCAGCTTGCCGATTTCGCCGGAAATCTTGTTTCTGTTGGCTCTTAAATCATTGGCTTCGCCAATGGCGGCGCGGTTTTCCTCATCCAGGGCAATGACCTCATCCACCAGGGGAAGCTTGCGGTCCTGAAATTTGTTTCTGATGTTCTGTTTCACGATTTCCGGATTTTCCCGGACAAACTTGATATCTAACATAGCTGCTCCATCTAGTTCTAAAGTTTTCAGGCCGAAAAACCTGTAATAGTATGTATTATAGCCATTTCTGCCCCACGGGTCAACTGCCTTTGGAAAATCAGTCCACGAGCCGCAGGGTGGCGATATACAGGG
>CACZRP010000015.1 GCA_902783575.1 uncultured Eubacteriales bacterium
TCAGGCTCACTAAGGATGAGTATTACGAGCTGACAAAGAAAGCAAGAAAGGCTGGACTCACAACAGGAGCATTTGTACGGATGGCAGTGGCAGGTCAGAAGGTGATAGAAGCACCCAGCGCGGATGTTCCGGTACTGATCCGTGAAGTCCGCAGAGTCGGTTATAATATTGATCAGATTCTGAAGATTGCGAATGCCGGAGGGTTGCTGCAGGTGCCGGATCTGAAAAAAGCATTGGACGAGAATCGAGCTGTCGAGAAAATGATCGCCAATGCTTACGGATACTGATGGCAGTCACATCTATGTGGCCGATCAAAGGCCGGGTCGATAAGGTGATCAACTATGCCAGGAATCCGGAGAAGACAACGGAAAAGGTTTATCAGGATCTGTCCGGGCTCCATGCTATCAACGGTGTGGTGGAATATGCGGCTGACGATATGAAGACCGAGAAACGGGCCTATGTTACCTGTCTGAACTGCTCTGAAGAAAATGCAGCACAGCAGTTCATGGAAACAAAACGGCTCTGGTCACAGATCACCGGAATGGACAAGACCAGTGGTCGTGTCTGCTATCACGGATACCAGTCATTTCTGGAAGGAGAAGTGACGGCAGAAACAGCACATGAGATCGGAGTGGCGCTCGCTGCGCGGCTGTGGGGAAATGAGTATGAGGTGGTCGTGGCGACACACTGCAATACGAACCATTATCATAACCATTTTATTTTGAATAACGTTTCTCTGATCGACGGCCATAAGTTTTTTAATTCACCGCTGGACTATCAGGCAATGCGCAGGGAATCCGACCGGCTTTGTCTGGAGCACAGGATCTCGATCATAGAGGAACCGACGGGAAGAGGACAGAATTATCAGGAATATATGGCCGAGAAAAACGGAAAGCCTACTAACCGGAGCTTGATCCGAAGCGATATCGACCGGGCAGTAAAAGCATCCGTGACAGAGCGGGAGTTTTACCGCATTTTAGAAGAGATGGGATATGAGCTGAAGCTGTATACCGAAAACGGAAGAATGCTTAAGTATCCGGCGCTCCGGCCTCCGGGAGCAAAAGGCTTTTTCCGATTTCATAAGCTCAGTGAGAGCGGATATTCGCTGGAGGAGATCCGTGACAGGATTGCAGTGAATTATCACAGGAAGAATCCTTTTCCCGATGAAGAAACGGAAAAGGTCAAAGAATACAGGCAGCAGACGCAGCCGCATATCAGACCGACAGGCCTGAGGGCAGTATATATCCGGTACTGCTATGAACTGAATATCATCAGAAAGTATCCGGCATCCGAAAAGCGGGTGTCCTTTTTTATGCGTGAAGATCTCCAACGGTTGGAGAAGCTGGACGAACAGATCCGGTTCCTGGCAGACAACGGAATCGAAACGATCGATGATCTAACCTTATTTCGAAAGGAGAAAAGAGAAAAGCTCGATACCCTGATAGATCTGCGGCAGAAACTCAGAAACGAATTGAAGTGTGCCATAAGGGCGGAAAACGCTGAGAAAGCCGCGCAGATCAAAGAGAAAATCGCAGAGATCTCCGGTGAAATGAGAGAGATAAGAAAAGAGGTCACGCTCTGTGACAGGATAGAAGAACGCTCCGCACCTATGGCGGAGGAACTAAAAAAACTGTCCAATGAGCAGACCAAGGATGAAGGAAAGGAGGAAAGACCCAATGAGCAGTTATTCAGGCGACGCAGCGGAACAGGTCGTGAGGATGACGCTGGAAGGTACTGAGGTCGCGGTAAGGCTGGCTGGAACCGGAGCTAAAGAGCTTGCGATCCTGCTGTATGCCGTGCTGAAGGATCAGAAAAAGACCAGAGGCAAAATGCGCCTTACGAACATGCTGCGTTCCGGAAAGGAGCTGAAAGTATTCGCAGTCAGAGATGGCGACCTGGTGAAGTTCTGTCAGGAAGCCAAGAAGTACGGTGTACTGTATACCGTACTGAAAGACAGAGATGCGAAAGACGGACTGACGGATATCATGGTACGGGCAGAGGATGCCAGCAAGATCAACCGGATATTTGAACGGTTTAAGCTGGCGACAGTCGATATGGGTTCCGTCAGGGCACAGATCGAACAGAACCGGGCAGAAAGGTCGAAGAACGAGCAGATCGCCCCGCAGGATCGCGCCATGACGCATCAGGAGAAAGTAGAAGCGTTTCTGGATCAGGCACTGAAGCCAAATCCTACTAAAGAAAAGCAGCAGACCCAAAACCCCACCGAGGGCCGGATTGCCAGGTCCCGTCAGTCCGAGCCTTTCTCAAAGAGGAAATCGCCTATCGCAAGGGACGTCTCGGATGAAGCGGAGAAACGACCATCTGTCAAAAAACAGCTGGAAGAGATCCGGCAGGAACAGAGAAAAAAGGCGGAGGCTTCCAAAACAAAAGAACGTCAGAATACGCAGGAACACCGACCGCCCAGGAGAAAACGAAGAAGACAAAAGAAGGAGGAAAGATCGTAATGAGTGAATTGGATGAAATCTTTACAGCACCGAAAGAAGAACAGGAGGATGTCAGCATCCCAGCCTTTGATAAAGATGAATGGGTGCATCAGAAACGAGCCGAAAGGCAGCAGGCATTCAGTACTATTGAGCAGATGGCACAGCTGATGATAACGGATCCTTCGAGGATCCAGACGTATCTCGACCTGCAGAGCCGGTTTCCACGGTATTCTGTCGGCAATATCCTGCTGATTGCGGCTCATAAGCCGGATGCCACTAAGATTGCAGACTATCAGTCCTGGAAAGACGGAGGCGTGCATATCAAAAGAGGAGAAAGCGGAATCATCATTTTGGAGCCGGGAAATGAGTATACCAGAGAGGATGGAAGTACCGGTGTATCTTATAATTCGAAACGGGTCTTCGATATTTCACAGACGGATGCCAAGGAGGTTAGAGAACCGGAAGTCCATAAGGACGGAAGGCTGCTGTTAAAAGCACTGATCTATAATGCTCCCTGTGAGATCCGTCTGGATGATTCCAGAGATTATTCCGCTGGGCTTGCAGCTATCTATATCCGAAGGACAGGACGATATATGTGGAACGTGGCCATGAGGCAGCCGAGCTGTTTCAAGATATCGCCCAGGAGCTTGCCCATGCCCATATGGATACGGCAGTCAGTAAGGGAGAATATGACCGGGAATCCCATACCTTTACTGCGTTCTGCGTCTCCTATATGCTCTGCAGGCGTAATGGAATCGCAACAGACAATTACCGCTTTGAGCCGCCGGAGAGTTTTTCTTCTCTGGATGCCAAGGGCGTAAGAGCAGCACTCGGAAAGATGCGGGATGTAGCCAACAGCATCAGTGCAGATATGGACCGGATGTTTGAAAAACAGAAGGAAGCGAAGTCCCGTGAGGAAGCCAGATGAGGAGGAAGGTATGAGCGAAAAGGTCGTAGTGACACTGGACAGCTTTGAACAGCGTTTGATGGTGAACGGACTTGTCGGATTCAAAAATACGCTCCAGAAACAGGATAAACCGCTGGAAGATGTGGAGGATCTGATCATGAAGGTCATCGATGCCCCTCCTGCTAAGGAAAAGAGGCGGGAACGTGAGGCAAGATAAGTTTTCCGGACAGCAGATCATCCTGTATGCAATGGGATCGCTTCCAGTCATCTGGATCGGTCTTCTGATTGCTCCAGCAGCAGGGGACGGCATCATCGGTATTGCCTCGAGGTTCGGGGAGTTCATGAGCCGGCCTTTTCATATTGAGCTTTGTGAGGACAGCGTAAAAACTGTCCTCATTTTGCTTTTGATCTATGGACTGGCGATCGGCTTATATCTGGCGAATGACCGGAACTATCGAAGACGGGAGGAACATGGATCGGCCAGATGGGGCAACGCTGCAAAAATCAATGGGAAGTACGCAGACAGGGATTCTTCTGCGAACAAGGTACTGACGCAGCATGTTGCCATCGGCTTTGACGGACACAAACACCGAAGGAACCTGAATGTGCTGGTCTGCGGCGGCTCCGGCGCCGGTAAGACCAGGTTTTATGCCAAGCCCAATATCATGAACGCGAATACTTCAATGGTGATTTTAGATCCAAAAGCCGAGCTGCTTAGATCTACCGGATCTTTGCTGAAAGCCAAAAACTATGATATTCGTGTGTTGGACCTCATCGATATGGAGAAGAGCCACTGCTATAACCCATTTGTGTATCTGAAGACCGACAACGATATCCAGCGGCTTGTCACCAATCTGTTTAAAAACACGACGCCCAAAGGTTCACAGACACAGGATCCTTTCTGGGATCAGGCAGCCACCATGCTGCTTCTCGCATTGATATTCTACCTGCATTATGAAGCACCGCCAGAGGAGCAGAACTTCTCGATGGTTATGGATATGATCCGAGCCGGAGACGTGAAGGAAGACAATGAGGATTACCTGTCTCCGCTGGATGTTCTGTTTGAAAAACTGGAAAGGCGAAATCCGGAGCATATCGCGCTGAAATACTACCGCAGCTATCATTCCGGTTCAGGAAAGACATTGAAGTCGATCCAGATCACGCTGATGTCCCGGTTGGAAAAGTTCAATTTGGAATCGCTGGCAGGCATCACCCAATATGATGAAATGGAACTGAACACAGTGGGAGAGAAGAAGACAGCAATCTTTGCCGTCATCCCGGATAATGACAGTTCCTTCAACTTTCTCGTAGGTATGCTGTATACGCAGCTTTTCCAGCAGCTCTATTATCAGGCGGATATCGTACACGGCGGCAGGCTTCCCGTGCATGTACACTTCATCATGGACGAATTCGCAAATGTGGCATTGCCGGACCAGTTTGACCAGGTGCTTTCCACGATGCGGTCGAGGGAAATATCGGTATCGATCATCCTGCAGAATCTGGCACAGCTAAAAGCTTTGTTTGAAAAGACCTGGGAAAGCATCGTAGGCAACAGCGATGTGTTTTTGTATCTGGGCGGCAACGAACAGTCCACCCATGAATATGTCTCGAAGCTTTTAGGCAAGGAGACGATCGACATGAACACCTACGGGCAATCGAAAGGACGGAACGGAAGCTATTCCACTAACTGGCAGCTTACCGGAAGAGAGCTGCTGACCCCTGACGAGGTGCGTATGCTGGATAACCGCTACGCACTTCTTTTTATACGCGGTGAAAGGCCGGTAGAGGATCTGAAGTATGACATTCTCCGCCATCCCAATATCAGCCTGACGACCGACGGAGGAGCCGAACCCTACAGACACGGAGAAGATCTCCTCAGCATAGCGTCCGTCACGCTGGAAGCGAAGGGTGAGGATAATGAAGAACCAATCAATATTGAAACACATGACTTCCTGATCTTCACGGAAGAAGAACTGGAAGAAATGATCCAAAAGAAAATGGAGGAACAAAACAATGAGCAAGAAAACCACTAA
>CACZRP010000016.1 GCA_902783575.1 uncultured Eubacteriales bacterium
CCAAGTGAATAAAAAATGGTCATATTTCATCCAAAATATGACCATTTTTTAAAATATATGACCAGAAATGACCAAGAATATGACCCGATTGTAATCGTAGGATAGTTCACGCCGGAAGGTTTTCTTCAGCGGGATAGCGAATATCCCCTGGTATTCATTAAGGTAATCCGGGAACTCAAACTTCAGGTAATGGGCAAAGCCTTTCATCGCTGCCAGCCGATAGTTCCTGATTGTCGGGATATTGCCCCTGTCGTTTCCAGCCCGTCCAGAAAGCCGCGAATGTTGTCACATGCAAAGTCGGCATCGTTCATTTTTTCAGGAGGTACGCCAATAAGCCCGTGAAGCCCTTGATACCATGTTTCTTGGCTGTTCCTACATAAGAAATAATACGAAGATACAGAGCCTCAGCCTTTCCGCTTTTCTTGTATTTATTTCTTTGTTTTGAAGGATTCTTGCTGTATCTCCAGAGTTCTTTTTGAGGAATGCTTATCTCCATGTGTTCGGCTTTTGCCCAGGACGGTATCTGCGGCTGCAGGTCTTTCATTCGAAGCATGATTTGCTCTAATGGATCCATGAGATTCTCTGCAAGAGAGGCTCACATTTTGTATTCAGCCGCATTGATCACCTGGGTGTCTTTCAGCTTTCCGAAGAAGTCACCCAGGATACCGCCGACCATGCCTTTCTCATCTTCAGTCTCTTCCTCGCCCTGACCGGAGACTTTGACCATTGCCACATCCTCAGCAATCATGTTCACTGCCTCTTCCTGCTCCTTCGAGCAGATCACAAGAGCGCAGTCGGAAATATGCAACTTCTCCATGATATCTTCCGGGCTCAGATCCTCGGAAAGCGTAACCTTCGCGCAGTCTTCGATGCGAACGCCTGCGGGATACTTCTTCAGCACCGACGGACCTACTTTAAGCATTGGACGATCAGAGATATATCCCATATCGGGATCGACGACCTTCAGTTCGTCATAGACACTCTCGATCTCTTCAAAAGCATCTTCCAGATCCTTCCTGATGCTGACATCGCCGTCTGCATAGAGGTATTCCAGTGCAGAGAGAGCTTCGGCATCCTGGATGGAGACATCTCCGGATACGAACAGCTTTGTCCCGTACCGCTTGATCGTTTTCGGCTTCAGCTCCAGATCGTCGTCGATGTGCTTTGTGCCATCCGGAACACGTATGATTTCCGCTTCCTCATCAAACTGGGATACCAGTTTCGTGAGGAGACTTTCTGCGACTACGATCTTCCGGCCTGTGAAGCGGAGGCCCTTCTCCAGAAGGTTCTCCGTATTAAGAGCAGTATCCAGAAAGAAAAGAGTCCCGGAGCAGTAGTAAAGGGTGTTGGCAGCCCGCATCACAAACAGGTCATCGACCTCAGTATCTCTCCTCAGGAAGAAGGCTCCGTCCGGATAATACTCTGTCGCCCCGTTAGCCGTGATATTGGAGAACTGTCCCTGATAGCTCTTCGGCATCAGGATCTTGCCGTTGACCATGATTCTGTAATAACTCTTGACGGCTTCCAGACTCCCATCAGCGATCGTCAGTTTGCCATTGACCATTAGGAACACGCCGGTTCCATCGGCATCAGGTCCGATTTCGCCTTTTCCGTTGATACTCTTTACAGTAATATCCTGGTCTTCAGGAACCTCAATAACAGCAGCCACGTTCAGTGTGACAGGATACTTGTTCATAAGCTCTTTCGCACGGGCTCCGGTAATCAGCGTCGCAGCGTTGATGGTAACGCTGTCGAATCCGGCAAAGCTTTCTTCCGCAGCTTCTCTTACATCGCAGGTAGCGGCATTGATCACTTTGTTCTTCATGAGTATTGTCCTCCATTATTCTTTTAGTTTTTCTCTCAGGAGCTTCCTGGCCCGGCTTAGTGCGGCCCGTACTCCTGATGGTGAAAGCCCGTATTCTTCTGCAAGCTCTTTGGAGTTATAGCCCTGGAAATAGCGCTTGATGAAGATCTGGGAAAGATCTGGTGGCAGCGATGACAGAAACATGGCTGTCTCAAAATCGGAAAAAACACCGTCTGTTTCTTCCTCCGGCCGCGGCATGTGGCTCTGTTCTACTGCCTGTCTCCGGCAGCTGTCATAGAACAGGTTCCTTGCTACTCTATACAGCCAGGCCCGCCGCTCCTTTTCTCCCAGGTCCTCCAGAAGATCCAGGTTGGAGAGCGCCTTCATGAAGGTCTCCTGCAGTAGATCCTCCGCATCACTGACATTTCCACATATCATACAGCAATATCGTAAAAGCTCTGATCGATACACGGTATACAGTTCTGTGATCATGGCACCCTCCTTTCTTTCGGCTTTCACTCTTATAACGTTTGAG
>CACZRP010000017.1 GCA_902783575.1 uncultured Eubacteriales bacterium
GTACCAATGTTAACATGGGGTTTTGTTCTCTCGAACTTCTCTTTTGCCATTATAATTTCCTCCTAAGATAGTTTGCCGGAAACAATCAAGTCTATTATAGTGAATCAACCTGATTTTTGCAAGGCTTTTTTTAAGCTTTGTGCTCGTTCAGAATCTTCTCACGAACACTCTTGGGAACGGGTTCATAGTGATCAAAGAACATGGAGTGGTTGCCGCGGCCCTGGGTCTTGGAACGAAGGTCGGTAGCGTATCCGAACATCTCGGACAGCGGTACGAAACCATGAATGACCTGGGAACCGTTAACGCTTTCCATACCTTCGATTCTGCCGCGGCGGGAGTTGATGTCGCCGATAACGTCGCCCATGTATTCCTCGGGGACAGTAACGTCAACCTTCATGATAGGCTCCAGCAGCGTAGGATCGCCTTTTCTCATAGCTTCCTTGAAAGCCATGGAACCGGCAATGTGGAATGCCATTTCGGAAGAGTCAACCTCGTGGTAGGATCCGTCGTAGCACTCGGCTTTGATACCCAGTACAGGGAATCCTGCAAGAGTACCGCTGGCCATGGCTTCCTGGATACCTTCATCAACGGCAGGAATGTATTCCTTCGGAATAGCGCCGCCCACGATGGCGTTGACAAACTCGTAGGTCTTGTCGGAGTTGGGGTCCATCGGGGAGAAGCGGACACGGCAATCGCCGTACTGACCGCGTCCACCGGACTGACGGACGAATTTGCCCTGAACATCGACAGCCTTGGTGATTGCTTCCTTGTAAGCAACCTGGGGCGCGCCGACGTTGGCCTCAACCTTGAATTCACGCAGCAGACGGTCGACGATGATTTCCAGATGAAGCTCGCCCATACCGGAAATAATGGTCTGTCCGCTGTCGGGATCCGTGTGAGTACGGAAGGTGGGATCTTCCTCGGCAAGCTTTGCCAGGGCGATACCCATCTTTTCCTGACCGGCCTTGGTCTTGGGCTCGATGGCTACGGAGATAACAGGCTCCGGGAATACCATGGACTCAAGAATGATCGGATGCTGTTCATCGCACAGGGTGTCACCGGTGGTGGTGAACTTCAGGCCTACCGCAGCTGCGATATCACCGGAATACACCACGTCGATCTCCTGACGCTTGTTGGCATGCATCTGAAGAATACGGCCGAGTCTTTCTTTTTTGTTCTTGGTGGCATTCAGAACATAGGAACCGGAGTTGGCGGTACCGGAGTAAACCCGGAAGAATGCCAGTTTACCCACGAAGGGATCGGTCATGATCTTGAAGGCCAGCGCGGAGAAGGGTTCCTCATCAGAAGAATGACGGACATCCTTCTCTTCGGAATCCATCTTGGTACCCTCGATGGCGGGTACGTCGGTGGGAGCGGGCATATACTCCACAACACCGTCCAGCAGCAGCTGAACACCCTTGTTGCGGTAAGCGGATCCGCAGAAGACCGGAACGATCTCGCAGCCGCAGACGCCCTTGCGAAGAACTGCCTTCAGCTCTTCGGTAGTAATCTCTTCGCCTTCCAGGTACTTCATGGTCAGGTCATCATCCAGCTCGACGATGGCTTCGATCATGGCTGCACGGTATTCCTCAGCCAGATCCTGCATATCGGCGGGAATGTCTTCCTCGTCGATAACCTGTCCGTCTTTGTCTTCATACAAGAAGGCTTTCATTTTGAACAGATCGATAACACCCTGGAAATCATCTTCCTTGCCGATGGGCAGCTGAACCGGAACCGCATTGGCTTTCAGACGGTCCTTCATCATCTGCACAGCATTGAAGAAGTTGGCACCCATGATGTCCATCTTGTTGACAAACGCCATACGGGGTACATTGTACTGATCCGCCTGACGCCAAACGTTCTCAGACTGAGGTTCAACACCGCCTTTAGCACAGAACACGCCAACGGCGCCGTCCAGAACTCGCAGTGAACGCTCAACCTCTACCGTGAAATCCACGTGGCCGGGAGTGTCGATGATGTTGATACGGTTGCCTTTCCAGAAACAGGTGGTAGCGGCGGAGGTAATGGTAATACCTCTCTCCTGCTCCTGCTCCATCCAGTCCATCGTAGCGGTACCATCGTGGGTCTCACCGAGCTTATGATTCTTACCGGTATAAAAGAGGATACGTTCGGTCAACGTTGTCTTACCCGCATCGATGTGGGCCATAATACCGATGTTACGGGTATTTTCCAACGAATACTCTCTTGGCACGATTTTGTGTCCTCCTATGACTTAGAAACGGAAATGGGCGAAAGCCTTGTTGGCTTCAGCCATCTTGTGTGTGTCTTCTCTCTTCTTCACAGAAGCGCCGGTGTTGTTGGCGGCATCCATGATCTCGTTAGCCAGGCGCTCTTCCATGGTTCTCTCGTTCCGGGCGCGGCTGTAGTTGGTGAGCCAGCGAAGGCCCATGGTCTGACGACGCTCAGGGCGTACTTCCATAGGAACCTGGTAAGTAGCACCGCCGACACGTCTTGCTTTGACTTCCAGGACCGGCATGATATTGTTCATGGCAGCTTCGAAAACTTCCAGAGGATTCTTTTCGGTCTTCGCAGCGATCCTGTCGAACGCGCCGTAAACGATCTTCTGAGCAACGCCCTTCTTGCCGTCCAGCATAATGCTGTTGATCAGCTTGGTGACAACCTTGCTGCTGTACACCGGATCCGGCAGAACATCTCTATGGGCAATATGTCCTCTTCTAGGCACGATTCTTCCCTCCTTAATTAAAATAATTAGATCATCGGTACTCACGCTTTAATACGGGCATGATGTACGTGTGTCGCACCAATCAAAAGGGCCTGCCCTCTATGATTGGTACCTTGTTTTCCTACAATTACTGTTTCGGACGCTTTGCACCGTACTTGGAACGTCCCTGACGACGGTTGGCAACGCCAGCTGTATCCAGAACGCCACGTACAATGTGGTAACGCACACCGGGCATATCCTTGACACGGCCGCCACGGATCAGGACCACAGAGTGCTCCTGAAGGTTGTGACCTTCACCAGGGATGTACGCGGTGACCTCAACGCCATTGCTCAGACGGACACGGGCAATTTTACGAAGAGCGGAGTTAGGTTTCTTAGGGGTATCGGTCTTAACGACTGTGCAGACACCTCTCTTCTGGGGAGAAGAAGTATTGGTAGCCTTCTTCTGCAGGCTGTTCCAGCCTCTCTGCAGCGCGGGCGCACCGGATTTCTTCGCAGAAACCTGTCTTCCTTTTCTTACCAACTGATTAAAAGTAGGCATTTAGGCACCTCCTGTTTAGATTTTTTATAAAACGCAGAAACAGTACCCGGCAGTTCTTGCCGGGCATCTGTTCATGCTGTTTTACACAGACTTCGCTAGTATATCACCAGCGTTTTCAATTGTCAATCATTTTCTTCTGCTAATTCCACTTCTTCGCCGTCATCCAGGATTTCATCCATCAGAGCGCCCAGATCCATGCCGGACTCTTCCTCTTCAGGCTCTTCCTCGTAGACGACTTCCGTGTCCTCGGCCACATCGGACTTGCCGTTCAGGACATATTCGGCGTTCTGGTACTGGCTCATGCCGGTACCGGCGGGAATCAGCTTACCAATGATTACGTTCTCCTTCAGGCCTTCCAGCGGATCCACCTTACCCTTGATGGCGGCTTCGGTCAGGACACGGGTGGTCTCCTGGAAGGAAGCGGCTGACAGGAAGGAATCCGTAGCCAGAGAAGACTTGGTGATACCGAGAAGAATTCTTTCGCCGCTGGCGGGACGCAGTCCCTCATCCTCGGCCAGGCGGTTCTTCTCGTTGAATTCCATCACATCCACCAGGGAGCCGGGAAGCATATCCGTGTCTCCGTTGTCGTCGATACGGATCTTTCTCAGCATCTGACGGACGATAATCTCAACGTGCTTATCGTTGATATCAACACCCTGGCTGCGGTAAACTCTCTGAACCTCCTGGATCAGATAGTCCTGAACAGCCAGAATACCTTTGATTCGAAGAATGTCATGAGGATCTACGGAACCTTCGGTCAGCGTATCACCGGCTTCGATGGTCTGTCCATCCATCACTCTCATCACGGCACCGTAGGGAATCAGATAGGTCTTGCTCTCGTGGGTATCGGGATTGGTGATGGTGATCTCATGCTTCTTGCGGCTGTTGTTGTCCTCCACAATACCGCCGAACTCGGCAATAACAGCCAGTCCTTTGGGCTTTCTTGCCTCGAACAGCTCCTGTACACGGGGAAGACCCTGGGTAATATCGCTGGCGTTGGCAATACCGCCGGCATGGAAGGTACGCATGGTCAGCTGGGTACCGGGCTCACCGATGGACTGGGCGGCAATAATACCGACAGCCTCACCGACTCTTACCGGAAGACCGGTGCTCATGTCGGCGCCGTAGCACTTGGCGCAGATACCGGAGCGGGCCTGGCAGGTGAAGACGGTACGGATATGAACTCTCTCAATGCCGCAGGCAGCGATTCTGGCAGCCTGGGCCGGGGTGATCATGGTATCGGCGGGAACAATCACTTCGCCGGTCTGAGGATCGGTAACGGCATCCACAGCCCAGCGGCCCTTGATGCGCTCCTCCAGAGACTCGATGATGGTTTCGTGACGCTCCTGCTTGTCGCCGTTCTGAGTTATCTCGTAGCCCTTGTAGGCTTCCACCCACATGCCCTTGGCGCCGCCGTTCGGGCAGCAGTCCTCATCACGGACGATCATATTCTGGGAAACATCCACCAGACGACGGGTCAGGTAACCGGAGTCGGCGGTACGAAGAGCCGTATCCGTCAGACCTTTTCGGGTACCATGGGCGGAAATGAAGTACTCCTGTACGTCCAGACCTTCCGCCAGGCAGGATTTAATGGGAAGCTCGATGATACCGCCGTTGGGGCTGGCCATCAGGCCTCGCATGGCAGCCAGCTGCTTCAGCTGGTCCAGAGAGCCTCGGGCACCGGAGTCAATCATCATGAAGATGTTGTTGTCCTTACCCATGCCAGGCAGCAGCAGCGAGGTAACCTTGTTGATGGTATCCGTCCAGGCCTCGATGACACGTTTGCTCCGCTCATCGGCGGTCAGGGTGCCGCGCAGATACTGCTTACGCAGATTGGCGACCACTTCCTCGGTGCGGGCAATCAGTTCCTGCTTCTGCTCAGGAATCACAACGTCCGCCACGGAAATGGAGATACCGCTCATGGTAGAATATTTGTAACCCAGAGACTTGATATTATCCAGAACATCAATGGTATAGGTGATGCCGTGGATATCGATGGATCTCTGAAGAATGGGCTTAACCTGCTTCTTGCCTACCAGGAAGTTGATCTCGTAGGGAAGATAGGTTTCGGGGCGGGAGGGATCTCTCTCCACATATCCCAGATCCTGCGGAATCTTCTCGTTCAGGATGATACGGCCAACGGTGGTGTCGACAATGCCGCTCACCTTTTTGCCATCCACTTCCACGGTGCGGCGGACCTTGATCTTGCTGTGCAGGGTCAGCTCGCCGTTGAACTGGGCGGAAATGGCTTCGTTGGGATCCTTGAAGATTCGGCCGGAACCGATATCGGTCTCACTCTCTTTGGTCAGGTAATACATACCCAGAACCATATCCTGAGAGGGAACGGTAACAACACCGCCGTCAGAGGGCTTCAGCAGGTTGTTGGTGGACAGCAGCATGAAGCGGCACTCAGTCTGAGCTTCAATGGACAGCGGCACGTGAACGGCCATCTGGTCACCGTCAAAGTCGGCGTTGAAGGGTGCGCACACCAGAGGATGCAGCTTGATGGCCTTACCCTCGACCAGGATGGGCTCGAAGGCCTGGATACCCAGTCTGTGCAGTGTAGGAGCACGGTTCAGCATGACGGGATGCTCGCGGATGACCTCCTCCAGCACGTCCCAGACCTCAGTCTGCAGACGCTCCACCATGCGTTTCGCAGATTTGATATTGTGGGCCAGATCCTTTTCCACCAGCTTCTTCATAACGAAGGGCTTGAAAAGCTCAATGGCCATCTCTTTGGGCAGACCGCACTGATAGAACTTCAGCTCGGGTCCGACAACGATAACGGAACGTCCGGAATAGTCAACACGCTTACCCAGCAGATTCTGACGGAAACGTCCCTGCTTACCTCTGAGCATATCAGAGAGGGATTTCAGCGCGCGGTTTCCGGGGCCGGTAACGGGACGGCCGCGGCGGCCGTTATCGATCAGCGCATCCACTGCTTCCTGAAGCATACGCTTCTCGTTGCGGACGATGATGTCCGGAGCACCTAGGCTTAGCAGTCGGCGCAGACGGTTGTTGCGGTTGATGACACGGCGGTACAGGTCATTCAGATCGGAAGTCGCGAAACGGCCGCCGTCCAGCGGAACCATGGCACGGATATCCGGAGGAATGACAGGAACCACGTCCATGATCATCCATTCAGGCTTGTTGCCTGATTTCAGGAAGGACTCTACAACCTCGAGACGCTTGATGACACGCATTCTCTTCTGGCCGTTGGCGTTCTCCAGTTCTTTTTTCAGTTCATTGTCCAGCTTTTCCAGATCGATGGCTTCCAGAAGCTCCTTGACAGCCTCGGCGCCCATGCCGACCCGGAAGGTATCGCCGTATTTCTCGGAGGCCTCACGGTATTCGCCTTCAGACAGCAGCTGCTTGTAAACCAGTCCGGTATCGCCGCCGTCCAGAACGACGTAGGAAGCGAAATACAGGACCTTCTCCAGCGCTCTCGGCGGAATATCCAGGATCAGACCCATGCGGCTCGGAATACCCTTGAAGTACCAGATATGGGATACGGGGCAGGCAAGCTCGATATTGCCCATACGCTCACGGCGCACCTTGGCCTTGGTTCCCTCAACGCCGCAGCGATCGCAGATAACGCCCTTGTAACGGATTCTCTTGTACTTGCCGCAGTGGCACTCCCAGTCCTTGGTGGGTCCGAAAATTCTTTCACAGAACAGGCCGTCGCGTTCCGGTTTTAAGGTTCGATAGTTAATGGTCTCGGGTTTCTTAACCTCACCGTGGGACCACTCATGGATCTTTTCGGGAGAAGCCAGACCAATTTTGATCGCATCGAACTGAATCTGCTGATGATTTGTTTTAACAGCCATTCAAATTTCCCCTTTCTGCAAAGGCCTTACTCATAATCGTCCATTGAATCATCCGCGAGGTCGTCCGCCTCGAAGATGGAAATGCCATCATTCTCGTCGGGTCCGTCGCCGAAATCATCATCACTGTCATCATCGTAGTCGTTGGTGTAGCTGTCCTGCTCGTCCTCGGACTCGTAGTACACGCCGGTTTCCACATCCTCGCGGCCCTGCATGTTGACTTCCTGAATGGGCTCGCCGTCATCATCCAGATCTTCCTGAATGGTAACTTCCTTGGCGTCCTTGGTCAGGACTCTCATATCCAGACCCAGAGACTGCAGCTCCTTCAGCAGAACCTTAAAGGACTCGGGCACGCCGGGCTCCGGAATGTTCTCACCCTTGACAATGGCCTCGTAAGCTTTCACACGGCCTACGATATCATCGGATTTGACGGTCAGGATTTCCTGAAGGGTATAGGCAGCGCCATAAGCCTCCAGAGCCCAGACCTCCATCTCACCGAAACGCTGTCCGCCGAACTGAGCTTTACCGCCCAGAGGCTGCTGGGTAACCAGAGAGTAAGGACCGGTGGAACGGGCATGAATCTTATCATCAACCAGATGATGCAGCTTCAGGTAGTACATATAGCCGACGGTAACCGGGTTTTCAAAGGGCTCGCCGGTACGTCCGTCGCGCACGCGGATCTTGCCGGTGCGGCTGATGGGCACTCCGGTCCACTCTGCCTTATGAGCAATGTTGTCCTTCAGGTACTGCATAAACTCAGGAGACACAGTGTCCTTGTATTTGTTTTCAAAGTCTTCCCACTCGGTATTGACATAGTCATTCGCCATTTCCAGCATATCCTGAATATCCTCAGTAGTCGCGCCGTCAAAAATGGGAGTGGCAATGTGAATACCCAGCGCCTTGCAGGCCAGACCCAGATGAACCTCCAGGACCTGACCGATGTTCATA
>CACZRP010000018.1 GCA_902783575.1 uncultured Eubacteriales bacterium
CGGAGAAGGAGGGATTTGAACCCTCGCGCCGGTTTCCCGACCTACACCCTTAGCAGGGGCGCCTCTTCGGCCACTTGAGTACTTCTCCCCTTGACCTATGGCAGCGCTAAGGCTTGACCAAAGGTGCCGCTGTGCGGCCTCGCAACAGCGTAAATAAGATTATAGAGGAAACCACGACTTTTGTCAACGGGTTTCCTCTTATTTTATTGTAAAACCTTGGATAAAAGGCTGAGCCCCATCTCGTTTCTCACCAGCCATCCGGCGATAAAGCTGTCTGAAAGGGCCGCACTGATGGTGGCCGCCGTCTCGCTGATGGAAGAAAGGGAGGTGGTGACAAAGCAGATCAGGGCAAAGATTACCAGGGCGATAATCAGCCCCAGAAGGCCTCCCACCAGAGAGTTCACCGTTCCCACCAGCGGAATCTTGTTGACAAGTTCCAGCTTGTCCGCCAGCCATCTCAGCAAAATCACTCCGAGAATAAAGACCAGAAGGATACAGGCCCCGTTGATAATGATTCTCGCCAGATAAGAGCTGATGTATTCTCCGAACTGAGTCACCCCCAGGGCCTGATACATTTCTTCGGTATTCTCGCTGATCAGGACCGTTTTCAGCACCTCAGGCAGCGGCAGGCTGGAAATCAGGCCCTCTTCGCCTCCCAGAGAGGCGGGGATCAGGCTGTCCAGCTGCAGTCCCTCACTGATCTTCCCGGCCAGCGCGCCGGTGAGACCGGTGCCGGAACAAAGCTGCGCCAGGTATGGAGACACAAAGTAGGCCAGAATCAGCGCCAGCAGGCCGCTAAAGGCATGGACAAACATGCCGGCGAAGCCCTTTTTCCATCCCGCAGCAAAGAGCCCCACCACCAGAAGGCAGAGACAAATATCTAAGATCAGTGGCAGGCTTAATTCACTAGTCATCTTCCAGCACCGCTCCCTTCAGGGTTACATTATAAAAATCAATCTGACTCCGCTTCAGCGCGGCCACGCTCTTGCCGCCCGGGAAAGCGAGCAGTTCCATATAGTCCTCGGTGGAGTCCATGGTCCACTTAATGGCGCCGCCGGATGAAATGGCCGTATAGGAACGGCCGGAGCCGATAATCACGGTATCATTGGAGGCGCCGAGATAGGACGCGCCCTGAATATACTGATCGCTGATGACATTGCCGGAGTAGTTGTAAATCACAATGTTTTTATCCACCCTCTCGGCGGTACCGGCCAGACCCTCGCCAAAACGCAGGGCCACATAATCGTCCGCCATCACCAGCGCCTCAATCCGATATCCCAGGGATTTCTCCCATTCCTTCTCCACGCCGTCCCGGGTGCTGACAGCGCCGATGATTTCGCTTCCCGCGAAGAACAGGCGGTTTCCGATGAATTTCAGATCGGAAATCACGATATCCTCGTAAGCAATGCTGCCCACCACACGGTCCACCAGCAGGGAGCCGGACTCTGTCAGATCAAAGACCGTAATAATACTCTTCAGCACCGTGCCGGTATAGTTGACATACACCGTGGCCATACGGGTTCCGTTCTCGGAAAGAGCCACCGCGATGGGAATACCGTCGGAAATCTGGAAAGTCCGCCGCTGCATGAGCAGATCACCCTGGGCGGAATACAGATTCACGATGTGCCCATCCTTTGCGGACAGCACCACCGCCGCCTGCCCCAGCTCATTCAGGGCGCTCATAAGGATATTGCTCTCTGTGGTAACCTCGGTAGTCACATTGCCCGCGTTGATGATCATAATCCTCATGCCCAGCTGATCGGCGACGGAAATATAATCCCCCGCGATCTTCAGCGTCGGCGCGGACATGGTAAAGGGAATGTCCCATACCACATTGCCTTTTTCCGTCAGGGCCTGAATACCGTCCTGGCTGCAGCGCAGCAGCTGGTCATCGTAAATTCCGATACCCACATTACCTTCAGCAAAGGAAACATGAATCTGACTCTCGGTCAGCGTATAGCTGGCCTGTCCCTTGACCTGGTTGTAGAGCCGGTCAGAGAACATGATCACAATCAAAATAATCAACAGGGCGACGATGCCCACAATCAGCCAGATGAGCTTGTTTCTTCCGAAAATCTCAGTCAGAGAGCGGCTGTCCTGCCGGTCCTTGGCAGACTCCGCCACAGATACATCCAGTACGGAACGCTTCTCTTCTTTTTCTTCCTTCGGCTGGTCCTGGGTCTCCCCGGTGGTCTCTCCAAAGGAAAGGGAAGACGCGGTCTCTTCGGAGCTTTCCTCTGAAGAGACTTCCTTGCTTTCCGGCTTTTTCACCTCGGATGCCGGTGTTTCTTCCGGTTCCGGGGTTTCCTCCTCCACCGGAGGCAGTCCGGCAAAAAGATCCGAAGCTTCCGCTTCCTCAAGCCCTTCCCCGGTATAGATCTCTTCAGCTTCAGCGCTGATCTCCGGCGCTTTCTCTTTCTTTTTAAAGATGGAGAGAATCTTCGCTTTCTTATCCCCGTTTGTGTTTGATGCCATTCTTGTTAATCCTCGATTGTATATACTTTCAGGCAAAGGTTGCATCCCAGCGTCAGGCCCGCATCATACCAATGCTCGCCGTCCGCGCTAATATAGCTTTCTCTGGAATTCACCACAGCCCTGGCTCCGTTCTCTTCCGCTTCCGCAGCCAGCTGGTTTCCCTGGGTCGGAGAGGTCAGTTTGATAATCAGCGCAAACCGATCTCCCTCCTCCACCGGAACCTTTTTGTCAAAATCCACCGTATAAAAGCCCGCATATTTGAAGCTGCCGCTGGCAAGCAGCTGACGTTCGGAAAACTCCGAGGTATCCGGATCCGACTCATAGTAAATCTCATAATCCGTCCCCGGCTGAACGGCGTACATGCCCACGGCCGCAATCAATTCATCTTCCTTCGCGGTAAACACATTGGCGCCCCAGGAAGTCAGCTCATCAAATCCCATCTGGGCCACCCAGCCCAGGTCGTCATGCTGATAGATGTGATCATAGACATCCACCGGATCGATACGGCTGTAGGTCATGGCGAAATTGATAATCCGGGTATCCGCATAGGAAACATAGAAGTATCCCCCGGCGCCAAACTCGCTGCCCCAGCTGTTCTGGCAGAGGAACGCGCCGTCCATGGGCGGGGTCTTGACGAAGTTTTTCGCGCTGTAGTTATCGTCCCAGCCGATAATCAGCACATCGTGGTTTGTTTTTTCCGTGCCGTCGTAGTAGTAGGAATCGCAGTCGGAATTGAAGTAGCTGGTGGTATCATCCGTCACCAGAATACCCTCATCCGCGTACATGGAGCTCTGCACGGCTCCGTAGCGCAGCACCGCCAGCTTCACCGCGGCGGGATCGTTGTTCAGCAGCTGGGCTTCCTGCAGATGATACCGGACCTTGGCCGTCGGATTGGTCTGGCCGTCGTTGTAGGGATCTTCCTTCTCGTACACCGGCCCGCGCCAGGCAGTCAGATACGCCAGCGCCATGGCGAAGGTGCCGCCGGATTTTGCCCGGTCGCCAAATCCGCAGTAAGTAATCATATGGTCGACGGAAAAATCCTGTTTTTCTTCCGGAAGCAGGTAAGCTTCCACGCCGGAAAGGCTGGCAAAGGCCCAGCAGGTGGAAAGGTCTCCCTGGTTGCGGATGGTGCCGGTCTTTCCCAGGTATCGGCTGTCCCAGGACTCCGGAACCGCGTCCTTCATCAGCTGCCGGCGCAGGCGGTCCGTCCGCTGCCACACCGGCGCTTCCTCCGCCTGTTCTCCCGGGCCGGTCAGAATGCTTTTCGCCAGGATGCTTCCTTCTGCCACAAAGGATTCTTCCTCCTCGCTGGCCGCCTTGGCCGGGAGTCTCGAAGCCCGGGTTCCGCCGACCATCGCGGCAATGCACAGCACCAGCACCAGCAGAATATGTCCTATCTCAAAGTGCTTTTTTGTCATCTTCATCCATTTCTATAATTTCAATCTCAAGGCTCTGATAAGGAAAAGACTCGATAAAATGATCCTGATTAAACTTCGTGCTGCCGAATCGGGTAAGATCGCTGATATTTGAAGTCAGCCACAGCGGCACCGGCAAATCAAACTGACGCACGATTTCGCCAAGGCACCGTTTGACCCGGACTTCCAGCGAATCACCGGAAGCGCTGTCCTTTGCGGTATAGCTCTGGACGATTTTCTGCTTGTTCCACAATTTACCCCAGACTCTCAGCATCGCCTTTTCCTTCCTAATAAATATATCTATGAAAACTCAGTAAAACTGATCCATGTTCTCCAAAATCATCCGCGCGGGGTCCAGCCGGCCGTAGAGCCGCACCTTTCCCTGGAACCTCCGGCCCACTGCTGGCTCTCCCACCAGATCGGAGGGATTGATCAGCACCCGAAGCTCCTGTCCCAGCACGCTCAGCTCCAGATAATATACCCACTCCTCGGAGAAAGGATTAAAGAGCTTGTCCACGCCGGTAATATCTCCCAGCAGGGTATAATGATTTTCCTCTTTCCCAGCCGGATACATAAATCCATCAAATATCGTGTACACATCTTCCCGATGGAGCCGTTCTTCAATCTCGGCATCGATGGCCATCTCTTCCTGCTCAATGGCTTCCATGGCCGCCTCGTCCCCATGATTGGCCCGCTCGATCATCTGCTTGCGCCATTCCTCCCCCTGGCGGATGGCCTTCTGATCCTCCTCGGACCGGTAGCTCCCCAGAAGAATTTTGCCCTCATAGGAAAGGCCGTACACCGAGCAGAACACCGCCTCCTGGGACTGCAGGTTCTGTTCCCGGTAAAACCGGTAGCACTCCGTCATATGAATGCAGATTTCCTCCATGGAAAGAGCCTCCTGCCCAATGACATAAACACCGCCCGGCGTATATTTGGGCTCCCAGTTAAAGAGCATATAGCCCCGTTTTTCCTTCAGGGCAGGCTCCAGGGACGCGATATTCACCGAATGGGGACTGACTGCCTTTCCCCGCATCACCAGCTGGAAAGGCCCCATATCGTACAGGATCTCCACCCAGCGGCTCTTGGCCATCAGATAACCGTAGCCCTTCAGGTTCTTCTCCTGCAAAAGCTGACTGACCAGGTTGCTGGCGGCCAGCTGGCCGGTATACCGGCTTAGTCCGATTGCAGCTAATTCCCGTAACATATTAATCCTTCATTTATAATACAATCAGATAGACGGAGGCCTCCAGCGCGGGCTGGCCTTCGCAATCCAGATAAGCTTTCACCTCGTAGGCTCCCGGCTTTTGGGGAGCGGTATAGCAGCCGTAGCCGTCTATAGATCCGGCGGTTTCCCCGTCCGTCAGCTCCCAGCGGACAGGCTTTCCCTCCGCTCCCCGGGGCAGATGGGCCCGCAGGGTATATTTCCAGCCCCCGTGAAGGGTAGCCGGCGCATTTTCAATATAAAATCCGTCGTTGGGATCCTCTTCCGGATCCGCCTCCAGTGTGGGCGTGACATAGTCCCTGGCCGCAGGAATATCCGCCTTTTGTTCAGCTGGCTGTGCCAGTTGCTGGGTCGCAGATTGCGCAACAGCTGGCATAGCCAGCTGTTGCCAGAAGTGAATCACCAGCCGGTCAATGCCCGCGTTTTTCAGCTTCACGGCGAACCGGATTTCCGACGTATCTTCCCTGACGGCCGCAGAAAGCTTCAGCTTTTTCAGTGCCGCGGGCGCATCTGAAAACAGCACGGACCCGAAATACAGCGGACCTTCGCCGTCAGACACCGCCATCAGAAGCTGACGGCTTCCCTTTTCCAGTCCGGTTTTAATCCAGCCGGTATCCAGCACGGTCCCCTCGTCATGTTTATCTATGGAAAAAATAATTTTTCCGGATCTGTGATCCGGCTGCATAATCAGGTCAAATTTCTTCTTTGCCATTACCCGACAGTACTCCGATCTTAGTCATAGTTCATTATATTGTAGCTGATTTTCGGCCCGGTAGCAACTCTTTTTGAACGATTTTTGAACTTTCAGAATTTTGTCGGAAAAAGCCGGGTAAGTGTGCTATAATTTACACATTCTGTTACGGTTGGAGTTTTCCATGATTTATCTTTATATATTGTCCACCCTTCTGATCGCTTTCTTTCTGATCAGAAACTGTGTTTCACAAGGACACTACAAGGCCCGGTCCGCCCAGGCCCTGCTGGTATTCGACGATACCCGGCGGTTTCACAAGATCAGCCGCATCGTCTTTTCGGTGCTTTTCGTCCTGATGATTGTTATCCTGGTGGTTTACCTTCTGACAAATCCCCAGCTGGATATCCTGCACCTGAGCATCATCGTCTGCCTGATTCTGTGCTTCGCGCTGTTCGGTTTTGTTCCCTATACCCCCGGCCGGTGGACCGTTCAGAAGGATGGCATTTATATTTACAATCAGGATCGTTTTATCCCCTATTCCGAGCTGATTGCCTGCCGGCTGACCGGCGAAGGCAAAAAAACCTATCTCCAGCTGGATCTTCTGAAAACCGAAAGCGACCGGCTGAAGAAAGGCTCCTATCTGGTGATGATTCCTCCGGAGAAGGCCAGGGATACCGCCGACATGATCCGGGAATTTATTGTTCTGGAGGACAAGGCCCGGGCCAAAAGACGCCGCCAGAGGCTTGCCGCAAAATAAAAAACGCTGGGAAATACCCAGCGTTTCGGTTTGTTACAAAGAAGGTGCGATCTGAGCAAGAAGTCTGGCCTTGGGCATGGCACCGATGAGGTTCGCCGCAGGCTCGCCGTTCTTGAATAGGATCATGTTGGGGATGCTCTGGATGCCGTAGTTTGCAGCCAGATCTTCCGCGTCATCCACGTTGATCTTCGCGACCTTCAGCTTGCCTTCCAGCTCTGCCGCGATCTGATCGAGAACAGGGCTCATCATTTTGCAGGGGCCGCACCAGTCGGCGTAAAAATCTACTAAAACAGGAATGTCAGACTCCAGGACTTCTTTCTGGAACTGATTTTCTACTAAATATTGAACCATTTTGAATCTCCTTTCAGACGAGATAGTTTAAGTATAAACTATCCATCCCGCAAAATCAACTGCTGAAAGAAATTATCATTCGGAGGTGAATTCTTATGCGAAATCGTCTCAAAACCGTCAATATTTTCGCGTTCGTTGTACTGGGGCTGTTTCTTATGGTCTCCGCTGTCATATCCGTGCTGACGGCTCTCATTCCCGCCTTTTCCCTGCCCACGGTAGTACAGACTTCTCTGATCTACGCCCTGGCCTTCGGTATTCCGGCGGTGATTTACGCCCTGTATGTCCGGCAGAAGGAAGGGCAGCCGGTCCATGTGACCCTGTCCTTCCGGAAGCTGCCTGTAAAAAGCCTGCTGCTGTGCATCGCCCTGGGCTTTCTCATTCAGCCGGTGCTCAGCTTTGTAGCCTCTCTGGCTTCTCTGGTTTTTCAGGACATCACCACCTCTTCCATCCAGGGCATGGCAGAAATGCCCCTTGTGTTTTTCATTATTACCACCGGTATTCTGCCCGCTTTCTTTGAAGAGCTCATCTGCCGCGGCATGATGCTGGACGGCTACAGGAATACGCCCCTGTGGTACATGCTGCTCATTCCGGCGCTGTTCTTCGGCATGCTGCATCTGAATTTTCAGCAGATCTCCTATGCGGTGGTGGCCGGCGTGCTGCTGGCCTACCTGGTAAAAATCACCGGTTCCATATGGTCTTCCATGATCGTCCACCTGATAATCAACGGCACCCAGAGCCTCCTGCTGTGGATCACCGAAAACACCTCCCTGATGGATTCGGTGGGCAGCGCCGCTGCCCTGCTGGAGGAAGCCTCGCCGCTGATGACCCTGATTTCCGCTTCTATCAGTGCCGGCGTCGCACTGCCGCTGTTCATCCTCTGCATTTTCGCCCTTCGCCGGATTCACGGCTTCGAGGAAAAGAAAAAAGCCATGGCACAGGTCCCCATGGGATGGCATCAGGGCTCGCTCCTGATGTATGTCATCCTGGGAATCATGTTCCTCATGGCTTTGCTGGTGGAATTTCTGATGCCTTACCTTAACGCCGCAGCTCTCAGATAATGAATGTTTTTCTGGATCCGGATGAAGTTTTCCTCATATTCGGTGGTCACAAGGACGCCCGGATCCTGCTGTGAAAGCCGGTCGAAATCCTCTCCGTGCAGGTCGTGGGACATATCCAGGATCCGAAAGCCCGCGGCCGGAAGGGACTCCAGAGAAAATTCAAACAGCGCATCGTTGTCGGTTTTGAAGCACAGGTCTCCCTCCGGGGAAAGCAGCTTTCTGTATATAGGAAGGAATCGGTCCGAGGTAAGTCTTCTTTTCGCGTGCTTGTCCTTGGGCCAGGGATCGCTGAAGGTCAGGTAGATCCGGTCGATTTCGCCGGGGGCAAACACCTCTTCCAGTTCCTCCGCGCTGACCCGGATGAGCCGCAGGTTGGGAAGCGCCTCCAGCCCCCTGTCGCCGGATTCGGTCATGGCCTTCAGGGCCGTTCTTGCCAGAATTGTGGAAACCCGCTCATCCCCCACAAACAGGGTATCGGGATGGGCCTTGGCCATCTGGCAGATAAACTTTCCCTTGCCGCAGCCGATTTCCAGGCAGAGCTTCGGTCTGCCTGCTCCTTCTGCGCCGGTTTTCATCAGCTGACGCCAGCGGCCGGCCACAGGCGTCGGGTCATCGATCACCCAGGGAGAATTTTCCAGTACTTCTTCTGTCTTTTTCAGATATCGAATTCGCATGTTATGATTGTGCCAGACTCCTGTTAAAAACTTTTTAAAAAAATGCTTTACAAAGCAGAGACTTTATGATATCATAACACGTGCTAATTCGCAAGCGCTTCCTGTTAAAAACAGCCGCTTGTTAATTGTGGGCCGCTAGCTCAGTCGGTAGAGCACTGGACTTTTAATCCAGGTGTCGGGGGTTCGAACCCCCCGCGGCTCATGGCCTCAAACCCGCTTAAACAGCGGGTTTTTTCGTTTTTAGTCGGTCGAATTTTGAGAACCAATGAGAACCAATTTCTCAAAAAATGGCGTCTATTTTCCCGCTTTTTGACTTAATTCACGGAACCATTTTTCGTGGAAAGCGCCCTACTCATCTGGTCCATTTTCTCCTGATCCAATGCCCGATCATAGTAGTAGCAATTATAGGTGGTACTGAGCTGAGCGTGGCCGGCAATCTGTCTTACCGTATCCGCGTTCATATCACTGGAAAGCATGGCTGAGATACAGGTCTTTCTCACTTTATGAGAACTACGATACAGAATGCCAAGCCGTTTGCAGTAACGGCGATATGCAGCATTTACATTACGGTACAGAAGCGGCTGTCCATTGGTTGTAAAAATATAGCTATCTTGGACATAGCCGTTTTCTTTTTGGAATTCTGCTGCAACCGCAATAACTTCTTTGGCTTCCGGCGTCAGAAAGATCCATCGATCACCCATTTCGGTCTTCGTATGGTTTACGATTTCCAGATGATCTCCACGGGTCATTCGTTGAATGTGAATCAAGTCGCCTTTGATATCTTCATATCGCAGCGCGCAGAGCTCTCCTACCCTTACACCCGTCTGAAATTGAAAGATCACCGCCAGAGGAGTCAGCAGATACTTTTTTCTGCCCTCATCTTGAAAATCTTTCCAGGCTTCCTTTACG
>CACZRP010000019.1 GCA_902783575.1 uncultured Eubacteriales bacterium
CAGAGATAACAACTTTCTTCGCACCAGCATTGATGTGAGCCATGGATTTCTCTTTAGAGGTGTAGAAACCGGTGCACACCAGCACTACATCAACATCCAGCTCGCCCCAGGGAGCGTCATTAGCATCTTTGATAGCGTAGATCTTGATTTCTTTTCCATCAACAATGATAGAATCGTCGGTAGCTTCTACCGTGTGTTTGTTCTCACCGATGCGTCCGCAGAAAGAACCCTGAGCGGTGTCATACTTAAGAAGATGAGCAAGCATCTTGGGGCTGGTCAGATCGTTGATAGCAACAACCTCATAACCCTCAGCTTCGAACATCTGACGGAAAGCCAGACGACCAATACGGCCAAAGCCGTTAATAGCTACTTTTACCATTGGAATCAACCTCCATTCAGTTGAAAAATTAATATCGAAAATATTGTACTTCAAGGGACAAAGGATGTCAAGTTTTTTGAAGGATAAAATCACTCTGCCGAAAAGGGGCCGGATGAACTCATTCTCCTGTCCTGACATATTCGGCGAAGAGCTCCTCATACTTGATGACGGTACTCTCCTCTACCAGATGATCCAGCTCCTGGGAAAGCCGTCTTTCCTTCAGCTCCTCCGTCAGGGCCAGGCGGTATCTGGTTCTGGCCTGGACCAGCTGCTGCTCAAAGGTGGTTCTGTCCTGATCCATAGGACCTCTGAATCCCGAAACCCGGACAATCAGATATCCGTAGGGGGTTTCCATGATGGGTGAAATTTCTCCGATGGACAGGCTGAAGATCTGCTCCGCTACGGAGGCATCAATCTGTCCCTTGTATATCTGACCGAATCTTTCTTCCGGGCAGATGACCTCTCCCTGCTGAAATACGGGATTGCCGGTGACCTCAGTGCTGTCGGCGAACTGGTTTGCCATGAACCGGAAATTGTCCGGCGTCAGAGCACTGAGAACAGCCTCCGCTTTTGTCAGAATCTGCTCCCGCTGCACTTCGGGATAGGAGGTCCACCGGTCCTCCACAAAGGTGCCGGTATAGAACATCACGGGGTCCAGGATGACTCGTTCCAGATAGTCGTTCATGGTCTTGGTGTTGTCATATTTTCCAAACCGCTGCGCCATACCTGCCTGGATGTCATCCTCGATCTCGGCGTAAAGGAATCTGGCGTTGTGCTCGTACTGGTAGGCCAGATAATTATCCTCCGCCACCTGATAGATCAGATTGTCATCGATCTCGTGCCGCAGGCGGTATTCCTGACTCAGATGGTCCCGGATGGCGGCTGCCGCAGCCTCGATCCGGATTTTATCATCCTGGGTTGGTTCCTGCATGGCGTTTCTTGCCGTCTTCACCCGGACAATGGAGGTCAGCGTCTGGTCCAGGGCCGTCTGCTCGGCGTCAATGCCCAGAATATCCAGGGTCCAGATATCCTCTCCGCCCTTGGCCTCAAAGGCCTCCCGCATCATCTGATAGTAGATCATCGCCTCATTGATATAAACCGGCGTCCCATTGATTTCCAGAACCGTCAGCCTTTCGGGCTTTCTGTTTTTCCGGACCCAGAACAGCACAAAGAGCAAAGACATCAGAACCAGCAGGGTGATAACAATGACCCTGCCCCCTGGTTTAAAATACCTTTTCGACTCCTGCTCAAAGCGCGGCTCTCTGCTCATCTTCTTCTGCCTCGTCGATGTGTAGTCTGGCGATCTCCTTCATTTTGTCAAGAATCCTCTGCAGCAGCACATCGTCCTTGGGTGAATGGTCCACCCGGGCGGTCAGCCGGGTCTGCCCCTGGGAGGAAAGGATTCTCACCTCTCCCTGATGCTGCTTCAGATATTCACTCAGCTTGTCAAAGTCTATCAGCGCATCCTCCCTGAGCTTCAGTGTGAGGGTGCCGTTGGAATATTCGATCATCTCGGCGCCGCTGTAATTGGCCAGGGCTTTGATGAAGGAAATCATCAGGAGGTTGCTGACGGACTGAGGCATATCCGAATAACGGTCGATCAGCTCGTCAAACATGTCGTTGTAATCTTCTTCGTTGCGGATGGCGGCGATCTTCTTGTAGGCCTCCAGCTTCTGCCGCTCATTGCTGATATAGGAAGAAGGAATAAAGGCGTCCACATGAATATATACCGTGGTTTCGAAGTCCTCCTGGGAGGGCTTGTTCTGCAGGCTGTCCATGGCTTCCCTCAGAAGCTTGCAGTAAAGATCGTAGCCCACAGCGCCCATGTGGCCGTGCTGCTCGGGACCCAGCACATTGCCGGCGCCGCGGATTTCCAGGTCCCGCATGGCAATTTTGAAGCCGCTGCCGAATTCGGTGAACTCGCCGATGGCCTCCAGCCGCTTCTGGGCTGTCTCCTGCAGCACCTTGCCCCGGCGGTACAGGAAATAGGCGTAGGCCATTCGGGTGGAACGGCCCACCCGGCCGCGGAGCTGATAAAGCTGGGAAAGTCCCATGGTATCCGCATCCCGGACAATCAGGGTGTTGGCGTTGGGAATATCCAGACCGGTTTCAATGATGGTGGTACATACCAGCACATCGATATCGCCCTCCACGAAACGCAGCATGACCTTCTCCAGCTGATGCTCCTCCATCTGTCCATGGGCCAGCTCTACCCTGGCCTCGGGAATCATCTCCTGGATCCGGTGGGCTGCCATTTCAATGTTGTTGACCCGGTTGTACAGATAGAAAACCTGGCCTCCCCGGCCCAGCTCGCGGTAGATGGCCTCTCTGACCATCTCTTCGTCATCCTCCATGACAAAGGTCTGAACGGGAATCCGGTGCCGGGGTGCCTCTTCCAGGACGCTCATATCCCGCATGCCGTTAAGACTCATATGAAGGGTCCGGGGAATGGGGGTGGCCGAAAGGGTCAGCACATCCACATCCTTCTTCAGGGCTTTGATTTTTTCCTTGTGGGACACGCCGAAGCGCTGCTCCTCATCCACCACCAGCAGTCCCAGATTGTGGAAGACCACATCCTTGGACAGCAGCCGGTGGGTGCCGATGACAATATCAATGGTGCCGGCCCGAACGCCCGTCAGCACCTCCTTCATTTCCTTGGGGGTATTGAACCGGGACAGCAGGCCCACCCGCACGGGATAGTCCTTCATACGGCTGACAAAGGTATTGTAATGCTGCTGGGCAAGGATGGTGGTGGGCGCCAGCAGGGCCACCTGCTTGGAGTCCTGGGCGGCCTTGAAAGCGGCCCGGATCGCTATCTCCGTTTTTCCATAGCCCACATCCCCGCAGATCAGGCGGTCCATGATGTGATGGCTTTCCATGTCCCTTTTGGTATCTTCGATGGCGTTTAGCTGATCATCGGTTTCCTCGAAGGGAAAAGCATCCTCAAATTCCCGCTGCCAGACGGTATCCTTGCTGAAGGCATAGCCCTGTTTTTCCTGACGCTCCGCATAGAGCACAATCAGATCCTGAGCCAGCTTTTTCACGCTTTCCTTGACCTTGGCCTTGGTCCGCATCCAGTCGGCGCCGCCCAGACGGTTCACCTTGGGCGCCACGCCTTCGCCTGCCACATATTTCTGCAGCATATCCAGGGACGTGGTGGGTACATACAGCACCCCGCCGTCCCGGTAGTTGATCTTAAAATAATCCCGCCGGCTGTTCTCATCATCGATCTGCACGATGCCCTGATAAATGCCGACACCATGGTTTTCGTGGACCACATAATCGCCCACGGTCAGATCGCTGAAGCTGCTGATCTTCTCCCCGGCCTTGAATTTTCTTCTCTTCCGCTTCTTTCCCCGCTTGCTTTTTTCCGCCAGCTCCTGCAGGGAGATCAGGGCAAATTTGGCGTCCGGATAGGCGAAGCCCTTCTTCAGGCTTCCCTTGGCTGCCGCCACGGCCCCGGACCGGACATCCTGGGAAAAATCATCATAGAGATAGGCGGGAACCCCTTCATCCTTTAACAGGGATACCGCCCGCTGGGCCTGCATGGAACCCTCGTAAAGAAGCAGGGTCGCGTAGCCCAGGGAGGCGTTGGATTTCATTTCATCCAGCAGCACCCGGCCGTCGCCGGAGAGTACGTTGATGGAACGGGAGTTAATACGGACAATGTCCTGAATATAAAAGGCATCCTGGGAGCTGGACAGAAGGCTGCACATGAAGACCCTGGCAAAGGGATTCATCCTGGGTTCGATCTCGTCAAAATCCGGGAACATGTTTTTCTGGGAAGGCAGCAGATAGCCGCCCCGCAGCCGTCCCTCCAGGGACTGCATCATCTCTTCCTTCAGGGAACGGATTCTCTCCCGGATGCGGGCAGGCTCCTGGAAAATCAGAATGCTTCTCGGATCAATATAGTCCAGTATGCTGACGGTATGATCATAAAACAGGGTGGTATAGCTCTCCAGTCCCCGGATTTTTCCGGAGGAAAGCTTATTCAGAAAATGCTCCGTCATGCCCCGCAGGCGGTCGGCCTCTTCCTCCAGGTTCAAGCCGCGGAGCCTCTTTTCCTCCTCCGCCAGCTCTTTCCTGATCTTCCGGGTACCCGCGTCTATCTGATCCTGGGTGACCAGAATCTCGGAGACAGGAAATACGGTGGCATACTCCAGCCGCTCCTGGGACCGCTGGGTTTCCGCGTCCAGTACCCGGATGGAGTCAATCTCGTCGCCCCACAGCTCAATACGGATGGCGTTATCCAGCGCCGTATCCGCCTGAATGGGATAGATATCCACAATGCCGCCCCGGACAGCGAACTGTCCCGGCGCCTCCACCTGATCGTTGCGTTCGTAGCCCATCAGCGCCAGCCGGGGCACCAGCTCCTCCATTGGAAGATCCTCGCCGATTCGTTTGCGGATGATGAAGCTTTCCCATGTTTCTCTGGGAATCAGCCGGTCGTAGAGGGCTTCCACGGACATCACCAGGGTGCTGACCTTTCCCTCCCTCAGGGCGCGGAAAACCTTCATGCGGCTTTCCTCGATGGCCATGCCGTGAACATCCACACTGTAGAACAGGGGATCCTTGGCCGGCAGGAAATAGGTGCCGAAGGGATCGTAGAACTTCATTTCCTCCAGGGCTTCCCTGGCCTTCAGTTCATTGGGAAATATGACGGCAATGGGCTGATGGGAGAAATTGGCCAGGGCCTGGGACAGATGGTTCTGGACGCTGTCTCCGGCTCCGGAAATCAGGAAGGGCTTCTTGTCCCGGATGTGGGCCAGGGATGTCTCCACGAAGTCCATGTGCCGTATGGGGCCGTAGATTCCTTTCAGCTTCTCGTGATCACTCATGCTCTTTTCCTTTGGTATTGTAAGTGTTCATGGCCCGGTCGATGCCGGAGGCAACAATACTCACAGCCGCATCCGCGGCCAGATCAATGGTCTTTTGGATTTCTTCGATTTCTTCCCTGGTAAAATGGGAAAGCACATAGTCGGCCAGATCCCAGCCTGCGGGCTTCTCCCCCACGCCGATTCTGACCCGGGGAAAATCCTGGGTTCCCAGCTCCGCAATAATGGATTTCATGCCGTTGTGGCCTCCGGCGGAGCCGCCCTTCCGGATGCGAAGGGTGCCGAAGGGCAGGGACACATCGTCATAGATGATGATAATATTCTCCGGCGGAATCTTGTAAAAGTCGGCCACCTGCCTGACAGCCCTGCCGGAAAGATTCATATATGTCATGGGCCGGATCAGTGCGACGGGCTCGGAGCCAATCCGCCCCAGGCTGATCATGGCCTGAAATTTGCCATGTTCCGATGGAAATCCTTCTTTTTCGCGCACACGAACAGCCGCCTCAAACCCGACATTGTGTCTGGTTGCGGCGTACTTAAGGTCCGGGTTACCCAATCCTGCGATTAAGTACATTCTGTCTAAAACCCCGTCTTTCTAATTTGTTGATAGACCTTTATTTTATCATGAAGCTGTGATATAATCAATCAGTTACACAAAGATAAAAATGACGCAGGAGAACATCCATGAAACATATACATTTTATCGGAATCGGAGGCATCAGTATGAGCGGGATTGCCTGCATGCTGAAGGAACAGGGCTATGAGGTGTCCGGCTCCGACCGTTCTGAAAACGACTGCACCCGGATGCTGGAGGACATGGGAATTCCCGTGAAAATCGGTCAGGTGGCCTCCAACATCACTCCCGATATCGATACCGTGGTCTATACGGCCGCCATTCACGAGGACAATCCGGAGCTGATGGCCGCCAGAGCCCTCTGTCCCCAGGTGCTGACCCGGGCCGAGATGCTGGGCGAAATGTTCGACTCTTCCGAAACTCCCATTGCCGTAGCCGGCTCCCACGGGAAAACCAGCACCAGCAGCATGCTGGCCCATATCTATATGACGGCGGGCCGGGATCCTTCCTTCAACATCGGCGGCGTTCTTCACAACACCGGCACCAACTACCGCACCGGAGCCGGAGACGCCATGATTATCGAGGCCTGTGAATATACGGACAGCTTCCTGCATTTCCACGCCAAATACAACATCATCACCAATATTGATCCCGAGCATCTGGACTACTTCAAAACCTTCGACAACGAGAAGCATCATTTCCAGATGTACGTGGACGGCATGAAGGAAGGCGGCGTTCTGATTACCTCCCCTGCCCTCAGGCCCCTGTTCGATTCCCTGCTGAAGGATCGGAATATCACCATCCAGACCGTTTCCCTGGAGGAGCCGGCGGATTTTACCGCATCGAACATCGAACACCACACCAACGCCCTGGGCTATCAGTTCCATCTTATCCATCATGGAGAGGACCTCGGAGCCCTGGATCTGTATCTTCCCGGCATGCACATGGTCTATGACGCGGTCTGTGCCGCGGCCCTGGCGCTGTGCGAAGGGGTTTCCTTCGAGGATGTCAGGACCGGACTGGCCGCCTATCAGAGCACCAAAAAGCGTTTCGAATTCCTGGGCATGTACCACGGAGCGCGGGTCATTGATGATTATGCCCATCATCCCACCGAAATCCGGGCTCAGCTCACCGCCTGCACTGAAGTTCCCCACAGGGAGCTCTATCTGGTCTTCCAGCCCCACACCTACAGCCGCACCATCGCCTTCTATGACGATTTTGTGGAGGCTCTGTCCCTGGCTGATCATGTAATTCTCTGCGACATCTACGCCGCCCGGGAGGTGGACACGGGAGAGGTTTCCTCCTCCATGCTGGCCGATTCTCTCAAGCAGAAGGGCGTGGATGCTGTGTACATTCCCCTGTTCGAAGATATCGTAAAAATCCTTGAAAAAAAGATATCCACAGGAGATCTGTTAATTACCATGGGAGCCGGCAACGCGGTTAAAATAGCGGAAGACCTGCTGAAAACCGTCGCTGAAAACTGATTTTTCCACATTATCCACAACCGTTCGACGCCAAACACTTGTTCACATTTTGGGGATTAAAAAAGTCAAAATGTGGAAAACTCCAAACAATCCATCCCTTATTTTCGGGTTTTTTCTGACTTTTTTCACAGTTATCCACTTTCGGTTGATAACCCCGGTGTTCACCCCACCTCTCTGTTGGGACTTTCGGCCCACTTCACAAAAGAAATCCTTTGTGCTATGATAACCTCATCCAAGATAAAGAGAGAAAACGAGGAAGTCCTAAAATGCCTGCGTTATTTTTTAACCAAGATCAGTTTAATTTTCATATACCTGTGTCTGATCAGTTCATTCTTCACGATATGCCCGAAGCCAACGGCAATTACGTGAAAGTATATCTTTACGTTTACCGCTCATTCTATCGGGGCGTTCCCGATTTTTCCACCGCCAAGGCCGCTGAAAAGCTGAATATGCTGGAGTCCGATGTAATCCAGGCCCTCACCTACTGGCACAAGCAGGGAGCCCTCTCCCTCCACCAGGACGGCGAACAGCTCTGGATCTCCTTTGCTCCCCAGACGCCCCAGCCGCCCAAAGGCACCCGTTCCTCCGCGGAAGAAAAGACTCCCGCGCCCCAGACCAAGGTCATCCGTGTCGAGCGCAAGCCGGCCTACTCCCCCGAGGAGATCGAGCTTTATTCCCAGAATCCCACCACCCGCCGTCTCTTCCAAAACGCGGAGGCGCTCCTGGGTCAGCCCCTCGGCCCCTCCGATATGATGATTCTCTTCGGCTTCTATGACTATTACCGTCTTCCCGTAGACGTGATCCATTATCTGATCAAAACCTGCGTCGAGTCCGGCAACCGCAGCTTCCGTTATATGGAAAAAGTGGCTGAGGACTGGTCGGATCATCAGATTGATACCATCGAGGCAGCTCAGCAGTACACTGCCCGCTTCAAGGTCTATCTGCCCATTTTCAAAGCTCTCGGTGTCGCCTATCATACGCCCAGCGACGTGGAGACAGAGGCTGTGGACCGCTGGCTTTACCAGTACAATCTTTCCATGGATCTGATTCTCGAAGCGGCCCGCCGCACTTTCCAGAAAACCGGCAAGCCCAGCTTCAAATATATGGAAGGAATTCTCTACCCCTGGTATCAGCAGAACGTCCATACCCTGGACGACGTGGCGGCACTGGATGACGCCTATATGAAATCCCGGAATACCGGGACCATGGCGGGAGGTATGTCCTCCGGCCGCAAAGGCTCTTATTTTGTTGCTTCCAAAATGCCCTACTACGACTACGCCACCTATGAACGGCTGGCCAGACCCGCGCCCGAAGAGGAAGATGACTAACTCCCAAAGGAAGGTTTCGAGATCTTTATGGCAGTTTCCAACATGAATATTATGCACGAATATGAAGAAAAGAGGCGGCAGGCAGAGTCTGACGCCGCTTTTCGTCGATCAGAGGTTTATCAGAAGGTTCCCCGGATCCGGGAAATCGATGAGGCCCTGGAATCCACCGGTCTGAACGCCCTGCGTTCCTATATCCGCTTCCCTTCCCAGGACAAGCAGCAGCTGATCGCTGCCCTGAAGGCGGAAAACCACGCGTTAAGAGAAGAAAAAGCCGCCCTGATGAAGCAGGCAGGCTTTGAAGAGGATTACATGAAGCCCCGGTACCAGTGCCCCGACTGCCAGGATACCGGCTTTATCGATTCCGTCCGCTGCCACTGCATGCAGCAGCGTCTGATTGATCTTTCCTACGAGGCCTCCGGCATCCGGGAGGAGCTGGAGCGGAACAATTTTGAAACCTTCAAGCTCCGTCTGTTCCCCAATATGATTCTGGATGAAAACAAGCCCTCTCCCCGCAAGAACATGAAGAACCTGGCCACCATTGCCCATGACTATGCGGAAAGCTTTCCCGACAATCATCCCCACAGCCTGATTTTTTACGGCACGCCAGGCACGGGAAAGACCTTTCTCTGCGACTGTATTGCCAAGCGGGTGCTGGACCGGGGATTTACGGTGCTTTATCTCACCGCCAACCAGCTCTGCTCGAACCTCGATGAATACCGGTTCCGCAGAAATCCCGCCCGGGCGGAACAGACCCAGATCATCCACGACCAGCTGGATCAGGTGGATCTGCTGATCATCGACGACCTGGGCTCCGAATATCTTTCCCAGGTGACGGCGGCGGATCTCTTTGAATGCTTTAACCAGCGGGTGCTGAAGAGAAAGGCCACCATCGTATCCACCAACCTGGAGCCGGAAAAGCTGCGGGCCACCTATATGGACCGCCTCTACTCCCGTTTTACGGGTTACTACCGTTTTCTTGAGTTCTACGGACCGGATCTAAGGACCCTGGGCCGTTGAGTCTCCCCTTTCTAACAGTAAAAACCGGCACGCGTCAGTCGCGCACAAAAATGGACTTCAGCTTTTGGGCTGAAGTCCTCTTTTTTATTTGATAATGGTTCCCCGAGGATTGTAACGCTTGATGGCCTTTAACAGCTCCTCATTGGGCTCAAAGACCAGCTTGCAGGTCCTTTCTCCCAGGGTCCCCAGCAGCACATAGGCCTGCTCCGGATGAAGGCCCGTATCGGCCTGAATCACCTTGTCAAAATTGCCTTCAATGATTCCCTTATTCTGCTCATTGTCAGCAGGACCGATGAACCGGGCCTTTTTGACATCGAAGGTGGCCACATGCTTGCGGCTGGAGCGGTTAAAAATCACATCCACATCCAGGTTGCCGTCGGTAAAGACATACTCATATTCCCGGTAGGCCCGCCGCCACAGGATCCAGATCATCAGGGCGACGAGAACCATCAGCACCGGCCCCGCCAGGTATCCGGCGGAGAGGGAGGTCACGTAGGGAAAGGCAATGATCACCAGACCGGAGAGAACAATGAGAATCCTCTTGATCAGCACCGATTTGTCGGTGCCCCGCCGTACCATCTGCTCCAAAAACAGTTCATCCTGCATTTTCTCATCCTCCTACTGCTGATAATAAGTGACGAAAGATCTGAAGGTATATTCATAGTCCTTCACGGCCATCAGTTCTCTGGCGGAATGCATGGCCAGAATGGCAATACCCATATCCACAATCCGGCAAGGAATCTGGCCGGCGGTTACGGGCCCGATGGTGGAGCCGCCCCGCTGATCCGAGCGGTTCGTGAATTTCTGGACAGGCACGCCGGCGGCGCTGCAAACCTGTTCGTAGACGCTGTAGTCCTTGCTCTGGGTCACATAGCTCTGGCGGGCGGACAGCTTGATGACAGGACCGCCTCCCAGCTTCGTGGTCTGATTCGGATCATGCTTCTCGGGATGGGCCGGATGGGTGGCATGGGCCACATCGCCGGAAATCAGGAAGGAGCCCATGAGATCGCTCATATACTCTTCCCTGGTTTTGCCCAGAGCGAGACTGATCTTCTCCAGAATAAAGCCCAGGGTGGAAGAATCCGCTCCCGTACGGGTACGGCTGCCGATCTCCTCGTGATCGAAGCCGCAGAAAACATTGATGCCGGTGACAGGTCTGGCCTCAATCAGGGCCGTGGCCGCGGTATGCACCATGACCAGATCGTCCAGGTGGGCGGCGGAAAGCATATCCTCCTCAAAGCCCACAATCTGGGGTTCTTCGGTGATATAGGTAAAGAGATCGAAATCCAGGATCTCCTCCGGCTTGACCTGAAGCTCCCTGCACAGAGCGCTGATGAGCATCTGCTCTTCTTTCTCAGGAAGGGATTCCATCAGTCCTCCCACAGGGTAAAGATCAATCTGGGGATTCAGCTTCACGCCTTCATTCACTTCCCGGTTCATATGGATGGCCAGGTTGGGGATTATCAGCACGGGCTTTTTCAGATCCACATAAACGGGACGGGGATTGAAAAGGTCATCGCTTTTCAGCGTCACTCTTCCGGCCAGGGACAGGGGTCTGTCCAGCCAGGTATTGTAAATGGGGCCGCCATAGACCTCGATGCCCAGCTTGCAGTAACCGTTCTGGCTGATCTGGCCGCAGGGCTTGATCCTCAGGCAGGGCTGATCGGTATGGGCGCCGATCATCCGGAACACCGGTGCCTTGATACGCTTAAGATCCTCGGGCAGGGTGAAAGCGAAAACGGCGGAATCATCGACCACCGTAAAATACTTTCCTCCTGGCGCCAGCTCCCAGTGCTTTTCCATGTTCAGGGCTTCAAAGCCGGCGTCCAGAAACATTTTCTTCAGAGAGCTGACGGCATAAAAGCATACCGGAGACTCCTTTAAAAAGCTCATAAATGACTTGATCATAGCAATAACCTCATTGATTGGCGGTATGATATTCACACAGATCCTTCAGCGGGCAAAGCTCGCACTGGGGCTTCTGGGCCTTGCAGCAGTAGCGGCCATGGAAAATCAGAAGATGATGGGCCCTTGACCAGAGCTCCCGGTCCAGGTTTTCCATCAGCTGCTGCTCCGTATGCTCCACATCCTTAGCGTGGGCCAGTCCCAGCCGGTTGGAAACCCGGAACACATGGGTATCCACCGCCAGGGCGGGCACTCCGAAGGCATTGGACAGCACCACGTTGGCAATCTTTCTGCCGACGCCCGGCAGGCTGGTCAGCTCCTCCATGGTCCGGGGCACCTCGCCGCCGAAGTCCTCCTTCAGCTTTCTCCACATCCAGTACAGATGATCGGCCTTGGTGTTGAAGAATCCCAGGGTATGGATGTATCCTACAATCTCTTCCCGGGTCAGCTGCAGCATGGAGTTAAGGTCCGGATGATCCGCGAACATCTTTTCCGTGACCTTGTTCACCTGCTTATCTGTGGTCTGCGCGGACAGCACGGTGGCTGTCACCAGCTGCAGGGGCGTCATGTAATTGAGCTCGCAGTGGGCCTGGGGATAGGCTGACTCCAGCCGGTCAATAATCTGTTTGGCTCTCTCGTCCATGCTGCTCTCCCTTACTGGGCCGCGGGGGCGGTATAGGGTACGCCCAGAAGCTCCATGGCTTTCTGAAGCTGAGTATCCCTGGAAAGATCCGTCATGAAATCATCGCCCCGGATGGTGGCGAAAACTTCACCCTCGGGCAGCTCCACCACATAATCCGGTGTCACGCCCACTCCATGGATGCAGGTACCGTCGGGAAGAAAATAATAATCGGTGGTAACCTTCAGAGCGCTGCCGTCCGCATAGGGCTGCGTGGTCTGGGCAATACCCTTGCCGAAGGTCTGGGTTCCCACCACAGTGCCGGCATCTCTGGCCTGGATGGCGCCGGACAAAAGCTCCGACGCGCTGGCGGAGTTCTCGTTTACCAGCACCACAATGGGCAGGCTGAAATCACCTTCATCGGTGGAGTAATAGGTCTCACGGTTGCCGTATTTGTCTTCGAAGTAAGTGACAACGCCGGCCGGCAGCAGCTCATCGGCAATCTTCGTTACCACATCCACCCGTCCACCGGGGTTGTTGCGAAGGTCCAGAATCAGGGATGTCATCCCCTGGTCCTTCAGGGCTGAGAGAGCCTCCCGGAACTGGTCCGTGGTGGCGCCTTCAAAGCCGGAAAGATAGATATAGCCGATATTGCCCTCCAGCATTTTGCTGCGGACGGTTTTAGTGGTCAGTTTTTTCCGGACGATAGAAGCCTGCTGCTCCTGTCCGTCCCGCATATAGGTAATGGTTACGGAGGTTCCTTCATCGCCGCGGATATAGCGCACCAGCTCATCCAGCGTCATGGCGGTCAGATCTGTTCCGTCGGCCTTGATAATAACATCGCCGTACTGAAGGCCTGCCTCGTAGGCTCCGCCGGTCTCGTATACTTCTTCCACATGGGCGCCGCCGTATTCGGTATCCAGAGTTACACTGACGCCGATACCCACAAAGGTACCGGTGTTGTCCTCCATAAAGGCAGCAAACTCTTCAGGGTTCATATAGGCGGCATACTTGTCCCCCATGGCGTTGACGACGCCGTGGTAGGCTCCGTCCAGCAGAGTTTCGGTATCCACGTCCTCGTAGTACCGGTCCTGAATATCCGCCACCAGCATGCCTACCTTATTCACCAGCTCGGTGGCCTGTTCGTCTGACAGGGCCCCGGAGCCCGCATAGGTAGTTCCTTTATCAGCGGCCGTAAAATGAATCACCACGATCAGCAGCACCACCAGCATCAGCGCGACGCCGGCTCCCAGGCCGCCGAAGAACATCCCGGCACCGCCCTTCTTTTTGGGCTGAGCCTGAGGAAAATAAACGGGCTGTCCATAGGGATTCTGATAGGGGTTCTGCGCCTGATACGGATTCTGGGCCTGCGCCTGATTCAGATTCTGATTCTGATAAGGACTCTGTCCCTGGTAGGGATTCTGGCTCTGATAGGGGTTCTGTCCCTGGTAACGATTCTGATTCTGATAAGAACCCTGCTGATCCTGATTCATGTTTTGATTCTGATTTTGAAAATCATTGAAGTTGCTCATATGTTACACTTACTCTCCCTGCAAATTGATTTCAATAAACATAACATGAATATTTTATCACAAAAGATAAGATACGTAAACTTTCTATGAATTTTTTCATTTTCGTACGGCAATGGAAAAGCCCTCCGTTTGCGCGGAGGGCTGGAATTCCAAAAAACAGGAGAGATCAGTTGGTGATGGTAAGCTCGGTCTCTTTGTCGAATACGTGAATGCGGTTGGCATCCAGCGCCAGCTTGACCTTGTCGCCATTCTTGACCTGAAGTCTGGGGCTGACTTTAGCTACCAGATCCACCTCATCGATATTCACATACAGATGCATCTCGGCACCCAGAAGCTCGGTGGCGTTCACTTCGGCAACGATGGTGTCGTCCGGGAACTGGGACAGAGCAAGATCGGTTTCGTGGATGTCTTCGGGACGGATACCCATAACAACGGTCTGGCCCAGATAGCCGCCGTCCACAACCTTTCTGGCTTTCTCGTTGGTCAGAAGGACTTTCTGATCGTGGAAGGTCAGGTAAATGTTGTTGCCCTCTTTCTGAGGAACAGCGTCGATGAAGTTCATCTGAGGAGAACCGATGAAACCGGCAACGAACAGGTTCTGGGGCTCGTTGTACAGTTTAACGGGAGAGTCAACCTGCTGCATCAGACCATCTTTCATAACGACGATACGGGTACCAAGGGTCATAGCCTCGACCTGGTCGTGGGTAACGTAGATGATGGTGGCATTCAGTCTCTCGTGCAGACGGGAGATCTCAATACGCATCTGAACACGCAGCTTGGCATCAAGGTTTGACAGAGGCTCGTCCATCAGGAAGACCTTGGGGTTACGGACGATAGCACGTCCCATGGCAACACGCTGTCTCTGACCACCGGAAAGAGCTTTCGGTTTACGATCCAGCAGGTGCTCGATCTCAAGGATGCG
>CACZRP010000020.1 GCA_902783575.1 uncultured Eubacteriales bacterium
GATAAAGCCCAGGGCCAGCGTATGATAGGTAATGATCTCCAGGTTGGAGGTGCCATTGCCGCCGAAGAAAGCCGTGTCAAACATTTCCGTACTGAAAACGGCCTTGTAAATGCCGGAAATAATCAGCAGGATGGCTCCGCCCAGCACCGAGGTGGGAATCAGCGATTTCTGAAGAAAAGGAAACCACTTTTTCAGCATGTTGGCGGCCAGCAGACTCAGAAGCAGCAACGCCAACAGATTTAAAAAGCCCCAGACACTATAATCCCAGAAATTGCTCATTCATAACTCCCTTTTCCATGTTCTTAAAGCGATAGTAGAAATTCACGTATTTAAGGGCGTTAAACCGCTCATCCCCCACCACCTGGTAAACTTCCTTGTCGATATAGAGATTCAGCTTGTTCCGGCCCAGCACGGACACCGCTTCCAGTTCGCTGAAGGTGAACACATCGTCATCGACGGTAATTCTGTCCCTGAACAGCCTGACAACGGTTTCCTCGGCCAGCAGCTCTTTATTCTTATACAGGTTGACCCGGTACAGAGCCGCCTTGTCCTCGTACAGCGCCCTGGCAGGCAGCCTGTGAAGATCCAACCCCCGGATATAATCCTGCTGATAATCAAACCAGTCTCCCATGGAAATAAATCCCTGGGTCTGATACTCATTCATGGGCCTTATGGACAGATCCGGCATCATCTCCCATTCACCCTGACAGCCATCGCACAGGAAGGTGTTTCCGTCACTCTGGAAGGTGGTGAGGCCGCAGGAAGGACACACATACAGGGCCCGCTCCACATATTCCGCGCTCTTGGGACTGTAGTACTGCTGCCCGGTTTCCTGGACCAGCTCGTAATCGTCCTGATAGAGAGCCCGGCGGATCCGTCCCATGAGCCCTTCGTCGCTCAGCTCCTTCAGCTCTTCCGGCTCGATGATCTCTGCCACCCTGGCCTCCATAGGCGGAAATCTGTCGGCCTTGCGCCGCACATCACTCCACCGGGGATGAACGCCATAGCCTCCCTCGAAGCGCACCAGCGCCACGGGAAGCCCGATTTTCTTTGCCAGCTTGGCAATGGCCGGATTGATATCGCAGGTCCTGCCGCTGTAGGTGCGGTTGCCCTCGGGCGCAATGCCAATGGAGCCGCCCTCCCGGGCCACCTGAAGAATATTCCTCACGGCCCGAAGATCCGTCATCTGCTTTTTGATGGGAATCGGCGCCACCAGAAAGACCAGAAGCCGGGAAATCCATCCCTTGGAAATGATATCCTCCGTACTGACAAAATAGATGGGGCCATGGAACATCAGGCAGGGGAAAAACTGATCAAAGGGGGTCTGATGGTTGAAGAGAATCAGCCACTGGCGCTTCTCCTTATGCTTTTCCACCTGAATCCCGTACCGCAGCTGACACAGCAGATAGACCACAGGATAAAAGGCGGCAAAGACAATCCGGTGCCGCAATTTAACCCAGGAAGGGTTCTTCTTTGGTTGTTGACTCATGGCCGCCTCCTATCTTCTGAAATATGATATTCCTATCATACAATGAAATCCACAGTTTTTCAATAAAAAAAGAATCGCGGCAGGTTTTCGGATTTCCTGCCGCGGTTATCAGTTAACGGATTCCTTCGATGCCCAGAGAACGGAAGACCTTGCCCACGATTCCCTCATTTTTATCCAGAAGAGCTCGGGCGATCTCTTCATCGACTCCGGCCTTAATCATAATGATGGCGGTTTTCACATCACCGGTCTGCTTCAGCACCTTCGCCGCTTCCTCCTGGGAAACCTCGGCGATCTGGGCCACGATTCGCTCTGCCCGGTCCACCAGCTTAATGTTGGACACCTTCAGGTCCACCATCCAGTTGGAATAGGTCTTGCCAAGACGGATCATGGAAGCTGTGGAAAGCATATTCAGAATCATCTTATCAGCAGTGCCGGCTTTCATCCTGGTGGAACCGGTCACCACCTCGGGTCCCACCACGGCTTCAATGGCAATATCCGCCGCTTCGGCCACCCTGGAGCCCTGGTTATTGACCACAGCGATGGCCTTGGTGCCCAACTCATGGGCATATTCAAAAGCCCCCAGCACAAAGGGTGTCCGGCCGCTGGCAGCGATGCCGCAGACAATGTCCTTGCCGGAAAAGCCGATTTCCTTCAGCTGCTCCACCGCCAGCTCCCGGCTGTCCTCGGCGCCTTCCTTTGCCACAAACATGGCGGATTCTCCTCCCGCCATGACGCCGATCACCTGATCCGAGCTGTAGGTAGGGATGCATTCCGCCGCATCCAGCACGCCCAGCCGGCCCGAGGTGCCCGCGCCCACATAGACCAGGCGGCCGCCCTCTCTCAGCCTCTCCACGATGGCATCCACCGCTTCCGCGATCTGGGGAAGGGCCTGCTGAATGGCATCCGCAACGCGGTGATCCTCCTCATTGATCACCTTGACGATCCCCATGGAATCCATGAGATCAATATTCACACTGGCGGGATTTCTCTGTTCCGTGGTTCCAAGTACCATAAGATTATCCTCCAAACTTACCGATCAGTTAGTAATTCTTCTTCAGCTGGCGAAGGGCCGCCAGACAGGCCCCAAAGGCCGCGTCATACCGGGCAGGCACCGTCTTCACTCCGGGAAGCCGCTCAGAAAGCTGCTTTCTGACGGCTTCGGCCATGCGGCTGCTCTTCAGAAGGACACTGCCGCAGAAGGTAAGATAGCCCTCTTCCAGCTTCAGACTCCTGGCCACGGGAACCACCAGCTCCGCCAGCTCTCCCGCTTCCTTCTCCAGCACCTCAAAAGCCGCCTTCTCCCCCGCGGCCAGTCCTGTCTCCAGCACCGGCGCCAGGGCCGCGATATCCTTCTTTCCCGTGGATGGATCGTAAACAAAGCGGATCAGCTCCTGAACGGAGTCGATGCCCAGCTGCTCAAATACAGGCCTTCTCATGGCCGTGGGCGGAATTCTCCCATCCTCAGCTCTCACGATGAGGGAAAGCACATCCCTTCCCAGGGCATAGCCGGATCCTCCATCATCAATCAGATGACCGAAGCCGCCGCATCTTGCCTCCAGCATAGGCCCATCCTCGCCGCCTTCCCGGGCATGACCGCAGCAGATGGATCCGGTGCCGGCAATCAGAATCATGCCGTCCTTTCCTCCGTGAGCTCCGTACAGGGCTGCCTGATGGTCTCCGATCAGCAGCGGCAGCGGTGCCTTTCTGGGATCCAGTCCCATCAGCACATAGCTGCGCCTGGTCCCCTCCAGAAATACCTCCCTGGTCAGAGGATTGCTGATGCCCGCGGCTCCGTAACAGATGGCTCTGACTTTGGACAGCTTCTCGGCCCCGATCTGCTCATAGGCCGAAACCAGATGCTCCAGCACCTCTTCCCTGCCAAAGCTGTTGACATTCATTCCCCCGACGGAAAACTCCTCTTCCGTCACAGGAACCTCTGCCAACGACGCCAGCCTGACTCCGGTTTTGGTTCCCCCGCAGTCAAATCCCAGCACATATTCACTCATAGAGCCGATATCCTTTCACTTCCACAGCGAATTCTTTAGACTCATCTTCCCACCGCTCATTCAGTTCCTTCAGGCTGATCCTGTCCTTCAGATAGTCATCCACCGTATGATCTCCGGAAAGGGAGGTCAGCCGGGAGACATCCGCATAGGAACGGAATTCAAACTGTTCGGGATAAAGCTCCAGCAGCGTCTTCATAAGAATCAGCGCCGGATTCATGAAATCCAGATCCGCGGAAAGGGGAATAAACTCCACGCCGAAGCAGGTCTTTCCCTGATGCTTGGACCAGAAGGGCGTAAAGGCCCTGGTCCGAAGGGCCAGGTTCGGATCCTGAATCCTCTCCCTCAGCACCTTCACCAGATGATCCATATCCACAAAGGGAGCTCCGTAGATCTGGAAAGGCGCGGCGGTTCCCCGCCCCTCGCTGATGTTGGTGGCCTCAAAGAAGCATCCGCCCACATAGCAGAGGGCGCTGTTGAAGGTATGAATGGAAGGCGAGGGCAGATTCCACAGCTGCCCCGTCTCGGGCCATTTCATGGACTCCCGGTACCCCTCCATGGGCACCACCCGGTAATCCAGCGAAAGGCCGAAGTAATTTTTAAAGTAATATCCCAGCTCTCCGGCGGTGAGGCCATAACGGGTGGCCAGCCGGTGGGCGCCCACAAAGCAGTCATATTTGGGGTCCATCCGGTTGCCGCTGACCTTATCCCCCAGGGGATCCGGGCGGTCCAGCACCACCAGGCCAAGGCCCGCCTTATCCGCCGCCTTCATGCAGTTCGCCAGGGTATAGATGTAGGTATAATACCTCATGCCCACATCCTGGATGTCATAGACCAGCAGATCCAGGCCGGAAAGATCCTCTGCTGAAGGTTCCAGCTTCGAACCGTAAAGGGATATCATGGGGACGTGATATTTCGGATGAATCCCGTCTCCCACCGAGGCCCCGTCCATGGCACCGTAAAGGCCATGCTCCGGAGTGAAGACCTTGACCACCGGATAACCCGCTTCATAAAAGACGGTCATATCGTCGGTCAGAGCGGAATCCACTCCCGAATAGTTGGTGATCAGTCCAATTCTCTTTCCCTGAAACAGGGAGCCTTCCTCCCTGATCCTGTCAATGCCCAGTCGGATCATCGTTTTAAACTCCTACGCCTTTTCCTTTTCCAATGGTCTTGGGCTTGGGATTCTCCAGCTCGTCTCTGCGGTCAATGGCGCTTTCGATATTCTGAAGCTTGATCCGGTCCCTGTTTTGGAGATCCTTGGGATCAATGCCTCTCTTCTGGTTCACGTAGTCAATCTGCTCCTGCAGATATTTCTCCGCGCCCCGGCCCTGGACCACAGCCTTGGCCAGCTCCATGGAATTGTTGAAGTCCCGGGCATTCTCGCCGGATCCTCGGCTGGTTTCCCGGCCCTTCTGATAATCCAGTACGGAGGCAAATACCCTCATGGCATCCTGCTCGTTGGGAACATCGAAGGTGTTGGCATATCTCTCCGCTTCCCGGACCATCTTTCTGAACTCGGGACTTTTTCCCGCCAGGAACTTCTTGACCTGTTCACCTTCACGGTAACCCACCAGCTTATAGTACAGATCTCCCACGGCCCGCTTGATCATCAGACCTCTCTTACGGTCTTCAACGCCTGCGCTCTTCTCGGGCAGGGAGAAGTCCGTAACGATCTGTGTCAGGGTATCGGTGATCTGGTCGGTCTTTCCCTGATTGAGCTGAGCGCAGCGCTCCTCCGTCATGGTCATAATCTTGAACACGGGACTCGACGTCATCTTGCCGCAGCTCTCGGAAAACTCCTTTTTGTCAAAGTACTTGTTAAAGGATTCCGTTCCCATAATGTAGGCGGTCAGCATCCGGGCGGCGTGATTGAGCTTCATCCGGTCGTTCCGGACATCACCCCGGGCAGGATCCTGGTATCGGGGGTTCTGATGCTTCATCACGTAATCCGTATAGTTCTCATAATAAACGGGTTTGTACCGTTCATAAAGACGGTTGTTCAGATACTGACCCTGGGGCACGGAGTGGCAGAACAGGGCGAACCGGTCCTCCATGCGTCCGCCGTGGCCAGCCAGCGCCTCCGAGAGATATTCCTTCCGATAACGGACCCTTCTTTTCTCATTGATGGACACAGGTGCATCCTTCATGGTGGACAGGAAGCGGGTAAAGGCATCGCTGTCCTTGCCCTTCAGCAGATCCTTGGCTCTCTGCTCGATCTGACCCTCGTAGAGTCTGGTGTTTTTAATGTTTTCGGGCTTGCCGCGCTCTGCCTCGGAAAGCTGTCTGGCCGCAAAAATCCGGGCCAGCTGCAGATCAATTTCCTCGTTGCTTCTGGCATTCTTGATCTTCTTCTGAGCCGCTTCAATCCATTTGGCCGCAGTTTTGATTTCTCCGGTGCGAATGATGTTTTCTTCTCTCTCCTCATCGGCGGGAACCATGGAAGAATCTTCCGTTTCCAGGGGCTGAGGCTTCTCTACGGCAAAGTACTTGTTCTGGAATGCGTAGTGGGTGAATTCCCTGTATTTATCCTCATATTTGCTGCCGCTGCCGCTGCAGGCCATTTTGATGGAATTCTGCAGAGGCATGGAATCCAGGAAACGGATAAACATGGGATCCTTCTGCATCTGCAGAGAAAGGGATACCATTTCAGCCTCGGAAATTCTGAATCTCTTCAGATTTCCCACTTTGCCATTGACGGAGGCCGACAGCTTGCGGATGCCGATAATGGAAGCCAGGGCGTCTCTTTTCTCCTGTTCACTGACATCCGGGTCACGAAGGATCCCCTTCAGATGCTCGATGGAATCGTAGGCGGTTCTGATCTTTCCGATCTGATGAATCTTCTGCCGTCCTTTGCTGCAGACATCAATCTGGAAAATGTTAGCCAGGCGGCGGCATTTGGCATCCAGCCATCCGGGATGCTTCTCGTTGAATTCCTTCAGTTCCTTATCCAGTTCTTCCCCGTGCTCGGTACAGGTGATGAAATCCCTCAGTCCGTCCTCCTGGGATCCGCTGCGAAGAGTATTTCTGGTATCCTTCAGGCGATCGCCGAAACGTCCCACCACGGCGGCCAGCTTTCTGACATCATCAGCCAGAAGCGAATCTCCGGCTGCATTCAAGATCTTCTCTTCCAGATCGTACAGCTCATCCTCGGCTTCGGTGACGAGCTTCCGCTTTTTCTCATCGGTCAGGAATTCTCCGGTATAGACAGTCCTGTCATAGAGGGCTCCGTTGTAGACATAGGAGAATCCGGGTCTGATGGCGGCGAGCTTCTCTTCTGTAGAAAGCTCCTCCTTCGGAGGCTCCTGGTTGTTTTCATTCTCCTTCGGAGGTTCCTGCTCGTTCTCGTTCCCCTTCGGAGGCTCCTGCTGGTTCTCATTCGGGGCCTCCTGCTCGATCTCGTTGTCCAGCTGAATGGGATTCTCGAATTTGGCGCTGCTCCATACCTTCTCAAACTCGCCGGTATACTTTTCAGCGAAATCCGGGTTCATCAGACGGAAAGCGCGGTATTTCACATCAAATTCAGCAATCTGAGAGGCCGCTTCCGCCAGGTTGGGATGGGTCTTTTCCTTAGTCAGCTCCAGCACGGAATTCAGCATCCGTTCAGCGGATTCCGTCAGCTTCTGCACCGCGTCTCTCTCGACGCCGGGCTGATCCGGACCGGGAATATTATCCTTAAGATGCTGGATCAGAGTCGAGACCGCATTCAGCTCCTCTTTGCCGTTGAACAATTCTTCTTTCCATTCGCCGCCTGCCAGGGAACGGGCAATGGCTTCGTACTGGATGCCCCGGCTGTTGGCAGCATCAAGCTGGGCGTTGGTCAGATTCAGGATCTGATCGGCCACAGCGTCCACCTCTTCATAGTTCACCTGCTCTGCTCTGGTAGGCACATCTCCCAGAATGGAAGCCAGGCCTTCACCGTCATAGCGCTGATAGAGCTCATAGGCCTTTTCGAAATTCGCCAGGGCCGCCACGGTTTTTGCAAGGCTCTGCCTGGCCAGGTCGGTTTCACCGAAACGCAGCTGGGTCTGATAATTATTGATCTGATCCAGCAGTGCGGTAGTCATGGTCAGCATGGTGGTGGCGTTGACGACCTGCTGGGGATCCTTGCCTTCCGGATTGGCAATGAAGTTCAGCATCCGGGTGTAAACATCCTTCAGCCTTTCGATGCCGCGGTTTTCTCCGCTGGGAGCTTTCATATTCTCCGCTGTCAGGGAGGCAATGATCTTCTCCTTCTCCATCTTCACAGGGAAGAATGTTCTGGGAGGCACGTAGCCAGCGGCATTTAACAGCTCACGGCCGGGCTCCAGGGGAACCTGATCCTGATAGTCATCATAGGTGGGCATTCCTTCGATATCATCCATGTCCCTGTAGGAAATGGAATGGGCAAGGAACTGATCCTCAAAGGCTTTCAGAAGAACGGCGCTCTGATCCAGGGCTTCGCGGCTGGAGAAATGGTTGCCGTTCCGGTGGATGGTATCTCCCAGCTTCTGAACGTTCTGAAGAAAAGCGTCTGCTTTGTCCCTCAAGTCCTTCAGAGAAGCCACATACGCCGCATTGTTTTCGTCCTGAGATTCCGCTTCAATCTGCTTGTCAAGGCCCTTAATCAGATCCGAGAGGATCACAAGATCCGGACCGGGGTTTTCTCCGGCCTGGGCGGCATAGGTCGCGGCCTTCTGAACATCACCGGAAATGCTGGCCTGGAAGGGATCCATGCCCGGATAGGCCAGATTGGGATTATTCTTGTTCAGGGTCTCAATTTCAGGCTGCGGACCCTCTTCCTCTTCCAGCTGGGGACCAGCCTCCGGCTGGGGGCCGGGCTGCGGGCCAGGCTGCGGCTGAGGGCCGTTGACAGGCTGAATCGGCGGCTCCGGCTGGAGCTGCTCGGTGTTAATCTCCGGCTGATTCCCGGTATTGATCTCAGGCTGAACCTGAGGACCAGCCTGCGGCTGAGGTTGTCTGCGGCGGGGCTGATCCGGGATTGTCTTTCCTTCGAAGACGCCCATATCTTCCTCATCCAGCGGGAACTCTCCCACCTCATTCATGATGTTGTACATTCTCTGCCGTTCCGGGTTTTCGAAATAAAAAATCAGGAGGTTGGTATCTTTGCTTTCCGCCATGAGTTTCATCTGGCGGTCAAACTCTTTCAGATCCTTTTCCACCTGCTGGGCGGCTTTCTTGATAGCTTCGCTTTTGGAGTTGGGTGAAACAGCCAGTTCCTTGGCTTTGGCTATATTTGCCAGCAGTTTATCGGTCTGCCGGGAAAAATTCTGCATGGACTTGCTGACTTTTTTGTCAAAGGTAAATCTTTTCAGCGAGTCTCGAAGACTCTCGCCAAGATTGATCAGGGCCTGGGATTCGTCGCTGGGTGACGTGGTATAGACATAGTTCGGAAGCTGATGTTCCCTGATCAGATGAGCTGCCATCTGTCGGTAACTGGGACGCGGCATAGTATTATCCTCCTAAATTCTGTATACCCAAAGGGTTTATTCGCAAAGATCCGCAATCACCTGGGCGAACATCTTTGCAGATAGAATCAGTTCTTCAATGACGGCAAACTCATCAGCGCCGTGCATGCGGTTTTCGGTTCCCGGCATGGAGCATCCAAAGGCCACGCCGTTCTCCAGATGATGGACATAAGTACCTCCGCCAATGGCGATGCATTCACCCTTCTGTCCGGTATATTCTTCATAGACCTGCAGCAGCTTCTTCACAAAGGGAGAATCTCCGGATACATGATGGGGCGGATTCAGCTCTATATGATCCATGGTAATTCCCTCCGCCGCCATGGCCTTCTCCGCGGCATCCCGCAGGTTTTCGGTGGTGGCGCAAAGGGGTGCGCGGCAGTCAAACTGTGCCTTAAAGCCGGTCTTGGTCCAGTTCATCATGCTGAAGGTCAGGGTCAGGATGCCGGAGATTTCATCCTCCATGGCAACTCCCAGTCCCTTGCCCCAGGAATCTCCGTGGGGGAAGAGCTTCTTCAGGGAATTCAGTTTGCGGACCGCTTCCGAAGACGCCAGAGGCAGATTGCAGAGGTATTCGATCAGACCGGTCAGGGCGTTGTTGCCCTTCTCAGGAGAAGCCGCATGGGCGCCTTCACCCACCGCGGTAACCTTGACTCCTTCTTCCGTCTGGGTAAGCTCATAGCGGACACCGGTCTTGGCGGTGGTTTCTTTTCCGATCTCATCCATGGCGGCAAGATCCAGTCCCTCCACCAGAGCGTAGGCCTTGCCGGGAAGCACGTTTACCTTCAGAGAGCCGCTCATGGACACTAGTCTGGGCAGGGCCTGATCCTCCTCCCAGGAAGCCCAGAACTCGGGATGCATGCCGCCCTTTTCGATATTGATCACAGGATAATCCGCATCGGGAGAGAAGGTCATGGGCGCTTCCGGCTGTTCGGCGTAGTAGTAAGGTAGGTCGCCGCTGCCGCACTCCTCGTCGGTACCCACCACCAGGCGGGCGCTTTTGCTGAGGGGAATTCCCAGATCCTTCACACATTTCAGGGCCCAGAGAGCCACCACAGCCGGGCCCTTATCGTCGGCGGTGCCGCGGCCGTAGATCTTCCCGTCCTTCATAATCACATTGAAGGGTTCCGTGACCGTCCAGCCCTCTCCGGCGGGCACCACATCCAGGTGGGCCAGCATATCCAGCTGACGGGGTGCTTCGGACAGATCCACGGAGCCCACGGCGTTTCCGTAGGTTTTCATGGCAAAGCCCTTTTCCTCTGCCATGGCTCCAAACTCCATCAGGGCCTGGTAGGGGCCTTCGCCAAAGGGCATCCCCTCTTTGGATTCCATGCGCTCGGAATTGATGCTGCAAATTCGTGCTATATCCTTCATCATCTCAAACCAGTGCTGGTCAAAGTAGTTCTTGATATCCTGTTCATATTTCATAGTGATAAAATCCTCCAAAAAGCGTACTTTCAACCATTATAACATGCTGAGAAATGAAGTCAATAAATCGAAAAGAACTTTCATATTTTCGGCATAAATGGTATAATATACTATTATGATCAGACAAATATCCTTAAAGTTTTTCAAGCGTCTGCGCACAGACGACTTTATGGGATACGCCGCCCAGATATCCTTTTATCTGCTGGTGTCGCTCATCCCCCTGATGATCATGTTCACGGCCCTGATCTCCCGCTCCGCCCTGGTGGATTATACCAGGATTCTGGATATGCTGCGGGAATCCCACATCTTTCCCGACAGCGCCCTGGATACCATCGATATCATGTTTAAGGGCGTTACCCTGCCGAACCAGTCCATTCCCATCTACGTACTGCTGGTGATCTGGTTCGCCTCCCGGGGCATCCGGGCCGTTATGAACGCCATCCATATGACCTTCCGCACCAGAAACTCCTTCAGCATCCCTAAGCACTTCATGCTGTCCTTCTTCTATACCATCTGCTTTGTGCTGATGATTGTGCTCTTCACAGTGCTGATCGTCTTCGGTGACCGGCTCTTCACCTTCCTGTCCGACACCTTCCAGAAGCAGATCTTTGTTTCCATGGTGGTGAGAGCCATCCGTTACATCATCCCGCTGCTGTTTCTGTTTGTACTGTATACCATCATTTACCGGGTCATTCCCGGCAAGGAGCTGAGAATCCGGGATGTGCTTCCCGGCTCCATCGGCGCCACCCTGGGCTCCTATGTGGTGAGTCTCATTTTCTCGGTATTCGTTTCCCAGTCCACCTCCAACTATTCCGCCATTTACGGCGGCCTGGCCTCCGTGGCCGTGATCTGCACCTGGATGTGGCTTTTCTCCCTGGTGCTGGTTCTTGGATCCGAGCTCAACGCCTGCGTATACGAAGTCAAAAATAATACAACCCTCATCAGCATCTACTGATGAGGGTTCTTTTTTCAGTCTCTTCCGACCCAGGACAGGCGGTTCAGGGGCCAGACCTTCAGCACCACCCGGCCAATGACATTCTCCGGGCTGATGCAGCCTATGGATGAATGCCGGCTGTCCACACTCTGCTTCCGGTTGTCGCCCATGACAAAGAGCTTTCCTTCCGGCACCGTATAGGGCAGCTTGATGTCGCAGATGCCGAGCTCTCTTTTGCTGACATATTCCTCCGCCAGCCGGCTGCCGTTCAGGGTCACATTGCCGGAGGGGTCAATATCGATGGTATCTCCGCCCATGGCGATGATTCTCTTGATCATAAGATTGCCGTTGTTTTCAAAGGCCACCACCTCTCCCCGCCGGAAGGTGGATTTTTTCATCACCACGATAATATCCGAATCGCTCAGGGTATTCGACATGGAAGATCCCGTCATCTGGTACACCGGCATCAAAGCGGCGGCGGCAATGACGGCAAGTCCCAGCGCCAGCAGCACGCACAGCAGGGTCCGGCGGACGATCCGTCTGTTGCGGCTCCGGCTTTTCTCATGCTTCAGCTCTTCCCGAAGCTCCTCGGCGGAAGGAAACCGTTTCGTTTCCTTTTCCTTCACTTCATTTTCCATTACAGTTTCTTCATCCATCGTCTTTCATCTCTCGGTAATCTCAGCCTAAGGCCTTTAGCCGGCGGCTGGTGGCCTCATAGTTGAGGCAGTAGGTCAGCAGGGTGTCCTTGGTGATCTTCTTCTGAGCGTAAAGCTTCAGGAGACTGGAATCCATGGTGCACATGCCCTCCGAGGCCCCGGCCTGGATGGCCGCGTCAATCTGATGGGTTTTGCTCTCCCGGATCAGATTGCGGATGGCCGTATTCATGAACATTATCTCAAAGGCCGGAATCATCTTTCCATTGACATCCGGCACCAGCTGTTGGGAAATGACTGCCTGAAGCACCATGGAGAGCTGCAGACGGATCTGGGCCTGCTGGGCCGCCGGGAAGGTATCAATAATACGGTCCACGGTGTTGGCCGCGCCGGTCGTATGCAGGGTGGAAAACAGCAGCTGACCGGTTTCCGCGGCCTTCATGGCCACATCGATGGTCTCGTAATCCCGCATCTCACCCAGCAGAATGACATCCGGGCTTTCACGGAGAGCGCTTCTTAACGCGGAGAGATAGCTGTCGCAGTCGGAATAGATTTCCCTCTGGGACACGATGCACTGGCTGTGGCGGTGCACATATTCAATGGGATCCTCCAGGGTCAGAATATGTCCCGTGCGGCTCTGATTGATGGCATCAATAATACAGGCCAGGGTGGTGCTCTTGCCCGATCCGGCTTGGCCAGTGACCAGCACAATGCCCTGATGGAGCCTGGTCAGCCTCATGACCTCCTCGGGAATTCCCATGACCTTGTAATCAGGGATACCGAAACGGATCACACGGATCACCGCCGCCAGAGAGTTCCTCTGATGGAACACGTTGACCCTGAAACGTCCGATGCCGCCCAGAGCCAGGGAAAAATCATCATCCGCGCTTTCGGGAGCGATGCGGGAAACATCCCTGCCAGCCACCTGATAAAGCTCGTGAATCAGATCTCTGGTGCCGTCAGGCAGCAGCCTTCCCTCATTCTCCATTCTCAGCTGTCTTCCGTGAATCTTGTAGGTCAGCGGAAGTCCGGCAACGATAAATATATCCGAGGTGCCGTTGTTCACGGCTTCCTTAAGGATATCTGTAATATTCAAAACCTCTCCTCCTTTGCTGCCAGTTGTCATGGAAGCAGATTCATGGAAGTATCTTCTTCCCAGTTGGTGTCGGTCTCCGACCTCAGCACCCGGATGTTCCCATCCGCCAGCTCCATGTGAATGGTCAGCGTCATCTCATCTCGTGCGATCACCTTCACATAAACACCGTTCTCATCCGGAACGGCGCCGCTTTCCAACAGGATGGCTTCCGGATCTTCGCCGGAAAGGACTGCCTCATCAAGACTCTGATAATAGGCCTGGCCTTCATTCTGAAGCTCATAATAAGCACTGGTCCAGGACGCGTAGCGTCTTGCCATTACATCATCGGCCCTGGCGCTGGTGACAGAAAGCACCGCCAGCACAGCGACGCAAAGCAGGATGACGCTCATCAGGATGCTGATACTGCCTAAACGTACTTTTTTCGTATCCATCCTACTTCACCTCCCCGCCGTGCCAGGCATCTACGGAAAGCTGATAGATTTCCTCATTCTCAAACAGGGCGCTGAGATGAAGGGAAGACATGTCCCCTTCCTCAAAGCTCATGCTCACCTTCACAAAGGCCTCCGTTTCTTCGCAGCCCTCGCTTTCCTTGTCCAGGAAAACGATGTAGGTACTTCCGTCCTCTCCCAAAGAGCCGTAGGCTTCCTTCATCCGGGAAAGGGCATCCTCCTGCCGGGGCGCGGATGTATAGATTTCCGCCAGACTGCGGCAGGCCTGAACGCTCTCATTCAGGGCCATGGTGCTGCGGGAGCTCTGGATGACGCCCGCGTAGACCTTCACCAGCAGCGTGCAGGACAGCACCAGCAGAATCACCATTCCCAGCATCTGCAGACTCAGGGAAAACCGGAAGGTATCTCTCCAACTGTTTCTCACGGCGCACCTCCCTGCTGAGACTTCAGCGACGCGAAGGCGCTGCGTCCGTCAATGCGGATCCTGGCCAGGTTATCCTCAAGAGAAATCTCGAAGGAATCCACGGCAGCGATTTTCTCCGCATCAGCAGGCTCCGCCGGCATTCCGGGCATGGAAAGCTCCTCCCGGAGGCTGTTTTCATACTGATAGATCCGGATTTCATATTGGCCGCCATTCATGGGTAGACAAAGCATATCTCCCTCAGGGCCCTGATCCAGATAAATGGCCGATTTGTCCTCACAGAAGCAGATCTGGTTCTGTACATAGGAAACGGTGGCTCTTAAATGATCCGCCTTTTCTCTTTGAATGGTCACCCGGCGGAACAGGACCGCGCCGGTATAGACCATAAACAGAACAGAAACCACCAGCAGTCCATAGGTAATCAGCTGACAGATCGGCGTTAGTTTTTCAAGATATCTTTCCCGTTTCACTAATAGCCCTCCCCGTCTTCACTGCCCAGCGGCAGCACCCGGATGCTGGGAGCAAGATTGCTCGAATAAGCCTCGTAGGATACAATATACCGCTCATGATTAATCACCAGGCCGTAGTGCTCCTCCAGATAGGCCACGGAGTTGGGATAGGCGCCTTCCACAGCATAGCACTGGACAGCGCTTCTCATCACCGCATCCTTCACCGACTGGATGCTCTGTTCGTCAATGGCTGTGGAAGCCTTCCTGAAAACAGGCGTCAGCACCGCGACCAGCAGCACCAGGCCCAGAAAGACTCCGGCCAGGACATACAGCAGCCGGCCTTTTTTCTTCTCTCTGAACATATCTGATTCCTCTTATCCGATGGCGCTCAGCATGCCGGCCAGCGGAAGCATGATGGAAAGGAGGGTGATGCCCACAGAAACCGTCAGAAAGCCGGTCATGACGGGCTCAATGGCGGAAATCAGTCCTTCGATCTTCTCCTCGGCATCCATGCCGGTGACATCCGCCAGCTTGGCCAGCATCTCCTCCGTCTGTCCGCTTCTGGCGGCGGTAAGGAGCATACGTCCGTACAGGGAGGGATACACGCTATGGTCGTACAGTGCCTGGGAAAGGCTCTTGCCTCCCTGCATATCCGCGAACACCTGGTCCACGGTCTTCTTCAGCTCCGGATGAGACACCAGAGACACTGCCTCCTCCATGGCGGTATCGGTATCCATACCGCTGGAAAGGAAGGTGGACAAAACATCGGTAAACTGGGAAACCGAAAGCTGCAGCATGGCAGCTTTGGTCAAAGGGAACCGGCGCAGAATGGACTGTACCCATTCCTTGCCCTTCGTGGTTCCGGAAATAATGAAAAGCGCAAGAATCACCAGACTGATCAGCCCGATGACAATCAGGCTGACGATGCTGATAATTCTGGCCGCGTGAAAATATCCATAGGAGGAAGCGGCCAGGGTACCGGCCATATTTTCGTAGACATTGACGAAAACCGGCAGCACCAGGGTCACCATCAGCAGCAGGACCACGCTCATCATCAGCAGCAGGCTCAGGGGATAAATTACAGCGGAACGGATCTGGGATTCCAGATGATCCTGCCGCTCATAGTAGCCTCGTAATGAACGCAGTACATGCTCCAGCCGGCCGGCTTTCTCACCGGCATCAATCATATCGGCGGCATAGACAGGAAAAGCTCCGCTCTTCTTCACCGCAGAGGCAAAGCTTTCGCCGAGAATCATCTCCTTTTCCATGCCCTTCAGCACCTGATGCAGCATGCCTTCTTTGGTATCGTCGGACAAAAGGCCCAGGGCCTCCTCAGGTCCGATGCCCGCCTGGAGCATCATGGACATTTCCTGACAAAAAATGCTGACTGCCATTGATTCCAAAATCTGATTCTTTTCTGCCATGGCAAATATCTCCTGCATCAATAGATAAAACGATTCGTATAACGGGCATCATCCTCCAGCACATCGGCGGAAGAGCCGCCGGCAGCAAAGGTGATGTCCACCCGCTTCCAATTAAGAGGGCTGACCTTGATTTCCACCGAAAGCCATCCCTGCTCTTTAATATAGATCCGGTTCCAGGCATGGTAAAGCTGATCCTCTCCCACATATCCGGTAACCACCTGACAGGGCACTCCCTGAGACCGCAGCATGGCGGCGGCCAGGGACGAATAGTCAAAACAGATCCCGTCTTTCGTAATCAGCGTACTGGATGGATCGGGAAGATAGCCGCTCTGCACCGTTCTGGCCTTCTCATGATCGTAGACCACATTTTCCTTCAGAAAGTCATAAATAGCCCCCGCGATTTCCAGATCACTCTTGGCGTAGCGGGTCAGTTCATAAGCCTTCTCCACCAGGGGATCCGAAGCATCGTAGCTGCAGATCTGATTGGGCCTTAAAAACGGCTGAAACTCATCCATCAGCCGGACCTCCGCGGTATCGGTCCAGATCTTCATGTACTTGGTGCCGCCCACGTTCTGCATGAGCTTAAACACATAAGTACCGTCTCCCATGTTTAACGGATATATGGTTTCCGTCCCGTCCGAGGGAAGATCATAGGTATAGGTTTCCTCCTCATGAATCACCTGGAATTTCATCCGGACATCACTCTGAAAGGAAACACCGATGAATCCCTTCTCGGTCTGGGACAAATCTATGTATCCGCCGTCAATAAAAACAGAAGCGGCCTGGTCCATCCTGGCAGGAAGGACCTCGGCCTTGGTTCTGGGCGTGGCGCCATCGGTCATGGGCGTCTGGGATTCACTGATCTGATCGGGAGCGGCGTTATCAGAAGAAGGTCCGGGAGCACCGGAGCATCCGGCCATCAGGCAAACCATCCAGAAACACAGGATGATTCCAAATAACTTTCGCCTCACAGCAAACCTCACGCAAGTTTTTGTAGTTCTTCTCTTTTACTCAGCAGCTCCTCCAGCATGGGCGCATAATCCATCTGGGTACGGGAACGAAGATATTCGCACATCTCAGACGCCACCTTCTGAAGGGGGGTCAGAGAAAGATTGGCCAGGATTCCCTTTAAGGCATGGGACGCTTCAAAACCGGCATCCAGATCACCGGCCTCCACCGCTGTTTTCAGCTTATCAAAATTGCCATCGGAAAGGGCCATGCCCACCAGCCGAAGATAAAAGGCCTCATTGTTCATGCATCGGGAAAGGCCATCATCCACATCTGCACCGAAGTCGCGAAGATTCTGGACAGTGATCATCAGATTTACCTCCTTATTATTCGCAAAAACGGATTCCTCCGCCGCCGGAATTCTTTACAGTATACAGTTCCCTGTCAGCATCCTTGAAGATATCCTCTCTGGGATGGGGCCGCTCGGAAAAGGCCGCTCCCACGCTCAGGGTTACCACCGGAAGGCTGCCCTCGGGATGAGACAGCGTGTACTGGATATCATTAAACTTGTCCCGGACCAGCTCCTTCATGCCATTGCCGGCATGCACCATGATGACGGCAAATTCATCACCGCCAATACGGCATACATAGTCATTGGAACGGAAATGATGCATCAGCTGATCCGCCACGGTCTTAAGAATTTTATCGCCCGCGTCGTGTCCGTAGGTGTCGTTGATGTTCTTAAAACGGTCCACATCCACCAGGATCAGACCAAAGTTGTTTTCCTTTTCCCGGACCTTTTCAAAGACGCCTCTGTTGTAAACGCCCGTCAGAGCGTCGTGAGAAGCCTCATAGGAAAGCTGCTCCTGGGATTCCAGGTTTTTCAGATGAAGGTCATTGTAGGATCTTGCCAGATTCATGACCTCCTTCACACCCACCTCGGGGGCGCTGGTCTGCTGATTCATCCGGGCATTGATCCTGTAGATGGGACGAATGACCCAGTAGAACAGTATCACTGATATAAAAACCAAAAAGGCCAGAAAGCTGAAAATGAAGGTTCGTTCCCTGGCCAGGAGGTCCAGCATATCCTGGGAGCTAGCCTCCTGTGTCTGGCTGGTTTCTTCGATCAGTGTCTGGGCACATTTGGAAATATTGTCGTTAATAATATCTTTCTGCTTCTGATAACCCTCTCCGAACATCATCTCCACGGCCGTATCGGCCTGAGCCTCGGCGTTCAGGGAAAGATGCTCCGGAGAAAGAGCCACCAGCCTGACCTCCTCAGGCAACTTCTCCTCATCCAGACCATAGGAAAGGGCGGCCAGACGCATAGCATAATTTTCGATATTGACAAGATAATTAGAAGCCTCCATGGCTTCCTTCAGATAACGGAAGGATTCCGTATCTCCGTGAAAAGCCTGCAGTGATTCCAATGCTGTGTCCCTGCGCCGGGTCACATGAATTTCCTCATAGAAAGCGTTGATATAGGCTGAGTCCCCGGTCACCACATAGGCTCTGGCCTGGGATGTCAGATAATCGGAAGCCGCTTTCATGCTGGAAATATCCTGTTGGGCAATAATATACTCATCAGTAGCAGATTTGAGACGTTCAAAGCTGGCTGAGGTCTGATGAGTCGTCCAGATGATGAGTCCGGACATGACTACTGCCAGAATCAGCATGAATACAGATAAACCGCGCAGCGAAAAGTGTTTCGCCGCTGATTTCATAAATCCCACCTCTGCTCGGGTTCTTCCTCTTCTTCCGGGTCGCTGACGGTATCCACCGCGCTCTCAATCAATTTGATCATTTCCCAGATGGAACGGAAATTAACGGTCTGATCCTTATCGACCCAGGTAAGTCTGCCCTGCCAGCTGCTGTTCTGCCTGTGCTGAACACGCACGATAAAGGTACCGATCTCACCGTGTTTGCTGAGAACCTGATCATCGCTCATGATTTTTTCCTCCCGGACATGTACATAATTCGGTTTGACATCCACAAAACTGCGGCTGTTGGTGGTAGGATGAGGGAAGCCGAGTCTGTCATACAGCTCCTCCATGTGCATGGTCATCTCATCCAGGTTTTCAAAGGGGGTTCCTTCTTCCTGATAGGAATGATACATCACGCCCCGGATATGGGACTGGCCCTCATCGGGGATAAACTCATTAATACAAAGTACAACAGCGTTGGGCGATCCGAGATATAACTGAGTAGCCATGGTTTCTCCTTACTTCACAGGAGGCGCCCAGATCACGCTGCTGACATGATACTCAACGCCGGTTCTCTGTCGTCCGATAATAAATTTCGCGTTAATACGGCGCTGAATCACCGTACAGTTTTCTCTGGTGGTATTCACCAGAAGCACCAGGCACTGGCCCTTGCCGTACCGGGTCATGGCATCGCCGCGGCGGATGGTGGAATGCACCGCGTCAATAAGCCTGGCTGAAAGCTGGGTCAGCACCTCGCCCTCCTTCATGGGATTACCCTTGGAATCCACCACGGTACAAAGCATCAGATAGACGGACTGACCGCCGCGTTCCAGCATGCGCTTCACCATCTGGTAAATGCCCTGGAAAACAGGATAGGTACACAGATAGCCGCCGGGAAGATCCGTATCCGTGCTTCCCAGTTCGCCCTGAATCATATCCAGAGCCGCGTGCTTGTACTGCATCTGGTCTCCCAGTCTTCCGAACTGCTGCATCAGCTTTTTGGAGGGCCTCAGACCCTGCTCATTGAGATAATAATCCACCGTGGACTCATAAAGCTGTCTGGCATCCTCATAGCGGTTCAGGCAGGCCAGGGCTTCCATGGTTATGACTTCCCAGTCAGCCAGAGGATCCACCTTGGAGGCATAGAGTCCCAGCTCCCGCATATGGAAGTAGTCCTGAGTGTTTCTTAAAAGCTCCGCCGTTGTCTCCACGCACTGACAGAAGATTTCCTTATATCTTCTGGCCTCCTGAGCGGCCCAGATCACAGAGCTCTGTCCGGGCAGAAATTCTCCTGTATAAAGATAGCAGGCATCCAGATACAGCTCCTGCTTCTCATGGATATCTTCCTTCTTTTTGGCATTCTCAATGGTGTTCAGAAAGAGATCGGCGTCCACCTCCATGGGAATCTCATCAGTCCAGAAGAAGACTCCCTTTTTCTGGACAATGTACTGCACCTTGGGAAGACCTGCCTTCTCCAGCTTCTTTTTCGAGTTATAGATAACACTCTGCAGCGCGTGATGCACGTTGCTGATATCTCTCTCATAAAACAGAAGCTCTTCCAGCTTGTCTCTGGTGACACCGTCTCTCGAATGAATCAGAATCTGCAGTAGATCAGTAAATTGAGAATCCGTAGCCTTAGAGCCGCCTGCGATCAGTTTACCGTTATACTGAACGGAAAAACCGCCAAGCATACGCACGTAGAGAACATCAGGTTTATTCGCTTTCATTTGTACGATTCCTTAACCTTCCTGCCAGTATATTAAACATAATACCACAAAGCGCAAAGATTAACACGTATATTTTTCCTGCTGATGAACTAAAAACAGTCAAAAATGCACCGATCACGGGAATATGCCCTTTGACAACACCCACCAGATCGGAATAATGGACATCCTGGATGTCCTCCCGGGGATTGGCGTCGCCTTTGGTCACAAACTTTCCGTTAGTAATATCATTCTCCTCTACCCGGTGAGCTACCACAGAACTGCCAGAATAAAAGGCGATAACATCGCCCACCTGCACATCCGCTCCCTCGGTCTGTTTTACATAGATAACAGACTGCACAGGAATGGCCGGCTCCATACTGCCAGATACGATCTGATAGGCGTCATAACCCAGGAACTTGGGAACAGACAGGGGCAAAGCAATCAATATACAGAAGATAAGAATACCAACGCCCAGAATATTGCAAAGGGCGGGAAGAAAATTCCCGCCCTTTTTGCCGGAATTAATATTTCGGCTAGATTTTTCAGTTGTCATTATTCGTCTTTCTTCTTTCCACGAAGTGCAGCGATGATACCCCAGATTCCAAATCCGAGTCCGGCCACAACAACGACTTCACTGACGATACCGGCAGGAGACTTCAGGAAGTTGACAAAACCGCCTCCCTGAGTGGATCCCTGACCTTCGCTTCCGGAGGATTCTTCAGGGCCAGCCATAGGCACGGAAGAATCATCCAGTTCAATAATCTCAGCAGGTCCGCTGGATTCTTGTCCCTGAGCACCAGAGCCTTCGCCGCCCTGGCCGCCGGCTCCTTCAGAACCTTCACCGCCCTGACCGCCGGCTCCTTCGGAACCTTCACCGCCAGCACCCTGGGACTCAGTACCTTCACCACCGGCACCCTGGGACTCAGTGCCTTCACCACCGGCTGCGCCGGAGGATTCGGTACCCTCACCGCCAGCAGCGGCAGAGGATTCAGTACCAGGAGTTGTGCCTTCAGGAGTAGTACCGCCGGGAGTAGTACCTTCAGGAGTAGTCGTACTGCTCTCTTCAGAAGTAGGTTCAACAACTTCTACAGGACGGTAGATGAAATCAAAGGTATTCTGGCTGGCATTGGTGGAAAGAGTTCTGGCAAGGTTGTAAGCGTTCTGAACCTCGTAGCCCTCGATCTCAATGGCACCAACCACAAATCTGGTACCGGCATTGGCATAACCGGTCTGTGCAGGAGCCAGGTTAACACCATTAGCATCGCGGTAGGTTACGGTATAGCTGGTCTTATTACCGAAGATACCATAACCGACAACCAGATCGATATCTCTGTCCACATCGAAGTTCGGTGCAATTTCTTCGTTGTCTCTTCCGCTGATACGGGTTCCGATGATGAAGTACTTATCGGGATTGTTGACCGAAACAAGGGAAGTGTCAAAGCTGAAACGGGTACCGGGCTTGATGCCTTCATAGACCATGACTTCCTGGCCATTGGTGAAGGTGCCCTGAGCACCTGCATAGACGCGAACCGTATAGGTATAGGCTTCTTTTTCAGCAGCGGCTGCAGGAATCTGATGACGGAAGGAAACCATTCCGATCACCATTAGCGCAGTCAGGAGAAAGCATAAGGTTAATCTAAATCTCTTCATCTTATTTCTCCTCCGCCATTTTTTTCCTGCGGACCATCAGCAGGATCGCCAGAAGCAGAATGATGAGTCCGCTCACACCCATCGCAATGAAATACGGAACGGGGTTGGAGCTGTCACCTGTAGCCGGCGTATTCGGAGGCTTCCGCGGCGGTACAGACTGCTCATCAGTGGTAACAGAGAACTGAAGCTTCAGCTGAGCCAGGGTATCCTGATAGGCATTGCCCTGGGTCTCTCCGTCAAGAAGAACATAGAGAGATACATAACCAGACTGTCCGTTCTCCAGAGTGAAGAGGAAGAAGTCCTCATTCAGTGTCTCGGTGGCTTCATGAAGACCATTGACGCTGGCGTTGGAGTTCTCACCGCCGACGGTGTCGGAGCTGTAAATCACCTGCTCTTCCGCGTTGTCAGGTCCCTTGAAGGTAAGAATATAGGTATAGGCGCCGGCGCTGGCCACAGGGTTGCCTTCGGCATCGAAGTTCTGCTCCTCAAGAGTTTTCAGAACATCGTTGATCATATACCAGTCAGTAGAATCTTTGTAAGCGTTTTTCAGATTGATTTTGAAGGTCATGCTGTCACCGGGCTGCAGTCCTGCCAGATTGTAGTTCAACTGCTCAGCGGTAAAACCTCCATCATCCATGGATGTGCCATCCTCTTTAAAGGTGACTGTCCATTCCTTAAGTTCATCATCAGCCTTGGCGGGCTGACCAAAGGAAAGGACCATCAGCAGGCACATGCAAAGAGCCATCAGGGCTTTAACTTTGAATTTCATGCTCATCCTCTCCTTTAATTATTGAAAACTAAGCGAACCATCGCCGCCTACGGAAACCTTCTTACCCCAGGCAGAAAGGATAGCGCCAGCAGCGTTGTGAGTCTGAACCGCATCAACTTCCACTTCGATTCCAAAGGAACCACCGGAATACTCGTAGGTAGTTACTTTCTCATAGTATCCAGTCTCCTCATTCAGAGTCGTTTTGGATGCGCTGGGAAGGAAATCATATTCGGATCCATCCACCATGATCTTGTCCACGAAGGGTGCGGAAACCTGATCAACAGCAAGGATGGCCGGATAGTAAAGAACGATTCTCTCTTCCGTGCTGGCATCCTCATCGAGGATCCAGGGGCTGTTCTCCGGAAGGTGAAGTTTGATCAGAGAAGGATCAAAGGTGGTAACCTTATTACCTTTTGCATCCTTCCAGAAGCGGTAAACCGTTACCCGGACGTACTGATCAATGTTGCCGGAATTCTGAACTGCCAGCTTTTCGTCATACTGGGTAGAGAAATTGAATTTCTCACCCTCCTTAACAAGGCCCTTCAGAAGAGCTTCGTCGCCCACCACCTGGTTCCAGGTGCCGTCCGCTGCTGCTCTGTAGTTTCTGTAGGCTACGGCTTTGTCATTTTCCAGAAGAGTAACACCGATATCCTGCATGGACACGGTAGATACATATTCCTGTGTAGAGATTCTCGCTGCTCTCGCTCCGCCGATGGTGCCGGTAAGAAGAAGGACAACGGCAACGGCAAAGAGAACGATTGTCGTAACAGGAGAACTAATCAGTTTTTTCATCATTCATTTCCTCCTGCTGCTACAGCGTTGCTGAGAGGTGCATCCCAGTTCACATCCGCCAGAGGAATCACTTCGCCTTCGTCGTCGGTGGCTCTGACGCACTCATAAACCACTACAAAGTTGAAGTCATGAAGCTTCTGAGCTTCTTCACCTTCGGCCGCGATCTTGATATCAATGGGAGCGGTGGATCCTCCAGCGTACAGGATCTGCTGATAGTAATAATATTCTCCGCCAGGAGCCCATGTTCCGGTTTCATAGGTGACAGATTCGATACCGATGTCTTCCGGATAAAAAGCTCTGACTCTGACATAGACAGGAAGCGCATCCTGTTCTGCGTCAATCACAATGGTTTTGGTCATATCGGCCACGCGCTCTCTCATGTCAATCTGAAGATTCACAGGGAGAAGTCCATCAGCCTCGGCGTAGGTGGTGAAATAAGCGATCGCAGACCCGAGCGAAGCGACCAAAACGAGGGCAGCCGCGATAACAGCGAGCCATTTCCATCTGTTTTTCATCTCGTGTCTCCTCTCTTAGTTTTCTTCAACCACGGAATGGATCCATCCGCCCTCTCCGTCGTTTACGAAGTGGTTGATGATACCATAACCATGTACCTGATGATCCAGAGTGTTTACAAAGGATACATTGACCATCTCATCGGCCAGAATCTTGATAACGCCGTCTTCCGGCACCACGGAAACCTGAGAGTAGCCGGCGCCGGCATAAACCTCAGTGACAGTCACGATGGTGTAAACCGGAATTCCGCGTTCTTCACCCTTCTCGTCATAAACCTTGACTTCAATCTCTTTACCGGCAGCAGCTTCTGCGGCGGTGTTGAAGTTCATGGAGCAGATCATGTTGGGAATTTCATAACCGGCATCCGGTACATCAAACTCAAGACTGAAGACCACAGTGCAGGGTGAGAAATAATCCCCGGTGAAGTCCTTACGGATGCTCAGCTTTCCGACCTTGGGAACAGAGGTAGCCTTCAGAGCAATCGACTGTTCATAAATCCAGTCGCCGTTCTGAGCTGCGGTGTTCTTATCGCCGGTGGCCTGATCGGGGTAGTAATCCTTGTCGGGAAGAGAAATCAGAGCCGGCTGGAAGCTGTAAATCCGGCTGCGGCCCACCGCCTTGGTAACGGTAACGGTTTCCGCTGCTTCTCCCTCGCCTCTGGTTTCGGTGCCGACATACTCAGCCTTATCGGTCATCAGGTGACCTTCTTCGTCCACAACGTTCTTCCACTCTTTATCGTAAATAGTTGTTCCGCGAAGAACCACCATATACAGTCCAGGAAGAAGCGCATTGCCATTCTCGTCCTTATCGATTTTGGCATCGATGGCAAGGCCGGTATTAATCGGCTTAATAGTAGAATCAACCGCCAGAATCAGTTTGGCTGCATCTTCCTGAATGGTCTCCCAGTCCAGGACTTCCTCGCCGTCTACGGTTTTCTTCTTTTCAAGATCCAGTGATTCGAATCCTTCCAGCTTGGTGTAGCTGTAGGTGTCGTATCCGGCTACCTTGCCGGCGCTGGCGATCTTGTAAACATCAAGTACGCAGGTTTTGGGATCAAGATCCACAACCTGCTCCTCGGCAGGAATGTCGGGATCCGCATCCTTCAGGTTCTTGATGCTGTCGCTGAAACTCACTGTAACGGAAACAGCTTTTGTTTCATCGAAAGGATCTGCCTGTGCCTTGAAAGAACCCCGCTGCAGCACTGCAGAGAGAACCAAGGCACAAACCAGAAGACCCAAGAGGATCTTATGCCTCGTCTTCCATAGATTCGTTCTCTTCTGTTGATTCATGACGTCCTCCTTGCATTTGATTTGCTTTATGTTTATGTTTGTTTTTCCCATGCTTACCGGTAACAAACAAAGATATGACCAGAGCAATAAACAGAATCGGAATAGCCACAGCCGGAACAGCGAGCCTCGGAGAAATCCGGACCGCGTCTGAGGTTATTCTGACAGCCGCCTCAGGCTGGTCGGAATCAAATCCGATACGGCGTCCTCTGACCAGAAGCCGATGGGTATTCACTCCATAGGGAGTGCATGTGATGAGGGTCACATAATCCTCTCCCGGAGTAAGACCAAGAGTGGAAAGATCCGACGGAAGTACCACATGGATATCGTCCACCTGATACGCCAGCACTTCGCCCAGAACCCGGATATAGAACACATCCCCCAACGCCATCTTGTCAAGGTCAGTAAACAGTCTGGCGGAAGGAAGGCCCCGGTGGCCTGTCAGAAGTGTATGGGAGGTCTCTCCTCCCACCGGAAGTGACGAGCTGGAAATATGCCCGATGGCAATCTGCAGCACAGTTTCTTCCGAGCCGTGATAGATGGGGAGTTCAACGTTAATCTTGGGAATATCGATGTATCCCATAATACCGGTTCCTGAAATGTCCAGAACCTTTTTGTAACGGTTAAGCTCCTCTTCTGTCAGCTCCCATCCCAGGGGATGAGCAGCCAGTTCACGGTTATAAGCCTGGGCAGATTCCCACAACGCTTCATACTGGGAATCATCCATCTGCTCTACCGCACGGACATAGCTGGAGATCGCGCGCGACTGGTGAATCTGGTTCCAGTAATCGCTGATGGAGGGATAAGCCATAATGCCTACACCCAAGACCATAATCGCAATCAGAAGGATGGTTCCCAAAGAAGAGTTTTTCTTTTTTCTGGGTCTTTTTTCAGAACTCATATCTCTCCTTTGAAATTCCTATTCCCCTGCATATTATTATGTGAAATTATACTATACTGCAGTCTAAAAATCAATCAAAAATTGGAGAAACATGCGTATAGTTTGAGGTAATTCTCTCCTAAAATAAAACAAAAGACTATATAGATAACTTGAGTTATTAACTATATAGTCTCTGATGGTTAATTTCTTGTCCAATCAGTGGGACAATCAGTCATCCGCCTTGCTGAGAATTCCCTGAAGCAGTCCCTTAAGGTCGTTGTGCTCGCTGACCATCTGCTCCATCTTGACCCGGACCTCCTCCCAGTAGGCTTTGGACTGGGCGCGGGCATCCTCCACCATCTTATCAGTCTTCAGCTTGGTCTCGGCAATCTGCTTGTCACAGGTTTCCCTGGTGGTTTCCAGCAGAAGAGCTGCCTTGGCCTTGCTGTCGGCAATGATCTTCTGAGAGGATTCGGTGGAATCCTTGGAATCGGTTTTTGCCTGTTCCAGAATCTCATCCGCCTGGGCTTTGGCGTCGTAAATCATTTTACGGGAATCTTCCATGCTCTTGGCCAGAATCTCATCAGCCTTGGCCTGATGCTCCTGCTCATACTGATCGGCGGCTTTCATTTTATCATCGGAATACGTTTTGGCGTTTTCCAGATAGATGTCCGCGGCTTTCTGGGCTTCCTCAAATACCTCTGTGAGCTTCAGGGAAGCTTCGGCAATGGATCCTGCCTCCTGAAGCTTGATTTCCTTTGTCTTCTGCTTAGCCTTGAGAATATCAATCTGCTCATTCAGCAGCTCTATTTCCTGGGCCTGATCCAGAAGGATTTCCAGTAACTCGGAACGACTCAGTTTCTTCAATTCTTTATCTGTCATATTGCTCAGCCCCTTTCCCTGCTCTCTTTCTAATTATTCTATCATTCTCATTTGACGAATGCAAGAGCTCCGTGTTATACTGCAACCGTAACTGCATTGTCCTGCTCGTGTAAAAATGTGAGGTTCTCTATTGAATAAAGATTTCAAGCCCTTCCGGGATTCCATGGCGGAACTCAAAAACGTCCGCTCCCTGACCGGCATCAGCATGCTGCTGGCGCTGGATCTGGTGCTGAATCTGTTTGCGGCGGTTCAGATTACGGATTCCCTGCGTCTCAGCTTCGGATTTATCGCCGCTGCTCTGATGGGAATGCTCTACGGACCCGTGCCGGCCGGACTGGCCTGCGGCATCGTAGATATCCTTCAGCTCTTCATCAAGCCGACGGGCCCCTATTTTCCGGGGTTTACCCTTTCCTCCGTACTGACGGGCATCATCTTTGGTCTTTTCTTATATAAAAACCATCATACGCTGCCCCGGATTATCATTTCCAAGGCTCTGATCAACGTACTGATCCATCTGCTGCTGAACAGCCTGTGGATCACCGTTCTTTACGGCTATGCCTTCTGGGCCAACCTTCCCGGCAGAATTCTCAAGAATCTGGGAATGCTGCCTGTGGAGATTATCATTCTCTGGCTTCTTCTGCCTGCCGTGACAAGGATTCTCTCGCATCAGAGGAAACCCTGATTCCGAAAATTTTCCTGATCTCCGGCTCCAGATATTCCGTGGTGGAGGTTTCCAGAACTCTCTGTCTGGCGGCACTGCCCAGCCTTGCAGCCTGACCGGGGTTGTCCAGGGCTTCTAGAAGCGCTGTTTTCCAGTCGCCATGGAGAACCCGGATATCCGCGTAGGATGCATCGGAAATGACCGGCACCTCCATGAGAGCCGCTTCCAGCGGCCGGCTGTCCATATGCCAGAAGACGGGCGCAAAACCGGCGGAATGAGGAATCAGCAGATAGGAGATATCCGTCATCTGAAGATCGATTTCCAGCCAGGATGAAATGGTCACTGTGTCAATTCTTGTATCATAATATTTCAGGGATTCCGGGATTTCCGGATTTCCGATCAGTTTAAGTCTGAAGTCTTCCCTCTCGCTCATGAGCTCCTGAAGCACCGGCGCGATCATCTCCAGGTCTTCCTGCTGAGACACATCGACGTTGATATAGCCGAAGGTCAGCTGCGGGAGGGATTTTTCTTTCTTCTCCAAAGCCTCATTGGCCAGGGTCTGCATCTCATAGCTGACGGCATTCTTTTGCACCAGTGTCCGAAGATATTTATATTTCTGCCGGACAGCGATCCTCAGGGATTCATCAGGCACCAGACAGCCGCGGCTCCGCTCCATGCCCGGATGGAATTGCTTGTCTTCCGGGTCCAGATTACTGATGCTGAACCACATTTCAATGCCGTTGCGGTCCGCATAGTCGTAGATTCTGGAAAGCTTCCGGCTCCAGCTGCAGTCATAGATCAATATCTGCTGATAATGCTTCAGCTCGGATATCCACACCTTGGATACGGGCTTGATATCTGCGGAAACACCGTACTCCAGCAGCTGCTCCCTCAGGTGCTGCAGTCTGAAGCGCATGAAGAAATTGTCATGCTGATATAAAAACAGATAATGACGCAGCTGTTTGGATTTGGGCAGACCCTGTCCTCTGGCGAAGGCCATCAGCTGACCCAGGATATCTCCCGGGTCTGTCTCTTCAATTAAAAGGCCGTCCTGATAACGCCTCACCTGCTGCTGGGCGGCTCCGATGGGCAGCGAAGCCACGGGAAGCCCCATGTCAATGGCTGTTCTGACCTGCACGGAATAGACCTCCGGACGCAGGGAACAGTACAGGATCATATCGATATCGTGCTGAAGCATCAGGTTGGGAATCTGAGAAAAGCGGAAACTGGAAATCTCCTTAAAATGCTTGGATGAGATTTTTTCCGCCGCATCGCCGAACAGGAAGAACCGGATATTCAGATTCTTCATATCTGCGGTTCTGACCAGGGATTTCACCATCTCCAGTCCTTCCAGCTCTCCCAGAGGGCCCAAAAGGGCTACATTGACATAGTCCGTGTTCTTGAACCGGCGTTTCAGCCTGGGGAACCGGGTATTCTGCTCCGATACGATGTGCAGCTGCTCCAGACTTTCGTAGATCTTCTTGAGCATGAACAGGGAATCCTCGGAGAAAATACGGATTTCCTGGCAGCTCTCCAGGAATCTCTTCCAGTGGCTGCGCCATTCCTCCATGGAGGGTATCTTGGCCGCATGGGAAAGATCCATCTGGGCCAGACATTTTTCACAGTCCTCCTGAGCAGGAAGGTGACAGTATTTCCCGTCTTGGCCAATCAGGGTTACGCCCGGGCAAAGGGGATAATAATCATGAATCGCCGCCACCAGCCGCGCGCCGGCTTTTTCGGCGTAGCGCCGGATGGCCTTCTGGTGTTCAAAAAGGTCAGGATAGTTTCTTAAATCCTCCACCAGCAGCGTATTGGTTTTCAGAAGGTCCGAAAAATGGAACACACCGCCCAGGTCGCGCATCTGCAAAGTCTGCTTCTGACCCTGGAAGGTCAGCTCCGCCAGGTAATGACGGTGAAAAAAGTCATACCAGACATAGGTGATGGAATCTCCCTTGGTCTGATGATCCTCGACGTAACGCTGATAATAGGCGGTTTTGTTCTGGGATCCGAAAATCAGATGTCCGCGGTTGGAAAGCTGTGAAGTCAGACGGGTAAAGACATAGGCTCTCACCGGCACCAGCTTGTCGTCCTTGAAATAGTCGGTCAGGAGTTTGCTGTAGCCGGGGTGCTTTTCCAGGATTCGCCTGGTAAACTGCTCGTCCATCCGCCGGTGTTCCTCCGGACGGTAGACTCCGGTATGACCATGGAAAACATAAAGATTCTCCACTGCCACGTTGCGGTAGCCGGCCTGAGCTGCACGGATACACCACTCTCTGCTGCAGCCGTAGTTTTCTTCAAAGGTCTGCTGATCCAGGATACCGATCTTCTTGATAACGCTGCGGTTCAGCGCCATGCAAAAGCCGTCTCCCATGGGAATGGTGGTATACAGCGACCGCAGCTGACGGAAGCATTCGTCCACCCTGTCCACGGGAAGATCCTGGAAGATCTGGTTCTCCACGCCGGGCTGCGGGAATCCGGTAATGATTCCCAGGTTGGAAATGGGCGTGCAGCTGGCTACGGTGGGATCCTTGATCAGGGGCGCGGCCAGTCTCTCCAGCCAGCCGTCGGGCAGCACCACATCGGTGTTCAGAATCACCACGTGGTTTCTGGTCATAATCAGACCGCGGTTGATGGTTTTAATGGTACCGATATTGTGTTCACTTCGAATCAGCCGGACGTTGGAATGCGATTCCGCATAGTCCTTCAGGAATCTGATGGTCCGGGGATCGGTGCTGGCATCATCCATCAGGATGAGCCGGTAGCGGATGGAAGTATGTTCAATACTCTCAATGCACCGGGGAAGAAGAGAAAAACTGTTATAGACGGGAAGCACGATATCCATTTCCAGATCGCCCAGACCGCTGTAGATTTCATCGCTGCGGCGCACATACTGATCCAGAATCTGACGATAATCAGCAACCATGTTTTTCCTCCTTTCCTCAGGGTATGAGTTTTTTTATTTTGAATCCTTCACCAGGACTGCGCCTTCGGGTACCGGCATTTCCGGCGCGGGAATATACAGGTGTTCCTGGGCATGGGGCGCGCTATCGGTTTCCTCCCCCGTTTCGGTACGGATATAGGAAATGGAAACCGGCTCCGGTTTTCTGCCCGGCAGCAGTGCATACAGGGTATCCCCCTTCAAAAACTTGCCCCGCTGCTCGATCAGCAGCTCCTTTTCTCCGGACTTCAGGACTTTCGCCGCGAAATCAATCTGTTTAATATATGCGGCGGAGGAATAAACCTGATCCTCCGGTCCCGGCTGACCCAGATAAAAGCCGGTGGTATAGCTGCGGTGGCTCACCAGAGAAAGCTGCTCTTTGTAATAGCCAAGCTTTGACCGATACAGGGCAGGATCCTCCGCCAGATCATCCAGGGCTTCCCGGTAGATCTTGGTCACCATGGCCACATACAGAGGTGTTTTCATCCGTCCCTCCAGCTTGATGCTGGAGACGCCGACCTGAATCATCTCGGGAAGGTACTCTATCATGCAGAGATCCTTGCTGTTGAAAATATAGGTGCCTTCCTCCCCTTCCGTCACAGGGAAATACTCTCCGGGGCGGGTTTCCTCCACCAGGGAATATTTCCAGCGGCAGGGATGGGAACACATCCCGAGGTTGCTGTCTCTGCCTGACAGGTAGCTGGACAGAAGGCAGCGGCCGGAAATGGAAATGCACATGGCACCGTGGGCAAAGGCCTCAATGCTCAGGTTTTCAGGGGTATGGCTGCGGATCTCGGCCAGCTCCTTCAGGGATACTTCCCTGGCGGCCACAATCCGTTTCACTCCCTGGGCTGCCCAGAAATTGAAGGTGGCGTAGTTGGTGGCGCTGGCCTGGGTGGAGAGATGGATCTCCATATCCGGAACCACGGTTCTGGCGATGTGGATCATTCCCGCATCCGCCATAATCAGGGCATCCACTCCGATGCTGTCAAGATATTGCAGATATTCTCCCAGCCCGTCCAGATGATCGTTATGGGCAATAATATTCACTGTCACATGTACCCGGACGCCATACTGATGGGCAAATTCCACCGCTTCCTCCAGCTGGGAGCGGTCAAAATTCCTGGCCTTGGCCCTGAGGCCGTACATTTCTCCACCTAAGTAGACCGCGTCTGCTCCGTAGAGCACCGCGGTCTTCAAAGCCTCCAGGGATCCGGCGGGAGACAGAAGCTCCATGCCCCGGATCCTTTTGGGGGTATATGCGTTATTCATCTTCATCTTCGTAATCTTCGTCTTCTGTATCTTCGTCGTCTTCGCCTTCTTCACTGTCACGCACATAGGTGCCGTTGGATACAGCTTCAAATTCGGCATAGTCAGAAGTAAACAGATGCTCACCGGAGCCATCCTCAAAGGCGATGAAATACAGCCAGTCGCCTTCGGCCGGCTGAAGCACCGCTTCAATGCTGGTCTGTCCGGGATTGCTAATGGGGCCCACCGGGAATCCGGAATACTTGTAGGTATTGTATTTGGATTCGACTTCCAGATCGGAATAGCTGACAAAGTCGTCGCCGGTACCCTCTTTCTGCAGCGCGTACAGAATGGTACAGTTCAGACCCCAGAAAAGGCCTTCCTCGTTACGGTTGAACAGAACCCGGGCCACCTTGGGGGCTTCCTCCGCCAGCATGGCTTCACGCTCGATACAGGAGGCCATGGTAATGACCTGGTCCACCGTCAGACCCATTTCCTGAGCCTGCTGCTTCCAGAGCACATGCTTCTCCCATTTACGCTCAAACTCACGGAGCATACGGCGGACAATGCCCTCAGCGCCGTTTTCAGGGATGATATCATAGGTATCGGGCCACAGATAACCCTCCAGCAGGAATTCCCTGTCGGAGCGGTGATTGATCTGGCCGTAATAGTCGAAGTCATAGTCTGTGCGGTTGCAGGCAGCTTCAAATTCTGAAGCCAGGCAGATGTTCTGCTCTTCCAGATACTGGCCGATCTGTCTTACAGACCAGCCTTCGGGAATGGTAATGGTCACAGACTCGGCCTTACCGCCTTCCTGGAGGACTTCCATGATGGTCTCCTCCGGCATGCCCTTGACGATCTTGTAAACGCCGTACTGGAAATTGTTTTCCGCGCCGGTGAGCTTTGCCTTGATACGGAACAGCAGCACATTCTCCACCAGGCCGGATTCCTTCAGCAGCTCTCCGATTTCCTTGGCGGTGGAACCCTCGGGGATATTGATGGTGATCACTTCACCATCGGGGTCGTAGGTCTCAAATTCATCGGTTTTGATAAAGTTGAAGGTAGCGCTGTAAGCCAGCACCATAATTCCGGCCAGCAGCAGCGCGACGCCTGCAAATATAACGGCATTCTTGACGTTTCTGGCAAGAAAGGCCAGAAGACGATTGAATCCGTCTACAATGACTGCACCAACTTTTGCCATATTGCTCTCCTCTTAGATGCCTTATCTTTTAGTCGTTGATTTCCATGATCATAGGCAGGATCATGGGACTTCTCTTTATTTCTCTCCACAGGTAATCCTTCAGGGCGTCCCTGATGGAGGCTTTGACACTGCCCCAGTCCATACTGGACAGAGATCCGTATTCGGACAGCAAATGAGAAATCACTGTCCGGCACCCATCCATCAGAACCTCGGACTCTTTCACATAGACAAAACCGCGGCTGACGATTTCCGGTCCGGAAATCACCCTGCCGGTCTTCTTGGAGATTCCGATGACCACTATCATCAGACCATCCTGGGACAGGATCTTTCTGTCTCTCAGCACCACATTACCGACGTCTCCTACGCCAAGACCATCCACCAGGACGGGCTCCACATCGATGCTGCCGTCCACAGAGGCGCTGTAGCTGTCCAGCTTCAGGATATCTCCGTTGTTAATAAGGATGGTATTTCTGGGATCATGGCCCATGGATTTCACCAGCTCGGCATGGGCGGTCAGATGCTTGAACTCACCGTGCACGGGAATGAAATATTTGGGCTTCACCAGGGTATAGATCATTTTCAGTTCTTCCTGGCTGGCGTGCCCGGAGACATGGGCATCCTGATAGGTGACCTTGGCTCCCCGGACCATCAGATCGTTGATAACCCGGGTAACGGTTTTTTCGTTGCCGGGAACAGGACGGCTGGAGAAGATAACGGTATCTCCTTCCTTGATTTCAATGGCCTTGTGCTCGCCGCTGGCCATCCGGGACAGGGCTGCCATGGGCTCTCCCTGGGAACCGGTGGTGATAATCACCAGCTCGTCATCCTGATAGTTTTTCATTTCGGAAATATCGATCAGCACACCGTCGGGAACTTCCAGATAATCCAGCTCCAGAGCGGTATTAATGACATTCACCATGCTGCGGCCCACGCAGACAACCTTACGGCCCACCATGGCGGCGGCATTGATGATCTGCTGCACCCGGTCCACGTTGGAGGCAAAGGTTGCCACCAGGATACGGCCGGTGGTCTGAGGGAACATCTCGGTGAACACCCGGCCCACCGTGCGTTCGCTCATGGTATATCCGGGTCTTTCGGCGTTGGTGGAATCAGACATCAGCGCCAGCACCTTCTTGCGGCCCAGCTCCGCCAGTCTCTGAAGGTCAATGACGCCGCCGTGAATGGGGGTAAAGTCGACCTTGAAGTCACCGGTATGGATAATCACGCCTGCGGCGGTGGTGATGGCCAGGGCCACAGCGTCGCCAATGCTGTGATTGGTACGGATAAACTCAACCTTGATTTCGCCCAGCTCCACGGTATCCCCGGGCTGAACCAATATTAATGACGCGTTTTTAATGCCGTGCTCTTCGATTTTGTTTCTGACAAGGCCTAAGGTCAGGCGGGTTCCATAGACGGGAACCCGAAACTCCCTGAGAAAATACGGCAGGGCTCCGATATGGTCTTCATGTCCATGGGTCAGAACAACGCCGCGGATCTTGGAATAATGATCTCTTAAATACTGAAAATTAGGGATGATCGAATCGATGCCCGGCATATCATCATCGGGAAAAGCCTGACCGCAGTCAATAATGATGATATCGTCCTCGCACTCGATGACGGTCATGTTCATGCCAATCTGATCAAGACCTCCCAGAGGGATGATCCTCACAGATTTTCGTTCTTTATTTTTGTGCTTTCTTGTCGAAAAATTGCTCATTCGTTATCTCTTTCTTCTTTACCTTCAATCATAATATCATATTGGTCATCGGCCTGGGATGCCAGGACAGCGCTGACCTTATCAAATTCTTCTTCAGAGAAGTCGGTGCTGGCGTAAATCACCATATCGCCATACTCTTCCGTGATCATAAACTCCGCCTGGTCTTTGTTGCAGAGCTTCAGAAGATAGGCTTCCTCATCGGAGTCTTCGGCATCGTCGTCGAAGTCTTCGGGAATGGAAGCATCCGGTTCCGCTTCCACCGCCAGCAGATAATAGGCCCCGTCAACCTGGGCCGTGTCAATGACTGTCATGGTGCCGGAGGTTTCTTCTTCGATATCCGTTACTTCAATCCAATCCAGTGATGACAGAATCTCCGGAGTCATGTTATATTCCAAATTCATTAAGATACTCCTTTTCCAGCTCAGCGGCCGGATGGCTGTCTAAAAATTGCTGCAGGATAATGCGGGCCGCCAGCTGATCGACGACCTCTTTTCTTTTGTGCCTGTCATGGATTCCTGCTTCGATCAGGGGCTGCTCCGCTTCCCAGGTGGAGAGCCTCTCATCTTCCATGACAACTTTCACCCTGTAAAGATCTCTTTCCAGACGGTGCTGGAAGGCCAGGGCCTTCTCCGCGCTCTTTCCCACACTGCCATCCAGTCTGAGAGGCAGTCCGAGAACAATCAGATGAATATCATTTTCTTCACATATCTGACGGATCCGGCGAACGGTGGCCTTGAGATTGACTTCATCTTCCCGTTTGATGGTTTCCAGGGGTGACGCCAGAAAACCGGTGGGATCGGACATGGCAACGCCCACTGTCCGGCTGCCATAATCCAGCCCAAGAATTCTCACTCGTCTTCTTCCTCTTCTTCAGCCTCTTCTTCCCGGTCTTCCTCGAGGCGGTGGTATTCCACGAAGGAACGCACCAGCTCCTCAATGATTTCGTCCCGGTCAATACGGGCGATTTTGCCGCGGCTGCCGTTATAGCTGGTAATGTACGTAGGATCCTCGGACATAATGTAGCCCACCATCTGATTGACAGGGTTATAGCCCTTGATCTGAAGGGCCTTGTAGACGTCAATCAGCACATCCCTGACGGATTCCTCCGGCTCGGAAATGATCTTGAAATACTGTGTTCCTGACTTTTCCAGCTCACTCATTTTGGATTCTCCTGTTCTTTAGCTTGTGACTTGTCCCTGAAGGATGGTATCCAAACCGGAGGCCGAGTGATTGGCGCTCCGGATATTCGCTTTTCCAACGATCCGGCAGAAAAGGATTTCGCCCTGGACGCATTCTCTGTCCACGGCCACCCGAAGGTAGTTTTTGGAGGTTCCGACCCAAAGGCCAGTTTCCTCATCTTTCTGCTCCATCAGCACTTCCAGGATTCTTCCCTGCATACTGTTCATATAGGCTTCGGAAGAAACCGCCGTCACCTCCAGCAGCTGATGGGCTCTTTTTTTCTTCACGTCCTGAGGCACCTGATCCGCCATGCGGGCCGCCACGGTTCCCTCCATGCGGGAATAGGGAAACACATGGGCCTCGGCGAAGGAAACCTTTTTAAGAAACGCCAGGGATTCCAGATGATCCTCTTCTGTTTCCCCGGGAAATCCGGCAATCACATCGGTGGTGATGCAGGGATCCTCAAAAGCTTCCCTGAGAAGGGCCACAGCCTGCAGATAGTCTTCAGCGGTATATTGCCGGTTCATGGCTTTCAGTGTCCGGTCACAGCCGCTCTGCAGCGAAAGATGAAAATGCGGGCAGAGCTTTCTGCTTTCCCGGATACGGCTGACAAACTCTTCGGTAATCAGCCTGGGTTCCAGCGATCCAAGCCGGATTCTCTCGAGTCCATGAATCTTTTCAAGACTGAGAATCAGATCTGACAGATGATTTCCCAGAAACATTCCTTCCGACTGGGCCCTGTTGTAGGAGGTTTCCTCCCAGTCCAGTCCATAGGAGCTCAAATGAATTCCGGTAATGACAACCTCACGGAAGCCCTGGGACACCAGTCCTTCCACTTCCTGAACGATATTCTCCACCGGACGGCTCTTCAGCGGTCCACGGACATAGGGAATAATGCAGTAGGTACAGAACTGGCGGCAGCCGTCCTGGACCTTGATAAAGGCTCTGGAATGCTCGGTAAAACCGTGCTCTTCCAGAAACGCGGATCGGTCCATTGATTCCTCGGGAGAAGGCGCCTGGGTCAGCGGACCTTTAGCCAGCGCTGCTTCTATGCGTGGAATCAGCCTTTCCTTATCCTGATTGGAGACGGCCAGGTCAATAACACCCTCACGAATCAGACTGTCATCCCGGTCCACATAGCAGCCGGCCGCAATAACCAGGGCCGATGGAGAAAGCTTTCTGGCACGGTGAATCATCTGGCGGGATTTCTTTGCTGCGACCTGAGTCACAGTACAGGTATTGATAATATAAACATCCGCGGGATCTTTAAAATCAACCAAGGCAAAGCCAGCCTCAGAAAGCTGTTTTGCCATCTTAGCGGATTCATAACTGTTGACCTTGCATCCCATGGTGCAGATGGCCGCTCTCAGTCCGGATGATTCTGCCATATTTCCTTTCTCACCGATGAATCAAAAAATATCTGTCAGTGTCTATGCAAACGTATTCAATATACTATTATACTCAAAATCTGTGGAAAATACAAGCCCTTTTCCGTTTCTCTGTCCCGATGACCATAATCCCAACAATCCAAAGACTCACATCTGGACACCCGCTCTTCGCAAATTAAGAGTTTTGGCACAACTACCACACACCTCACCTGCTCTTAGCAAATCCAAGATTTTGGCACAGCTACCGCATACCGAATCACCTGCTCTTCGCAAATCAATGTTTTTGGCACAGCTACCGCAGAAAACAGGCCAAAACCCTCATATTTCTTCGCAAAATGGACTTTTTAGCACCACTACCGCATAAATGCGGTAGAAGTGCCAAAAACCTCAAATCCCGAAGAATTTCGCCTTCAAACGGCCCTTTTACGCGGTAGATGTGCCAAAAAGTCAAAATCCTGAAGAGCAGCACCACAGCCATGCGGCAACCGTGCCAAAATCCCCGAATTTCGAAGAGTCCCAGGCCTGTAATGCGGTAGATGTGGAAAAAAGTCAAGATCCCGAAGAATGCAGTCATACCTCACCCTAGACCAACCATCAATCAAGGGCTGCCCCAGCCCAGCTAGCCTTTGTTTGGCTTAATTACCCCTTGCCACAAGAGCTTTCTGATCTGTCAAGGCCGCAGCCGCTGTGCGGTCCATTCGCAAAGCATCGCTTTGCGAATGGAGCCTTGACAGACAGAAGCCTTGTGGCATTCAATTGACAAGCCAAACAAAGGCCTGCCGTATCCTGTCGGATAACTATAAAACAACAGCAGGGACCGCCGCGATAAACCTCGCGATGATCCCTGCCAAATGTTTGTCAGCAATGTCTGAACTTACGGAGTCAGTCTCTTGGGGCTCCGGAACAGGAACATGGCTTCATTGATGTGCAGACCGCACAGAAGCATGGTCAGACGATCCAGGCCAAGGCCGAATCCGCCGTGGGGAGGACAGCCGTATTTGAAGAACTCCAGGTAGAACTTAACATCATCTGCCAGGCCCTTCTCCTCTGCCTGAGCCTTCAGAATCTCGTAGCGATGCTCACGCTGGGCACCGGTGGTGATTTCCGTGCCGCGCCAGATCAGGTCATAGCCCTGAGGAACACCGTTCTCGTCACGCATGTGGTAGAAGGCACGCTTCTCGGCACTGTAATCGGTGACGAACAGGAATTCGCTGCCGTAGTGCTTCATGGACCAGTCGTAGCTCATGCGCTCCGCATCGGTGGTGAGGTCACCCTTCTCGGATTCAGGCACTTCATAACCGAAGTCTTCCTTCAGACCGTCGTAAAGCTCTGCCAGAGTCACCACAGGGAAAGGCTTGTCGGGAACGATCACTTCCAGACCAAACTGCTCCTTAATCTGATCTCCGAATTTCTCTTTGACCTTGCCCAGGGCATAGGTCAGGAGGCCTTCCTCCATCTTCATGACATCACGGAAATCGGTGATATAAGAGAACTCCAGATCAAAGCCGGTAAACTCGGTGGTATGCTTGCTGGTATAGGACTTCTCAGCGCGGAACACCGGACCCACCTCAAAGATTCTATCAAAGCCGCTGGCCATGGCCATCTGCTTGTAGAACTGGGGACTCTGTGCCAGGTAAGCGCTGCGGTCAAAGTACTTGACCTCAAAAACATCGGAGCCGCTTTCGGAAGCTGCCGCGATGAGCTTGGGAGTATGGATCTCCATGAAGCCTCTCTCCAGCAGGTACTCTCTCATGGCCGCGGCCATCAGGGACTGAGCCTTGAATATCAGCTGGTTCTTCTCTGTACGAAGATCAATCCAGCGGTAGTCCAGTCTCTCGTCGATACCGGATCTCGGAACGCCGGGACGCTTCTTGGTGGCAGGAATCTCTTCTCTCTGAATAGGCAGAGCCGCTGCCACAGACTCAATGCGGATCTCGTCAGGCAGGATTTCGATGCCGTTCAGCTTGACATACTCGCTCTCAAAGGCGGTGCCGATCACGGAAACCACGCTGTCCTGGGTAATCTGAGACAGGGTGTCCAGCATCTCGGGATGCTTTTCCTTTTCAATGGTCACCTGAGCCTTGCCGGTGATGTCCTTCAGTACCAGGAAGGCCATGGCCTTTCCGTCACGGAAGTTTTCAACGAAGCCCTGCAGGAGGATCGGCTTTTCAAGATGCTGTCTGATCTCTCCCAAATACACTCTTTCCATGTTTATCACCTCGATAAAACAATTTGAATAGCCTCTTCACAGGAGATAATCTTCTGCTCCGAGGAGGACATATCCTTAAGGGCAACCTTGCCGGCTGCCGCTTCTTCTTCACCAATCAATATGACGTAGGGAACCCCGATCCGGGAAGCATACTTCATCTTCTGCTTCATGCCCTTGGTCAGGGAATAGATATCGGTGGAAATACCGGCCCTGCGGAAAGCTCCGGCTGTCTGAACTGCCGCGGCCATCTGATCCGGACCCATGGGAACCACCAGGGCCTTGATAAGGGTCTTGCTGCCGCCGGTCAGGATCCCCGCTTCCTTCAGCTGAGAGAAAAGTCTGGTCAGACCGATGGAAATACCGATACCAGGCATGTTGGTCTTAGTATAGAATCCCGTCAGATTGTCATATCTTCCTCCGGAGCAGACGCTGCCCAGCTGAGGATAATCATCCAGTCTGGTTTCATAGACTGTGCCGGTATAATAGTCCAGGCCGCGGGCAATGGTCAGATCCACTTCGAAGTTCTCATCGGGCATACCCAGAAGCCGCATGTTGCTGACGACCTCCTTCAGCTCACTGACGCCTTCCCGGAAGGTTTCGTCCTCCACAGGCAGCGCTTCCACCTGAGCGAGAATCTCATCGGTGCTGCCCTTGATATGAATCAGGGACATGATGCTGTCTGTCTGCGCCTCGGTGATTCCCAGCTCACCCAGCTCCAGACGGACCTTTTCCTCACCGATCTTGTCCAGCTTGTCGATGGTTCTCAGCACATCCGCAATCTGATCCGCCAGACCCAGAGAGCTGAAAAAGCCGTTCAGGACCTTGCGGTTATTCAGGCGGATGGTAAAGGGACCGAAATCCAGCTTTTTGAAGACGTGATAGATGACGGAAGGCATCTCCGCGTCGTAGTACAGCGGCAGCGAATCAATACCGATAATATCGATATCGCACTGGTAAAACTCTCTGAAGCGTCCCTTCTGGGGGCGTTCGCCGCGGAATACCTTGCTCATCTGATACCGCTTAAAGGGGAATACCAGATCGTTTTCATGCTGGGCGACATATCTCGCCAGCGGCACAGTCAGATCAAATCTCAGAGCCAGATCATGGTCACCCTTCTGGAAACGGTAAATCTGTTTTTCCGTCTCTCCGCCCGCCTTCGCCAGCAGTACCTCTGACAGTTCAATGGTGGGGGTATCCAGCGGAAGAAATCCGAACTCTTCATAGACGCCGCGGATGGTATCCATCATGCGGTTAAAGAGAATCTGATCCTCCGGCAGAAGCTCCATGAAACCGGTAAGAATTCTCGGTGTTACCATATTACTTTAACTCCTTGAGCAGATTCAGATATACATTCATTCCCTTCTGAAGCCATTGGTTGCGGATCCGGTTGGCCCCCTCCTCGCTGTCTGCCGTCATGACAAAGGACAGCACCGGACGGTCGTTGTCCAGGATCTGGCAGGTCACATCAAAGTGGGATTCATCCTGCGCTTTAATGGCTGCCTCGGTGCCCATCAGAGGCGAGCTTCTGAGAAGGGAATCCTTGGCGTAGGTACGGATATCCTCGCGGATGCTGTGGGGAATGCGGTTGCGGAACAGCTTCACCACCTCATCTCCCTCGGGAAGAAGGGTGTAATAGAAGCCTCCGTCTGTTTTTGACTTGATTTTAACCACCAGGCCCTGTTCTTCCAGCTCGTCCATGCAGCTCTGGGTCGTGAAATAGTCCATATACATGCGGTATATGACAAAATCGATCAGATCCGTTTCAGCAATGTTTTCTCTTTCGGCGATCACATACAGAAGGATCAGCTTGCTTTCCGATAACTGAAGATCCATAGGGCCTCCTAAACAGTTGATTCATCAGCCGGACGGGGTTCCTCCTCAGCCGTTTCCGGCTCAGGAACAAGGCCGCTGATGGTCTCTATGGCCTTCCACAGCTCCTCTCTGCCGGTTTTGTTCAGAGAAGAATAGGGAAGGATTTCCGAGCTCTTCACTCCCAGCGCCTGGGCCAGAATTTTCTTCTGATGAGGCAGCTGATTGCGGGTAATCTTATCCGCCTTCGTGGCCACCACCAGGGTGGGAACCTCATAATGCCGGAGCCAGTCCATCATCATGAGGTCGTTTTCGCCGGGCTCGTGGCGGATATCCACCAGCAAAAGCACAGCCTTCAGGGTATTTCTCCGGGACAGATAGGTTTCGATGACCTTGCCCCAGCGGGCCTGCTCCGCCTTGGAAATCTTGGCGTAGCCGTAGCCGGGGAGATCCACAAAGTACAGACTCTGATCGATGTCGAACCAGTTGATGGTCCGGGTTTTTCCCGGCACCGCGCTGGTTCTGGCCAGGCCGTTTCTGCCTGTGCCCTTTCTGCCCAGCAGAGAATTAATCAGGGAAGATTTACCTACATTGGATTTGCCGGCAAAAGCGATTTCCGGGAGGGACTCTTCCGGAAACTGCCTGACATTCCCGCAGACGGCAGACAAAGCCGCCTTCACTCCCCTTCTCCAGATCGTTTTTTTACCGGTTTCGCTCATGCTTTCTTCTTTCCTTTTCTGGGATCGTTTTCGGTGGTTTCGGAGATGTTGTCTCTCTTTTTGCGTTCCCGGGATTCGCCATATTCGATGATGGCTTCCCCTGTTCCGTTAACCAGCTCCTTGGTAATGGTAACCCGGACAGCGTTGTCAATGGAGGGAATCTCAAACATCAGATCCTGCAGAGCGTTCTCCATAATGGATTTCAGTCCGCGGGCACCGGTTTTTCTTTCGGTGGCCTGATGGGCCATTTCCAGCAGAGCCTCATCCGTGAATACAAGCTCCACATTATCCAGGGAGAAGAGAGCCTGATACTGCTTCACCAGGGAGTTCTTGGGCTCCTTCAGAATCCGCACCAGGGCATCCTCGTCCAGAGGATCCAGGGCCACTTCCACAGGAAGACGGCCGACAAACTCGGGAATCAGGCCGAATTTGATCAGATCCTGAGGCTGAATCTCATGGAGAATATCCGCATCCTGCTCCTTCTGGGTCTTGGCAGGCATGCCGGACAGATTGAAGCCCATGACCTTCTGGTTGGTGCGGTTCTTGATGATCTTCTCCAGACCATCAAAGGCTCCGCCGCAGATAAACAGGATATGGGTGGTATCGATCTGCAGGAAGTCCTGCTGGGGATGCTTTCTTCCGCCATTGGGCGGCACGTTGGCCACGGTACTCTCCAGAATCTTCAGCAGCGCCTGCTGAACTCCTTCACCGGAGACATCCCGGGTGATGGAGGGATTTTCAGACTTTCTGGCAATCTTATCTACTTCATCGATATAGATGATGCCGTGTTCAGCCCGCTCGATATCAAAATCCGCGGCCTGAATCAGCTTCAGGAGGACATTTTCCACATCCTCACCCACATAGCCGGCCTCTGTCAGCGTGGTAGCATCCGCGATGGCAAAGGGAACATTGATAATCTTGGCCAGGGTCTGCGCCAGATAGGTCTTGCCGGAACCGGTGGGACCAATCAGCAGGATGTTGCTCTTCTGCAGCTCTACATCTTCGATCTTGTCACGCACCTGGGTGCGTTTATAATGATTGTAAACGGCAATGGAAAGGGCTTTCTTGGCCGCGTCCTGACCGATAACATACTCATCCAGATAGCCCTTGATCTCCTTGGGAGTCATGAAATCAGCCGCGTAGAACTGATCGTCCATCTCGGAGAACTCGTGCTCGATGATATCGGCGCACAGCTGAACGCATTCATCACAAATGAATACGCCGTTGCCGGCAATGAGGCGCTTGACCTGATCCTGCCCCTTTCCGCAGAAAGAACAGCTGATCCGTTTACGGTCGTCCATTCTTGAAGGCATAAGGTTACTCTTTTCTATTATTTCTTTTTGCTGATGATTTCATCAACCAGGCCATAGGCTACCGCTTCTTCTGCTGTCAGCCAGTTGTCGCGGTCCGTGTCTTTTTCGATCACTTCAATGGGCTTGCCGGTGTTCTCAGCAAGGATCCGGTTCAGGCGCTCCTTCATGGCCAGAATGTGCTCAGCCTGGATTTTGATATCCGTGGCCTGGCCCTGGGATCCGCCGGAGGGCTGATGGATCATGACTTCCGCGTTGGGAAGGACATATCTCTTGCCCTTGGTGCCGCCGGCCAGCAGGAAGGCGCCCATGCTGGCAGCCATGCCCATGCAGATGGTGGACACGTCAGCACGAACCAGCTGCATGGTATCGTAGATGGCCAAGCCTGCGGTTACGGAGCCGCCGGGGCTGTTGATGTACAGCTGAATATCCTTGGTGGGATCTTCAGAATCCAGGAACAGCAGCTGCGCCACCACCAGGGAAGCGGTCACATCATTGACCTCGTCACACAGGAGCACGATTCTCTCCTTCAGCAGACGGGAATAAATATCGAAAGAACGTTCGCCGCGGCTGGTTTCTTCCACGACGACAGGAACTAATGCGTTTTTGATCTGAGGATTCATCTTCTTTCTCCTTTCTCTAGATCATGGGTGATAAAAAACACAGGCCCGGAAGGAAAGCCTACCGGGCCGGACGGAAAGCAGGGATGCTCTCCGGTGATTGTCTGTTAATTTCCGGTTCAGTCTACGGCGTTCGCTACCAGCAGATCCAGCGCTTTGGTGTTCAGCAGGTTTGCTTTGATATTCTTGATTTCGCTCTCGCCGATGGCATTCTTGATCTGATCCAGCTCCATGCCGTACATCTTTGCCATATTCTCCAGTTCCTTCTCCACATCCTCGTCGGAGGCTTCTACGCCTTCCGCCTTGGCAATGGCTTCCAGAACCAGGTTCTCTTTCAGTCTCTTCTCAGCTTCGGGACGAACGGAAGCCACCAGGCTCTCCATGGTGGTGCCGGTATACTTCATATACTGGTTCATATCCATTCCCTGATAGCGAAGGGTCTGGGCATATTCGTTGATCATCTGATCGCACTGCTCGTCAACCATGGCCTTGGGCATATCCATGGTGGAAGCGGAAACAACCTGATCCAGCAGCTTGTTCTTCAGCTCGCTCTCAGCCTGTTTCTGTTTGCGCTCGGTGATGGTCTTCTTCAGATCTTCCTTGTACTCCTCCAGGGTGTCGAACTCGGAAACATCTTTGGCGAATTCGTCATCGATCTCGGGAAGCTCTTCAGCCTTGATGCTGTTGATCTTAACGCCAAATACAGCGGGCTTGCCGGCCAGGTCAGCGGCATGATAGTTCTCGGGGAAGGTCACATTGACATCCAGCTCTTCGCCGATGCTGTGGCCGATCAGCTGCTCTTCGAAGTTGTCGATGAAGCTGTGGGATCCGATCTTCAGATCATAACCCTGGGCGGTGCCTCCGTCGAAGGCCTTGCCATCGATGGTTCCTGCATAGTCGATATTGACATTGTCTCCGTCCTCAACGGCACGGTCGGTGATCTCGATGGTACGGGCATTTCTCTTTGCCACGCGGTCCAGCTCTTCTTTCACATCGTCCTCGGTTACTTCCACGGGAGCCTGGTCCTTCTTCAGACCTTTGTACTCACCCAGGGTAACTTCAGGCTTGATGGCGACTTCGCAGGTAACCACAACAGGCTGTCCCTCGTCGATACGATCTACATTCACGTTGGGACGGGACATAACATCGAGGTTGTTCTCCTCTACGGCCTGCTGATACTCATCAGGCAGAACCTCATTCAGGGCATCTTCGTAAAAAACTTCTTTGCCATATGCGCGAACGACCATCTGATAAGGAACCTTGCCCTTACGGAAGCCGGGGATAGAAATCTGCTTCTTCTGCTTGTTATAAACGGTACGGATGGCATTTTCGAACTTTTCGGGGCTGATCTCGAGGGTCAGCTTAACCATGGAACCGCCTAAATTTTCAACTTTACTCATTGTATATTCCTCCTGGAGAATAAATGTCAAATGTATTCCTAAATACAGACAAACCTAAATCAAGATTATACACGATTTACTGGTTCTCTGTCAATAGTTTCTCTTTCCTGTATTCCGCTCCCATAAAGACCAGGGCACCCACCGTGTAGCCATACATGGTGATGATGGAGGTCATGGTGGATATTACCACCTGCAGCGCCATGGAAACCACCGGCTGGGTGATGAAGTCGAAGATGTTGGACAGGGCCAGGGAAAGCCCCATCTGCAGCACGCCGGTCAGCACGGTAATCAGGGCGAAGATGCCCAGCGTCTGCCACATCCGGCCCTTCAGTACGAAAAAGACATACCGGATATTATCAAAACCCATCCTTGCCCTCAGGGCGGCCGTCGTACCGGTGCAGCTCTGAAGCATCACCAGCAGGATCGCCACCAGCAGGACGCCGGGAATCACCAGAAGGCCCAGCAGCGGTATGATCACAAAGATCGACATGGCGGAAATGCTGACCACGGCACCCAGCGCCACCAGAATCAGGGTGACGATGGCCCTTGGCCACATACGGATTCCCCGGTAAAAGATGGCGGAGAAGGTTTTGGTTTCCATCTGGTTCTCATCGATCCACAGCGCGCAGATCACGGCGATCACCAGGATGGCCACTTCCTCCAGCAGCGTCATCACCAGCTGCACAATTCCCAGCTTGGCCATCTGGGCCATCAGAAGCTCCGGCGCCTCCACCGTCAGATCCAGAAGGCTGACCTGGTACTGAAGGACGATCTGTATGGGAAGGTACACCAGCAGCGCCAGGAACACATAATAGCTGAAGCGGGATTTCATGAGGGTCCAGGCTTCTTTGAAATTCTCGGCAACAGTAAAATAGTCGCTTCTCATGCGCTCCGCCAGGGGGCTGAAGATTCTCTCTTCCTGAGGCTGTTCATCGATCATGTTGACAAAAGCCCTCCTTTTTTCTCTGTATCATTTCATCGATCCTTGAAATATACTGCTCAATTCCCTTGACGTTGGGAACTCTTTCGATCCGGTTTTCGGCAGGGGTATAGACCTTGCTCACCCCTCCGGCTCCGAAGGCGGCGATGGACTGCCTTTCCTCCATAATCTCGATATTGTAGATGCCCTCGGTACCCGCCCGGGCGTAGCCCACATTTTCAAAGTTTCCGGCCATGTTTTTCTGCCGGTACATGTAATAGGGAAACAGGCCCAGACTGCGGGCGGTATCCGCAGACAGCCGGATCATCCGGTCCATCAGCTCCGCCAGAGCCAGCGGGTTTTCCTTGAGATATTTCGCTCCGTCCCCTTCTTCGTTCATACGGGAGGAGCGTTTCACCGCCAGGGTATGCACCGTCAGGTTGTCCGGCTTCAGCCGGCTGACGGCCTTCATGGTGGTTTCCACCTCTTCCATGCCCTCACCTTCCAGGCCCAGAATCAGATCCATGTTGATAATGAAATGGTCCAGGGACCGGGCCAGGGCAAAGGCCTCTTCCACCTGCTGTACCGTGTGCTTCCTTCCAATCCTGTCCAGGGTTTCCTGCACCATGGTCTGGGGATTGATGGAAATTCTACCCACGCCGGCTTCCTTCAGTACCTGCAGCTTCTCCAGGGTGATGGTATCCGGCCGTCCCGCCTCCACCGTCACTTCCTTCAGACCGCTGATATGGAACGCCGCTTCGCATTCACTAAGGAGCCGCTTCATCTGGTCCGGCTCCAGGGTGGTGGGCGTTCCGCCTCCCATGTAGAAGGAACGGATCCTCCGGCCGGAAAGCACAGGGCCCGCCTCCCGGATTTCCTTAATGAGCGCCGTAAGGTACGCCTCGGAGTATTTCTGAAAGGCCCGGGAATCGCTGCTGATAAAGCTGCAGTAGGAGCACCTGGTGGGACAGAAGGGAATGCCCACATAGATGCTGACATCCTCGCCCCTCTGATCCTCCATGAGCCGCCGCTCCGCAAAGGCCACCTTGGCGCAGAGAACGGCTTTGTCCAGTCTCAGAAGATAATGGTCCGTGAGGATGCGGATAATGTCCGGCACCGAAAGACCCTGCTCCAGATAGGCATAGGCTATCTTGGTGGGTCTGACCCCTGTCAGAATCCCCCAGGGCAGGCCCTCCTGCTCCAGATAGTCCGCCATCAGCCGGTAGATCACCAGCTTGGCCCGGTTCTTGGACGCCTCTCCCTGATAGTTGTCGAAGGTCTCATCCACCCTCCGGGAATAAAGGACCTTTCCCGTTTCATCGTAGAGCTCTCCGGCGGTCTCATCCTCCGTCAGGACTAAGCCGCCTCTTCCCTCGGCCCTCCTGGGAAGGACCTCGCATAACGGAAAAAATTCCCGGATCAGCGTCGATAACTCGTAAAAATGCTTCTCCGGGCATATTAAAACAAACTGATCCATCAGAACACCTTATCGCTGTCCAGCAGCAGGGTGACCGGTCCGTCCAGGTGGGTATTGATCTGCATATCCGCCTGGAACAGGCCGGTATGGATCTCCACTCCGCCGTGGGCTCTGGCGTAACTGACAAAGCTTTCATAGATGCCGGCCGCCTCATCCACCGGGGCTCCGGAGGAATAGCTGGGCCTTCTTCCGTGGCGGCAGTCGCCGTACAGGGTAAAATTGGAAACAATGAACAGGCCCAGCCCCTGATCCTTGATGGAGAGATTCATCTTGCCCTGCTCATCCTCGAAGATTCTCAGATTCACCAGCTTATCCAGCATGTAGGCAAAGACCTTCTCATTGTTGTCGCCGCTCTCGATGCCCACCATGGCCAGAATGCCGGCGTCCATCTGATCGAAGGGCTCTCCGTCGGCGGTCAGGGCCACGGAGCGGACCCGCTGTATGACAATTCGCATATTAGTGACTCACTTTCAGGTACGGATGACTTCATATACGCCCTGGACCTGCTGCAGCTTGCTGACCAGCTGCTCCAGCTGGGAACGGTCATTGATCTCCACGCTGATCATGAAGATGTTGTCGTTGCCGTCCTTGGTTCTCTTGGCTGTCAGGGCATGGATGTTGATATCCAGATGGCTGATGACGGAGCTGATCTCCATCAGCAGGCCTTTCTTGTCTATGGTGATGAGCTGCAGGCTGGATACGAAGGTGCCGCTTTCGGCGGTCTTGCCGGCCCACTCGGCCTCCAGCAGCCGCTCCCGCTCATCCTGGGGCATATTGACGATATTCGGGCAGTCGGTGCGGTGTATGGAAACGCCTCTTCCCCGGGTCACATAACCGATGATCTCGTCTCCGGGCACGGGGTTGCAGCAGCGGGAGAAACGCACGGCCACATCCTGCAGACCCTTGACAATAATGGCGCTGCGGCCCTTCTGGACCTTTGCCTCGTGGTTCTTCCGGGCGGATGCGCTCTGGTCGTTGATCTGTTCGGTGAGGTCCTCGTCGGTGATCTCCTTTGCTCTCTGCTTCTTGTATTCCTCGTAAAGGCGGTTCACCACCTGGCCTTCCTTCAGTCCGCCGAAGCCGATGGCCGCCAGCACGGAATTCCAGTCCTTGAAGCCGTATTTGCGCTGGACGATTTCCATCCAGTCCGGAACCATCAGCTCATGGGAATCCGGCAGGCCTTTCATTTTGATGTAGCGGTCAATCAGCTCTTTGCCCTTGGTAACGTTCTCCTGCTTCTGCTCCTTGCGGAACCACTGATTGATTTTATTTCTGGCCTGGGAGGTTTTGGCGATATTCAGCCAGTCGGCGCTGGGACCCTTGGAGTTCTGGGAGGTCATAATCTCCACCTGGTCCGCGTTCTCCAGCACCGTATCCAGGGGAACAATCCTTCCGTTCACCCGGGCGCCCACCATCTTGTTGCCCACCGCGCTGTGGATCTGGTAGGCAAAGTCCACCACCGTGGCTCCCGAGGGCATGGTGATGACCTCGCCGCCGGGGGTGAAGCAGTATACATTCTCCTTGAAGATGTTCAGATCATCCTTCAGGGTATCGATAAATTCATGGTTATCGGACAGGTCCTGCTGCCATTCCAGAATCTTCTGCAGCCACTTCATCTTCTCCAACTCGGAGGTGTCGTTGGGACCGGTCTTGCCCTCCTTGTATTTCCAGTGGGCGGCGATGCCGTATTCCGCGGTGCGGTGCATTTCCCAGGTACGGATCTGCACCTCAAAGGGGGATCCGCCGGGGCCCATCAGGGTGGTATGCAGGGACTGGTACATGTTGGACTTGGGCATGGCGATATAGTCCTTGAAGCGGCCCGGCATGGGGGTATACATATCGTGAACGATACCCAGGGAACCATAGCAGTCCTTCACCGTGTCCACAATAATCCGCACCGCCAGCAGGTCGTAAATCTGGTCCAGGGATTTGGTCTTGGTGACCATCTTCTTATAGATGCTGAAGAAGTGCTTGGGCCGTCCGTACACCGTGGCCCTGATACCCAGCTCATCCAGCTTGGCCTTGATATCCGTAACGATATCCTCGATATATTTCTCCCGGGTGGAGAGCTTTTCATGAATCAGCCTGGTGAGCTCCTTGTACTGCTCAGGCTCCAGGTATTTCAGACACAGATCATCCAGCTCGACCTTGATCTTGCTGATACCGAGTCTCTCGGCAATGGGGGCATAGATATCCAGGGTTTCTCTGGCTTTTTCCTTCTGTTTGGCGGGTTCCTTGTACTCCAGGGTGCGCATATTGTGCAGGCGGTCCGCCAGCTTGATCAGTATGACGCGGATATCCTTGGCCATGGCCAGGAACATTTTGCGGTAGTTTTCCGCCTGGATCTCCTGCTTGTCAGTGGTGCGGTATTTCAGCTGTTTCAGCTTGGTCACGCCATCCACCAGCTCCGCCACCTCTTCGCCGAAGGAGCTGCGGATATCATCCAGCGAGACGGAGGTATCCTCCACCACGTCGTGCAGAAGGCCTGCCTCAATGGTTTCCAGGTCCAATTCCAGCTGGGCCAGGATAATGGCCACGTTCAGAGGATGGATAATATAAGGCTCGCCGGACTGGCGCAGCTGCCCCTCATGGGCTTTTTCCGCCATCAGATAGGCTTCCTGGATCTTGGAAAGATCTGTGGAAGGATGATATTTCTGAATGGTCTCGATTAGGGTGTTATATAAAGGGTCCATAGATATACCTCTGATCTGCCGATAATGTTAAAAACTATAAAAATATACTTCCGGATAATTGACTATTATACAATCAAAAAGGGCTTCATTTCAACCTTTTCGGCTGAATTAGCCCTTTTTCGGCGATTTGACCGTCTATGCACCCCTGAATGATTACTTTTTGGTTTTCTTTTTCCTTTTTCCGGTTTGCTCCGCATCGGAGGTTTCAGAGGGTGTCTCCGCACCGGAAGGCAGCGGAATTACTTCCTCCGCTGCTGTCTGTGCAGAGGACGCAGGTTTGCGGAACAGCTTCCTCTGCAATGGATACAGGGTGATGGGCGTTGCTTCCTGGACGTTAATATGCATTTTCCGGCAGATATCCTCCAGGCTTTTGCCCCGGCTCATCTCCTTCTGCATCTCCAGGGTCAGGAAAATGTTTCTCAGAAGGAACACCGCCAGCTCCTGCTCTTCTTCCGTGTATCCCATCAGCATGCTGAGGGTCTCTCTTTTGACGGGCATGTCATAGTAGCTGATGCCCAGGACATCATCCATGCTGATGTTCAGATAGGAGCAGAGTCTGACCAGGGTCTCGATCCCCACCGGCTTGCCGTTCTCTATCCTGCTGATGTGGGTTACCGAGCAGTTGACGCACCGGGACAGGCCCTCCTGGGTCAGGTTCCGTTCCAGCCTCCGCTTTTTGACATGGATTCCCAAAAGTGAAAAATCAATCATGTTTTGCATCATCACTATACCTCCAAATGTGGCTTTTTGTTGATCATAATAGAATTATGACATACTGTACAGTATCAAACATGTTAAGTATTTATAGCATTTGTACTATTCAGAAAGTTATCAGAGGCAAATTTAAAAATGAAAAAAAGACATGAAGGTGAAGGTTTTGATTCACACTCATGTCTTTTGGTCTATGATTCAGTGTTTATGATTCAGTTTTCTTTAGCGATCTCTACATGCATTCTGTGACCCTTGAGGCTGAAGCCATCCAGCTCCTTAATGGCCCCGGAGGCCAGTGAGGATGGAATCTCCAGATAGGTGAAGGTTTCCATCAGATCAATTCGGCCCAGGAGATTCGCATTGATGCCGCACTTCTCCTGCATGGCCCACATGATATCCTTGACCTTGATTTTCTGTTTTTTACCCAGGTTCAGGTACAGCCGGACCATGGTTTCATCCTTGCCTGCTCTGGCGGTGGGGGCCGATCCCTTCAGGCTGTCCTTCTGTTCTCCCTCGGAATACATCATCCGGATCAGAAGAGCCGCAGCAATGTCCTCGGGCTGATAACCCTCCTCCATCAGCTGGCGGATATTCTGGCTGTATTTGCCGCTGCGCCCGAAGCTGAAGGCCGAAGCGCCGGAAGCGTTTTCCCGAAGAATCAGGCGGACCTCGTTCAGCAGCCGTTCCTTCTTTGCTTCCTGCAGCTCCTGCAGGGATGGGATTTTCCTGGGCTGAACCTCGGCGCCGGTGAAGGAAACAATTTCCTTCAGCCTTCCCAGCTCCCGCTCGGACACAAAGCTGTAGGCCCGGCCGGTTTTCCCGGCTCTGGCGGTACGGCCGATGCGGTGAACATAGATTTCCTCATCCTCGGGCAGGTCGTAGTTCACCACCAGGTCCACATCGGAGATATCCAGGCCCCGGGCAGCCACATCCGTGGCCACCAGATATTTGATCTCCCGGTTTTTAAAGCGGCGCATGGTCAGATCCCGCTGCACCTGCTTCAGGTCTCCGTGGAGTCCCTCGGCGGGAAGCTTCTCATCCTTCAGCTGGTCCGCCAGGTCGCTGACCCGCTTCTTTGTATTGCAGAAGATAATGGCCTTATCCGGCTGCTCCATGAGCAGGAGACGAAGCAGCGCTTCCAGCTTCTGGCCGGGGCGCAGCTCAAAATAGGCCTGCTCCACCGAATCCACCGTCAGGGGATCGTCCTGGCCCACATGAATCCTTACCGGATCCTCCATGTATTCCTGAGCGATGGCAGCCACATCCTCCGGCATGGTGGCGGAATAAAGCACCGTCTGCCGGGGTACGGGAAGCTGTCCCAGGATTATGTCGATGTCTTCCTTGAATCCCATGCTGAGCATTTCGTCCGCTTCATCCAGTACGGCGATCTGCACCTGATCCGTCTTCAGGGTATGGCGGCGCAGATGGTCAATGAACCTGCCGGGGGTAGCCACCACAATCTGGGCTCCCTTCTTCAGGTCGGTGATCTGATGGGCGATGGGCTGTCCGCCATAAAGGGGCACCACGCGGATGCCTGCCTTGTACTTCAGAAGTTTTCTGAGCTCCTCAGCCACCTGCATGCACAACTCCCGGGTGGGACACAGCACCAGAGCCTGAAGAAAACGCTCATCAGGATCGATCAGCTCAATCAGCGGAATTCCGAAGGCCGCGGTCTTGCCGGTGCCGGTGCGGGACTGCCCGATCAGGTCGTAGCCCTTGAGCAGCTTCTCGATGGAGGCCTCCTGAATGGGCGTGGGACTTTCATAGCCCAGATCCCTGACTGCCTGAAGCAGATCCTCATCGATGTTCAGTTGTTCAAATGTCATTTTATTCAGTAATCTCTACCTTCTCCATGATCTGGGGCTCCAGGGGACGGTCGGAATAATCGGTATCCACCGCGGCGATCTCATCCACCACTTCGATGCCTTCCACCACCTTGCCGAAGGCGGCATACTGGCCATCCAGATGGGGAGCGTCCTGATGCATGATAAAGAACTGGCTGCCGGCGGAATCGGGAGCGTAGGCTCTGGCCATGGAAATCACGCCGCGGGTATGCTTCAGGGGATTGTTCACGCCGTTGGCTGCGAATTCGCCTTTGATATGATATCCGGGGCCGCCCATGCCGGTGCCTTCGGGGCATCCGCCCTGGATCATGAAGCCGCTGATGATGCGGTGGAAGGTCAGTCCGTTATAGAAGCCTTTCTCTACCAGGTCAGTGAAGTTCTTGACAGTAATGGGAGCGTACTCGGGATAAAGCTCGATTTTGATCTGCTTTCCGTTTTTCATCGTAATAGTAACCATCATATATATCCTCCGTTCTTTGATTTACAGATTGAGTTATTGTATCATAGTTTACAGACAAAGAAAACCACCATTCTGACAAAATCTCAGCCATCCCTGACCCTTCTCCTTGAGTTTTTCATACTTTTGGTCTATACTGGAGAATGATTTTTTGCTGACGGGCTGGCGAAGAACTTGAGAGCATCGATATTTAGCTGATGGGAGAATTGACGATGGAACGGCGATTTCTGGAAAAGAAGGATTTCTGGCTGATGGCGGGCCTGCTGGCGGCGGCCGGTCTTTTTTGGCTTGTCCTCTCTTTCCGGGGCCAGGGAGGAAAGGCGGAAATCTACCTTGACTCCCGGCTGATCAGCCAGGTGGATCTGTCCATGGACCGGGTCATCCGTCTGGAAGAGGTGCCTGAAATCGAGCTGGAGGTCAATCACGGACGGATCCGCTTTCTTTCTTCCGATTGTCCCGATCAGACCTGTGTTCACACGGGCTATATCTCCCGTCCGGGGGAATATGCTCTGTGCCTGCCCCACCGGCTCATGGTGAGGATTCCTCAGGACAGCTCCGACGCGCCGGATGCGGTGACAGGAAGGAGACTGCCATGAGTCAGCCAAAAACCAGGGTCCTTACCCGCACAGCCCTGCTGTTTGCCCTGTCCATAGTCATGGCCTATCTGGAGCATCTGATTCCGCCCCTGCCTTTCCAGCCTCCCGGAGTGAAGCTGGGACTAAGCAATATTATTACCATGTATACCCTGTTCTTTATCGGCGTTCCCCAGGGCTTTCTGATGGCGGTGCTGAAGGGCGGCTTTGTTTTTCTGACCCGGGGCACCATTGCTGGCCTGCTCTCCCTGCTGGGAGGCGTCATTTCCTGCGGCGTCATGGCACTCCTTTCCCGGGTTGGCCGGCTGAACCGTCTGCCCGGTGCAAGCACAAAGAAGGCTCAGGCTGAAGTCCGGCCGGGCCGGGGCTTCTCTTACCTGTTTCTCAGTATCTGCGGCGCTGTGGCTCACAATCTGGGACAGCTCATCGGGGTTTATTTCATGATTTCCCACAGCTTTCTGGCCTACGTGCCTGTGCTTCTGATCAGCGGGCTGATCATGGGCTCCCTCACCGGCGCCCTGCTGCGCCTGCTGCTGCCCGCCCTTCATCATTCCTTCGGTATTGCCGAAGGGAACACTGGTGGCAACGCCGTTGACGTCAGCCGGGGAGGTTCTGCCGATGACTAAAGGTTTAAATACGTTGAGTCTTTCTTTAGTGAAAGTTCTGCGATCCCTGGCTGTTTTCCTGCTGGCTGTTTCTCTTCTTCTGTCGGCCACGGGCTGTCAGGCCAGGGCCGAGAAACGCACCATTGAATATTATGACCTGTTTGATACCATCACTTCTCTAACGCTGTACGGCTGCTCCGAGGAGCAGACAGAACAGGTCCGGAAAGAGCTGTATGAGCTGCTGCTGACCTTTCATCAGGAGACGGATATTTACGATACCTATCCGGATGTTGCCAGTTTCAAGGCCCTGAACGATGCCGCCGGCCGCTCTCCGGTGAAAATGTCTGCCCGGCAGATGGAGTTTCTTTCCTTCTGTCAGCAGGCCTATGAAATCAGTGACGGCAAAGTGAATGTGATGATCGGTTCTCTGACAAGCCTCTGGCACGAAGCCCGGGATGCAGGTGTTCTGCCGGAGGAAGAGGACCTGCTGGCCGCTTCAGATCATGTGAGCATGGATGCTCTGGTTCTGGATGAAGCCGCTTCCACCGCCAGGATTCTGGATCCCCTGGCCTCCCTGGATGTGGGCGCCCTGGCCAAGGGCTACGCAGGCAATCTGGCCATGGATTACCTGGCTTCCCAGGGTATCGAAAACTATCTGCTCTCTCTGGGCGGCAATATCTGCGTTCACGGCGCTCCACTGGGCACCGGCCGGGACGAATTTGTGGTAGGAATCCAGGACCCCGCCGCCGCGGACGGCTCCTATTCTGATACCGTGAAGCTCAGCGGCGGCTGCGTAGTCACCAGCGGCGATTATCAGCGCTATATAGAAGTCGATGGTGTCCGGTATCATCACATTATTGATCCCGATACCCTCTACCCCTGCACACTCCACCACTCCGTGACAATTATCTGCGATGATTCCGCCATGGCGGATCTGCTTTCCACCGCCGTCTTCCTGATGGATGAAGCTTCCGGCCGGGCTCTGGCCGAGAAATATAACGCCACGGTGATTTATGAGGGCAAGCAATAAGGCTGCCCTGACAGGTCCAAAAAAGCATTTAAAAAAGGGCTGCAACAGGATTTCCTGCTGCAGCCCTTGCATTTAGATTCACAGAACGATCAGGCGGCTTTCTGGGCCGCTTTTAATTTGGCATTCTTCCACTTGCCGGACTGATAACGGGCAAAGACCAGAATCGTTCGCAGCAGCTGATCAGCCACCAACGCGATCCAGGCTCCCTCCAGTCCCCAATGGAACACATAAATCAGCAGCATGGCAATACCGGGACGCACCAGCAGCACCGTGATAAAGGTGATGATGGCCGTGGCTCTGGTATCACCGGCTCCGCGAAGTCCGCCGGCCAGAATGAACTGGGAGGACTGCAGGGGCTGCATGAAGGCCACCAGCTTCAGGATGGACGCGCCCAGATCGACGATCTGGGGGTCATCGTTGTAGAGCCACACGATCTGGCTGCCAAAGAAGAAGAAGGCAACAGCGATGAGCACCGCCACAGCGAAGCCGATACGCTGGGTCCGGCTGCAGTAGGCCTGAGCCATATCCGGGCGGCGCCGTCCAAGGCTCTGTCCCACCAGAGAGGTGGCGGACACGGCGAAGGCCTGGCCATTCATAAAGGACAGGGCCTGAATGTTCATGCATACCTGATGAGTCGCATAGGCAATGGTGCCCAGAGAGGCAACGGTCTTGGCATAGATAATCATGCCGGCCCGCATCACCAGCTGCTCAATCATACTGGGAATACCGATATCAATGATCTTCTTAAGCTCCGGCAGATCCGGCTTGAAGCTGTCCCGGAAGGACAGATGCAGGTACCGGCGGCCGAACATGATATACAGACCAGCATAGACGAAGGCCACAAACTGGCCGATGATGGTGGCCCAGGAGGCACCCGCCACGCCCATGGCCGGGAATCCGAAATGGCCGTAAATCAACACATAGTTCAGAATGACGTTCACCACGTTGGCGGTGAGGTTGTAGATCATGGCCGTCCTGGAATCACCGACACCCCGAAGAGCTGCGGTAATGGTGGATGTCAAAGCCATGAACACGAAACCAAGCATCTGGATCTGCAGATAGACCACAGCGCCGTTTAAGGATTCCGCGTCCTGAGCTCCCATGAAGATAACCATGGGCTTCGCGAAGATATATCCCAGAACCGAAGAGATCAGCGCAAACAGCAGGGTCATCATGAGGGCCTGCCTCATGATATTGTTGGCCTTCTCCTGCTCTCCCGCGCCGCGGTAACGGGCCACCATGGCGGTGGCACCGACGTTCATGGCCATAAACATGGTCATCAGCAGGAACTTGGGCTGGGTGGTCAGACCCACCGCAGTCAGAGCCCAGGGTCCCAGCCGCCCCACCATCATGAGGTCCGCCATGGAGGTCAGCTGTGTCAGCATCAGCTCCACAAAGGAAGGCCAGGCAATTTTGACAATGTCCCCGTAAAGGGCTTTATTGCTGACGCCCTCGGGCACCTTGTTGCTTACCTTCTCATGGAGTCCGTAATCATTCTTGTCATCCCCAAAGGGCAGGGAATCCAGAACTGTGCGAATGATCTTTGCCATCAGTACTCTCCGATCCTTTCAAATTAGTAAAACCTTAACTATTATACTACAGTTTTACTCATATCTCAAGGCATCAATGGGATTCAGATTTGCTGCTTTAATGGAAGGCAGCAGACCAAAGATAACACCGATCACCATAGAGAATCCCACAGCTATGATGATGGCCGGCACACTGATTACCGAAATGGTTCCGTTCAGGGTGGCGATGACCCGGGCCAGCACCAGACCCAGGGCAATGCCGAGAATTCCGCCCATGGAGGTCAGCACGGCGGCCTCCGTCAGAAACTGCCAGAGGATCATGCTCTTCTTGGCGCCGATGGCCTTTTTAAGACCGATTTCCCTGGTTCTTTCGGTAACGGATACCAGCATGATATTCATAACGCCGATACCGCCCACCAGCAGGGAAATGGAAGCAATCCACACCAGCATCTGGTTGGTGGAGTTGGAAAGATTCTGCAGCTGCTTGGCCTGCTCCAGCAGATCCTCACTGCGGTATCTGAGCTGCTGCGTTGAGGTATCCCCTCCCAGCATGGCGCCTTCAGCGATGTCGGCTTCAGCTGCATCCTCGGTTTCCTCCTGGGCAGGGAGGCTTTCCTCCGTAGAAAGGCCCGCATTCTTGTTCAGAATATCCGCCGTCTGCTTGCCGGCCTGGGTCATGTCATCGGTGGATCCGGCCCGCACCGCCACGCTCTGGGGCTCGTCAAACTGATAGAGAATGGGCCAGTCGCTGTCGGGAATCAGCACCATCCCGGCATTTTCAGTATTCATGTAGGTATAGTAATCTTCCATGGTTTTGATCACCGGTTGGAAGGAATCCATCAAGCCGACGACGCCGATGACCGTGAAGGGCTCCTGCCGGATTTCGACAGTTTTGCCGATGGGATCTTCACCGTCAAACAGGGTATCCACCAGGGTCTGGTCCACCAGAGCCACCTTGCGGCAGAGCCGGTAGTCCGTGGGTGAAAAGCCCCTTCCCTTCTCGATCCGGTATCCGAATACCGAGAGATAGGAGGTGTCCACGCCGATAATCTTCGCGCCCGCCGCGGTGGTGTCCACATAGAAGACGGCATTGTAATCCTGCCTCTGATGATACAGGGTTACGGCATTCACTTCCTTCAGGTCCAGGATCTGCTGCTTGACTTCCTCGCTGATCACCGGAATGGTGGACGGGATGGTTTCATAGGTGGGATCGATGGGATAGGATCCGTTGTAAAGCTGGATCCGCACCGTGTTGGTGCCGGAGCCGATGAGGTTTCGCTTGATCTGCTCGTTGGTGCCCTGAATGGTGGACACGATGGCAATAATAGCCGCGATACCGATGATGATACCCAGCATGGTCAGGAAGGACCGCATTTTATGGGACCAGATGCCTTGGAATGAAAGTCTGATATTTTCTAACATACTCTCACCCCCTTAATAGAAGCCGTAGCCTTCGACGACCTTGGTCTCCATCCCCTCGCTGACGCTGTAGGGGAAGGCCACAAAATCATCCTGCGTCAGGCCTTCCTTGACTTCCGTATAGCTGCCCCAAAGGCTGCCGCCCTTGACGATGACCTGCTTCACCAGCAGACCGTCCTCGCCCCGCTTCATGACATAGGACTCGCCGTTCTCGGTCCGGATGTACATGTTGGGGATGTAGAAGCTCTCAGCATCCACCTGGGTCTCCTGAAGAATCTTAATATCGACGCCTTCGCCATTCTGCAGCTGAAGCTCCTCACCGGGCTGGGCATCAATGCGGGCGGTAAACTCGTAATAGGACGCGTTTGGATTGCCGTTGCCGTTGTAATAGCCACTGCCCATGGGATAGTCGCCCACCTTGACAATGGTGCCGGTATACTGCATGCCGCTCATCCAGGAGCTGATAATGACGTTCTGTCCGAATTTGGCCTGCTCGATCTGCAGCTCGCTCATGGTGCCGGTAACAAAGTAGCCGTCTGAAGCGGAAAGAACAATATAAGGACCGCCCATCAGCTCTTCAGGGTTGCCGACGCTCTTGACATAGCCCTCCACCTGGGAGCGCACCGTCAGAGACTCAAACTGCTTCTGAGCCTTCTGATACTCGATCTTGTCCAGCTTCAGGTCGATGGATTTTTCAATATATTCCGCTTCTTTTTCTTTCAGCTTTGCGATGATTTCATCATAGGAATAGCCGGGATCGTAGTTGGGCTCCGGGATGGGCTCCAGACTTTCTTCGGAGATCTCGGATTCCTCCGGAAGCTCAGAGTCTTCGGGAATCACACTGTCTTCGGGTTCCGGCTCCCGTTCAGGTTCAGGCTCGGAGGCTGTTTCCACAAACAGTCCGCCGATTTGTCCGATATCGAAGGCCGCCTTCATATCACTCACATTGACGCTCTTGGTATAGGCAGCGTTTTCACCGACGCCGGTGATGCTCATGTCCAGCGTCTGGGTGCCGGTGGGCAGCGGATAGAAAATGGTCACCGCTCCCGGGAATTTCAGCTGGTATACCGTCAGAACGCCAACAGTGCTTCGAATCTGCTGGAAGGTCACCTTCAGAGAGAAGATCCTTCCCTCGGCCAGCGCTTCCGCCGCTGTCAGGTCTGCCAGCACAGCATAAACTTCCTTGCTGTCATTGGCCTTTTCCGAGGAGGGTTTGGTCTGTACGGAGAACCGCACCACTTTGCCCCGGACCTTTTCAAATTCGGCGGCCGTTAAATCGCAGGCCCCCTGATAGACCACAGCCTGAAGGGGATCCTCCTTGGTGCCAGCCCCGCCCATCAATATGACGGTGCCGGGCTCCAGATCCTTGTCCGGCTTGGTGGGATCCTTTTCGGGCTCCACAGGGACCGATGACTCTTCCTGTTTAGAGGATTCAGAAGAAGATTCACTGGAAGACTCCGAGGAAGACTCACTGGAAGACTCCGAAGAAGACTCACTGGAAGACTCCGAAGAGGATTCACCGGAAGATTCCGAAGAGGGCTCAGAAGATGACTCCTGGGAAGATTCAGAGGAGGATTCCTGAGAAGATTCAGAAGATGATTCCTGAGAGGACTCAGAGGAAGACTCCTGAGAAGATTCAGAGGAAGACTCCTGAGAAGACTCGGGAGAAGATTCTGTCGAGGATTCGGAAGACGATTCCGGCTGGGAACTGGAATCCTTGGTGTCAGTGCCGCCGCCAGGCGGATCTGTCTCGGGCAGAGAATCGTTCGTATGATCCTCATCGCTGGGATTGACGTTCGGCTCAGTGGGTACGCTGCTGTCCGTGCCTTCCCCGGTATCAATCCGGGAGATATAGGAGGGCGCATAGGAATGCCACTTCTCAATTTCCTTCATGAGAAGCTCCTGCGCCAATTCCTTCGACTGGATGCCCAGCCGCTGGCGCTCCAGAGACAGCTCCAACATGGTAGTATCATAAGCAATAATCGGATCTCCGATTTTTACCGGATCTCCTTCAGAAACAAAAACTTCTTTCACAACCGAAGATCCATCCAGGTAGATCTGCTGGATCATACCCGTCTGAACCTGTCCATAAGTGCTCCGGTCATCATTCCAGTTCTGGGTGGAAATCATATTCACCGGATAAACTTCCGCCGTACCCTTGCTGCGGTGCTTCAGCCCGTAGCTGAGGCCGCCGGCGCCCAGGGCCGCTATCAGCACCACGGACAGAACCGTGATCCATACACGTTTTTTCTTCATTGCTCCACCTCTTCCAGCACATAACCCCGGCCAGGATGCTCTTCCAGAATCTTGCCGTCACGGAGCATGACAATCTTGTCCGCGCACTCCGCCACTTCCATCTCATGAGTAATCATGATAATGGTAGCGCCTTCCTTGTGCAGCTCCTGAAACAGCTGCATGATCTGGATTCCGGCCTTGGTATCCAGGGCGCCGGTGGGCTCATCAGCCAGCAGAATCTTGGGCTCTCCCACCATGGCCCGGGCAATGGCCACCCGCTGCTGCTGTCCGCCGGACAGCTGATTGGGACGGAAGGTCACCCTTTCTCCCAGGCCAACCTTTTCCAGGGCTTTTCTGGCCCGCTCTTCTCTTTCCTTCTTGGGAACGCCCGCATAGATCAGAGGCAGCGCCACGTTGGAAAGCGCGGATTCCTTGGGCAGCAGATTGAACTGCTGAAATACAAAGCCAATGGTGTGATTTCGGATCTCAGCCAGGTCGTTTTCCCGGCGGCCTTCCATGTTCTCCCCTGCCAGCGTGTAGGTGCCGCTGGTGGGAAGATCCAGAAGTCCTATAATATTCATCAGTGTTGTCTTTCCCGAGCCGGAGGGACCCATGATGGCCACATAATCTCCCTCCTTCACATGGAGGTTAATGTCGGTCAGAACAGGAACCTCCATCTTGCCCTGGAGATAGTTTTTCGTTATATTTTCCAGCTTAACCATAGTCAGAACCCTTTCAGTCCATAATCACGGCCGCTGCGCCTTCCGTGACCATCTCATCCGGCCAGGCAATGGCGTCCTCCTGGGTCAGACCCTCCGTCACCTGATACTCACCGGTTTCGGGATCCATCTCACCCAGAGTAACCTTCTGTTTGATAATTTTACCGTTCTTCTCTTTCCAGACATAGGGCTGGGTGGGATCGTCATCCTCGTAGAAGAAATAACCGTCCCAGAGCCACACGCCCTCGGTGTGGGCCGGCGCGAAGGTCTCACCGCCGATCTCGATGTAAACATGCTGACCGATCATCAGCTCCTCATACTGATCCAGCTGCACATAGAAGGGATAGCGGGAGGTCTGCAGCATGGCATCCGATCCGCCGCCGCCGAAATAGTTGTTATTGTTTCCGCTTTCCGGATTGGAGGTATCGATCTCCGTGATGCTGCCGGGCCAGGTAATATTCGAATCCACCCGGGAATGGACCGTCACGGGAGTGTCAACGCTGATCTGGTACACATTCTGTTCGTTGATCAGGCCCTTGATGCGGAAATCGCCGTTGGCAATAATGGTGATGAAGCTGTTGTCCACTTCCCCGTAGCCGTTATCCACGGGCGTTTCGTTGATGGATCGGATAATGCCGTTGATGGGGCTGGTGACGATGGCGTCATCGATGGCCTTCTGGTTTTTCTCAATCTCCATCTTCTTGACGTCCCTGTCGTACTCCGTCTGCTTGATATTGACTTCCGCTTCCTGAATCTGGATGGTGTACTGCAGCAGGGTATCGCCGTAGGCGTCCTCGCTCTGCTCAATGAGCTCTTCCAGCTGCTGCTGCTGAGTGATGATGCTGTTTTCCAGCTTCTCCAGCTCCAGCTTGCCCTGCTCCACCTTCATGGTCAGATCATCGGTGTCGTAACGGAAAAGGGGATCCCCCGCCTTGACCTCGTCATCCACCTCCACAAAGACATCGGACGTGGTTCTTTCACTCTCCAGGGAAATCTTAACGGTTTTCTGGGGCTCCACCACACCGGAAAAACGCTGGTTCATGCCCAGAGTGCCGGAGTCCAGTCCCATCAGGGAAGAAATCCGGGTGCAGTAAATTTCGGAGCCATCCAGAGCTTCCGGATCCGCCGCCTGATTGGAGTTTTTCCCTTTAGAAATCAAATAGACGCCCAAAATCGCAATGGCTGCCACAGCCACCACTATCAGGGCGCCTATCCATATTTTCTTCTTCATTTGCTCATTCTCCTTTGTACTGAAATCTATATCGTGTATTAGTTAACTGATTTATACACATCATATAGACGTATTTTAACACAAAGAGGTTTCAATAGCAATTAAGATACTCTTAAATTCCCCGCTGGTTTCCTTCGATCTGGTCCACATTCTCGGTAGTTTGACACCCAGAACATAGAAAACAGCTCGCTAACCCGCATGGTTAGCGGATTTTTTTGTCAAATTTTAAAATTTTATA
>CACZRP010000021.1 GCA_902783575.1 uncultured Eubacteriales bacterium
GGATGTGGCGGAATTGGCAGACGCGCTAGATTCAGGTTCTAGTGATCGCAAGGTCATGCAGGTTCAAGTCCTGTCATCCGCATAAAAAAGGGTCTCCTACTTTGTGGGAGACTTTTTTTGTTTCTACCGAGCAGAAAGGAGCATGGGCTATGATCATCAATTCCGGCAATCGTACTGATATTCCGGCGTTTTTCAGCGACTGGTTTTATAACCGCGTCCGGGAAGGCTATGCCCTGGTGCGCAGTCCCTATGCGCCCCTGAGAGTCACCAGATACCGGCTGGACCCTTCCGTGGTGGATGGCCTGGTTTTCTGCTCCAAGAACCCTCAGCTCATGCTGGCGAGGCTGGATGAGCTGAGCAGATTCCGGCTGTTCTTCATGGTGACCATTACTCCCTATGGGAAAGAAATAGAGCCCGGGGTTCCGGACAAACATCAGGTAATGGAGTCGGTTCGTCTTCTGTCGGAGAAAATCGGCTCATCCTGTGTTTACTGGCGGTATGATCCGATTTTCATCTCCGAAAAATACAGCGTGGATTATCACATCCGGGCCTTTGAAGAGATGGCCTCTTTTCTGGAGGGATCCCTGCAGCACTGCGTAATCAGCTTCATCGATCTTTATGAGAAGACAAAGAAAAACTTCCCGGAAGTGAGGACGGTGACTCAGGAAGACAGAAACCGCATCGGAGAAGCCTTTAGCCGGATCGGCCGGGAGCATGGCATCCGCCTGCATACCTGCCTGGAAGGGGAGGATATGGCGAAATTCGGTATCGATACCTCCGGCTGCATGACAAAAGAGAAGCTGGAAGAGGCCTGGGACATCCGGCTGAAGGTGCCTTTTCAGGCCCAGTCGGCCCGGGAGGGATGCCGCTGTCTGCTGGGCGGTGATCTGGGAGCTTATAATACCTGCCGTCATTTCTGCCGCTACTGCTACGCCAACTACGACCGCAAGGCAGTACTGGAGAACGGGCGTCTGCATGATCCGGCATCACCTTTCCTGATTGGGCATGCTCGTCCTGATGATCAGGTTTCGGAGGCCCGGCAGGAATCCTGGGTTCAGGATCAGATGAGTCTTTTCTGAACCGGCGGAGGCCTTCGGGAACAGAGTTGACAGGCTCAGGCCTTTGGAGTAGAATAGTTTAGGATATTGATAATTTTTGGAGGATTTTATGCAGCTTCAGGAGTTTTTAAATTCCGCTGCGCAGCAGCATATGGTGGTGGCAGACAGTCTGGCTTTCGGAGAGTTTCAGTCCTTCCCGTTTACCATGAATCCCCATGTCAGGAACAATGAGGTGACCAGTGTCACCGCGCTGTTCAAGGTGGCAGGAACCCTGCCGAACAAGGTTTTTTCAGATCTTAGAAAGAATCTCAAGCCCCTGGGATCCCTGGCCTATCAGGGAACGGACAAGAGCATGATTCTTTTCACCTGCGCGGGCTCCGACGCGGATCTGTGGAATAAGCTGACCATGGGCTTTACCCAGATTACCCAGTGTTTCTGGGCCAATGGCATCGGCGTTCCCCAGCAGTGTCCCCTGTGCCATAATGGGGGATGCGATTCTCTGGCCTTCGTGGGCGGCTATGTTCCCGTGCATGCTTCCTGTGTGCAGAACCAGGCCTATGGAGCTATTGCCCAGGCGGAGAATAACCGCCAGACCGGCAACTACGCTCTAGGTATTCTGGGAGCGCTGCTGGGAGCTTTGGTCGGATCCATTCCCACGGTGCTGCTGATGCTGTTCCTGCATATGATTTCCGCCTGGCTGTACGCGCTGATTCCGCTGGGCGCCTATTACGGCTACAAGCTCTGCAAGGGTAAGATGGTCAAGGGTGTGGTGATACCGGTGGTCGTCATCCTCTCCCTGCTGATGGTTATGGTGGTGGAGCTGACAGTCACCTATATTTCCGTGGGTCGGGAGTACAAATGGTGGATGAGCGTGGGAGAGTTCCTCGTGCGCTACTTTGATGCCATGAGCTTTGGCGATATCATGATGGATATCGGCATGCCGCTGCTGTTCACCGCGCTGGGTATTTTCATCAGCTGGGATCAGATCCGCCGCTCCAATATCGACATTGAAACCAGTGCCGACCTGACGCTGAAGAGCCTGTTCAGGAAGAATGCGGGGATGTAAAGGCCTTTTGGGAAGAGCTGGAAATGCTTCTGCCTGGGAGCAAATGCTGATTGACATTGGTTCTGACTTGTGTTAGAATTCCATTTAATTGAATAGAAAAGGCTATGACAAGAACAAGTAACTGTAGAAATTCGTCCAAAGAGAGCTGCCGGGTGGTGAGAGGCGCGGAAGGAAGCTGCGGCGAATACCTCTTCGAGCTGCGCACCGAACGGCTGATTTCAGTCCAGTAGGCTGCGACGGAGATGCACACCGTAGAAAGGTGCAGAGATATGAATGCGTATCTCATAAAGGCAGGCCTTCGTGAGGGGTCTGTGAATTAAGGTGGTAACACGGCTTTACGGCTCGTCCTTAGAGGGGACGGGCCTTTTCTATTCAGTAATCTTATTTTTGAGGAGAATCCTGCTATGACACTTTCCGAAGAATTAAAAGCCAGAGGACTGATTGCCCAGTGGACCAACGAAGAAGAGATCTGTAAAATGATCGATGCCGGCAAGGCAACCTTCTATATTGGATTTGACTGTACCGCGGACAGCCTGACTGCTGGACACTTTATGGCCCTGGTGCTGATGAAGCGCCTGCAGATGGCCGGCAACAAGCCCATCGCGCTGATTGGCGGCGGCACCACCATGATTGGTGATCCCTCCGGACGTACCGACATGCGCAAAATGCTGACCCGCGCTGACATCGACCACAACGCGGAATGCTTCAAGCGTCAGATGGAGCGCTTTATCGAGTTTGGCGAAGGCAAAGCCCAGATGGTGAACAACGCCGACTGGCTGCTGAACCTGAACTACATTGAGTTCCTGAGAGAAGTGGGACCGCATTTCTCTGTCAACAACATGCTGCGCGCCGAGTGCTACAAGCAGAGAATGGAAAAGGGTCTGTCCTTCTTTGAGTTTAACTACATGATCATGCAGTCCTACGACTTCTACTACCTGTTCCAGCATTACGGCTGCAACATGCAGTTCGGCGGCGACGATCAGTGGTCCAACATGCTGGGCGGCACCGAGCTGATTCGCCGCAAGCTGGGCAAGGATGCCCATGCCATGACCATCACCCTGCTGACCGACTCCCAGGGCAAGAAGATGGGCAAGACCGCCGGCAATGCCATCTGGCTGGATCCCAACAAGACCTCTCCCTTCGAGTTCTACCAGTACTGGCGTAACGTGGGCGACGCTGATGTCATCAAGTGCATTCGTCTGCTGACTTTCCTTCCTCTGGATCAGATCGACGAGATGTCCCACTGGGAAGGCAGCGAACTGAATAAGGCCAAGGAAATCCTGGCCTTCGAGCTGACCCAGATGGTTCACGGTACCGAGGAAGCCACCAAGGCTCAGGAAACCGCCCGTGGACTGTTTGCCGGCGGCGGCTCCGCAAATATGCCGGAAGCTGAACTGACTGCGGAAGACCTGAACGAGGGTAAGATTGATATCATCACCATGCTCCTGAAGGGTGGCCTGGCCGCTTCCCGCAGTGATGCCCGACGCAATATCCAGCAGGGCGGCGTCGAAGCGGATGGCGTAAAGGTGACGGATCCCTTCCAGACCTTCGAGGCTGATCAGCTGAAGGAAGGCATCGTGGTGAAGCGCGGCAAGAAGAACTTTGTGCGCATTGTTCTGAAATAAGAGCAGGCTTTGTTCCGGGCAGCCGGGCAGAGAGGCTTGCGATACACTAAAAAACCTCCCGTTTTGAGCGGGAGGTTTTTTGTTTGGAATGAATTGGCTGGCTGCCAGGACTGAATCAGTCATCTCCGGTGTGGAAGCCCTTTTCTTCCTCTTTTTGCAAGCCAAAATACTGGGGTTTATTTGGCTTGATGAGTGCATATTATACAAAAGTGATTCTTGACTAACCCAGCGGCGGAGTATAGGATATAATGAGATATGCTTTTCGCAGAGGGCATATTCACTTATTCTATGAAGGCAACCAAGGTCAGTGTACACAAACGGACCGAAATCTAATTGTGTTTGTGTACACGCCTTAGAAATCGGACTGATGATTGTACACAAAAATGGGTTATTCACCTTGGGTTTGTGTACAAAAAATGCCGTCCTGATGATTTTTTGCCTTTAGGTTCCTGGATTTTGTACACAAACGCAGTCTCCGGAAGCTTAGTTTGTGTACAAAAGTTGACCCTGAAACAGACCCGTGTACACAAACAGGGGCTGTTTTACAGCAAATTGTGGACAATCGTCAAAGGAGACTGCAATGTTTTCACAACAATGGATTAAGGAGGAGCTGGATCAGCTGGAACAAGAGAAAGAACGGCTGAATCGAAACCTCAGCAAGGCGCCGGAAGGAGACCTGGTCCTACGTAAAGACCGAAAATACAACAAGTGGTATCAGCGGATCCATCGTGGCAAGGAGGATCAATGGATTTATCTGAAAAGAAGTGAGCAGCCAATGATCAAAAAGCTGGCTCTGAAGAAGTATTATCAGAGCCGGCTAAAGGACGTTGATTTTCAGCTTGCTTTGGGGCGGCGTCTGGAAAAGGAGTTCGTTAATCAACCGGACGCGGCGTATCAGTGGATATCCAAACCTGAGATTAGTCAGATTCTTGGACGGGAGGACCTGCAGCAATGGGCCAAAGCGCCTTACCTGAGAAAGGAGAAATACCAAAGCGGTCAGATACATGAGTACAGCCGGGATGTGGCTTTTCGATCCAAGTCCGAGGAAATGATTGCCCTGGCTCTGGACAAATACCAGATTCCGTACCATTACGAGGAAGGGATCGAGGTAGCGGGTGAGATCCTTTATCCGGATTTTGTAATCCGTCATCCGGTTACAGGAAGGGTTTATATCTGGGAGCATCTGGGTATGATGGATGATGATCAGTACCGGGGCGATGTGATGTGGAAAATGAGTAAATATCTGCAGGCGGGCTATACGCCTATGCTTGACCTGATTTTTACTTCTGAAACAAGAAAAGAACCGCTGACATACAGAAAAATAGAAGAGATCATTCGTATGTTCTTCCTCTGAAACCCATCGATTTTGTTCTTTTTGTGAGGAAGAAGGAGAAAAAAGTGCAGAAATCCAACTTGACAAGGCACGGATTTTAATGCTATAATGCGCTAAACCGTTGAGGAAGAATAGTAAATCTGAAGGGTTTATCCACAGAGAGCTGCTGGCGGTGGGATGGCAGTGTTAAATTTCAGATTGAATGGCCTTCTGAGGGCGAACCGAAAGCAGGGACTGCGAGAACTGTGAAAACTGTGAGAGCGTAAGAACTGCAAGTAGGGGAGACGGAGCTGGACTCTTCGTCATCAAAAGTCGGCATTCATGGGATGCGCAGCAGAATTGCTGATCCGGCAGACCAGGATGCTCTGAGTGGGCGCGCAAGCGTCAAGCCGGGTGGCACCACAGGAATATATGTCCTGTCCCAGCAGAAACTGGGACAGGATTTTTTATTGCAGAAAGTCCTTCCCAAAATACACTATCCTAAGGAGGACTAAAAAATGTCTGCAATCGAGAAACAGATCCCTTTCAAAACCTATCTTGAAGAATCCGAGATGCCGAAGGCATGGTACAATCTGCGGGCCGATATGAAAAATAAACCCGCGCCTCTGCTGAATCCCGGAACCCATCAGCCCATGACCGCTAAGGAGCTGGCCGGCGTCTTCTGTGATGATCTCATCGCCCAGGAGCTGGACAACGATACTCCGTATTTTGAGATTCCCGAAGAAATCCGGACCATGTACAAGATGTACCGTCCGTCGCCCCTGTGCCGCGCCTATCGTCTGGAAGAGGCCCTGGGAACGCCCGCGAAGATCTACTACAAATTTGAAGGCAACAACACCTCCGGCTCCCATAAGCTCAATTCCGCTCTGGCCCAGGCCTATTATGCCAAGAAGCAGGGACTGAAGGGTGTCACCACCGAAACCGGTGCCGGCCAGTGGGGTACCGCCCTGTCCATGGCCTGCGCTTTCTTCGGCCTGGACTGCAAGGTCTATATGGTTAAGGTTTCCTACGAACAGAAGCCCTTCCGCCGGGAAGTCATGCGCACCTATGGCGCTGAGGTTACCCCTTCGCCCAGCATGACCACCCAGGTAGGAAAGAAGATTCTGGCCGAGCATCCCGGCACCACCGGTTCCCTGGGCTGTGCCATCTCGGAAGCCATCGAACTGGCCGTCACCACGCCCAACTGCAAATACACCCTGGGCTCGGTGCTCAACCACGTGTGCCTCCAC
>CACZRP010000022.1 GCA_902783575.1 uncultured Eubacteriales bacterium
GAGGTCACTTCATTTTTGAACACTTCTCCTCCCCGCAGGGGAGGAGGTCACTTCATTTTTGAACACTTCTCCTCCCCGCAGGGGAGGCAGTCACGTCCTTTTTGAACACTTCTCCTCCCCGAAGGGGAGTCCCCGAGGCCAAGCTTGCCTGTTTTGTGGTAGGAAGTAATCAAGAAAACGACGCCACTTCCTACTTCATGGTAGGAAGTGTGCCTCAAAAGCTGTGAACTTCCTACCCAACAAATTTCTGATGGTAGGAAGTGAACTGGAATTCAATCAATCTTCCTACTGCCAAGTAGGAAAAGTGTTAAAAAATCTGCGGACTTCCTACCAGCAAGCCTTCTCAAAAAGATCCTGTGGTAGGAACTCATCAAAAAGACGGCAATACTTCCTATCAAGAAGTAGGAAGAGTGTGCCAAAATCTATGGACTTCCTACCAGCTGGCGGCGAGCTGGTAGGAAGTCAAGTCGTCCTGCTGATAACTTCCTACCGGCAAGTAGCAAGTCGTATCATTTTTCTGCGAACTTCCTACTCTCAGAGAGACAGCGGCACGAAGCCAGCTCAACAGTTTAGGCATCGCCACACCCCCCGCACAAAAAAGCAGGGGCGAAGTTCATGGACTTCGCCCGGTTTTTATTGATAGCGTTACTGGTTCCAGCTGCCCTTGGATCCTGAAAACTGGATCCTGGCTCTTGAATCCCGAAAATTACTTCTGCTCTGCTTTCTTCTTGGCGATTTCTGCGCAGATGCGGTCGTATTCCTGCTCGTCCAGCTTGTATTTTTTCTGGTACAGCACGTAGGAGATCAGCATCAGGATGCAGGGCAGCACCGTCATGGCGATCAGCAGACCGCGGCTCTGGCCGGCGGTGACACCGGAAAGGACCTGAGCAATCTGGCTGACCTTCTCCGCGTCGGCGATGTCGCCGGCGGCCGCCTTGTTCTCCAGCTCGGAAATCTGGTTGGAGTAGCTGGTGACCCGGAAAATCAGGTAGGTCACGGTGGTGATCACCACCGTCAGGGCCGAAGCCAGCTTGGTCAGGAAGGGACGCAGGGAGCTGATGATGGCCTCATCCCGGGCACCGAACTTGTACTCGCTGTATTCCACGGTATTCATGATGGAAATCATCATGATGAGGTAGAAGCCGTACTGACCGAAGTTGGCCAGCATATAGCCCACAGTCACAATGTAGAACTTCAGCATGTTGCCCTGGGGCATCACCAGACCGGGCAGGAGCATGAGCGCATAGCCCACGGTGGCGATGGCCGCCAGCACGCTCATGAGCTTCTTTCTGGGAAGCTTGCGGGAGATGGCGGGATAGAAAATCATCAGCAAGGCGGTGACGGACATGCCCACGGTGGTGAACAGGGAATACAGGCCGCCCTCGTAGCCGAATTCAAAGTAGATATAGGTAGAGCCGATGCCGCCCAGTACGATGCCGTTGCCAATCTGCTGAATCAGGAAGCAGATGGCGATCCACACCAGCTGGTCGTTGCCGGCGATGGTCTGCACAATCTTCTTCAGGCTGACCTTGGTGGCGGAGGCGGTGGAATAGTCACGGTTCTCCTTGACACCGAAAATGGTGAAGAACAGGAACAGGGGACCCAGCAGGGCAATCACCAGGGCGATGCGGCCATAGGCTATGGTGGCGGAAGAGCCGATGGCCATGGAACCGGTGGTCAGCATGGGAATCAGCACAGAAGCCAGGGTACCGCCGATGCCGGCAAACAGGGTGGCCCGGGAAGTGAACTGGTTACGGGCGTCCGCATCGGAAGAAAGGGCGGGCACCATGCCCCAGTAGGAAATATCATGCATGGTATAGGTAATGCTGTAGGCAAAGTAGAAGAAGCCGAACAGCCAGATGAAGCTCCATCCCTGCAGATTCGTGTTGAATACGATATAGACCACCACCGAGGTGGAAAGAATACCGATCAGCAGCCAGGGCTTGAACTTGCCCCAGCGGCTCCGGGTCCGTTCGATGATGTTGCCCATGATGGGGTCATTCAGCGCGTCAAAGACACGGGATGCCACCATGATGGCGGTAATGGCGCCCAGCTGGGCCGGTGTCAGCTGCCGGGTAAAGAGGATGAAGGTCATCAGAAAGTTGGTGACCAGGTTGTAGATCATGTCCCGCCCAATGGTACCGATGGGGAACAGAATCAGATTTTTCTTGCGCTGTTTCAGATCTTCCATTGCAGTTTACCTCATGATATATGAATTTTGCCGTGCTGCCGTTCTTTTCTTATCGTTTGTAAGTATCGAACCAGGCTCCGTTGGTGAAGTCCGGAATCATCACCGGGGCGCCGCCCTGGAGGATGGATTCCTCCGCCAGCACGCCGATGCTCATCCAGGCTGCCATGTCATAGACATCAATGGGGGGATTCGTCTGATCCCTGACGCTGTCAAAGAAAGCGCGGTCCACCAGATAATCCATGCCGCCATGGCCGCCCCGGACTCCATCATTCAGAAATTCCACCCAGGTGGGGGATTCATATTTTTCGCGGTAATCATCCGCGCAGCCCCAGTGCTTTCTCCAGTAGAAGGCTTCCATTTCGTCGTACTGGCCGTCCAGCCAGATGGACTGGTTATCTTCCTGGTAGATGCCCCTGGTACCCTGTACCACCAGGCCGCGGCTGTAGAACCGGGGCAGGCTGGTATCCAGGGTCAGGGTAATGGTCTCGCCGTGGGCGCAGGTGATGATGGTGGTCACCACATCACCCTGGGCAAAGGGATAATGGGTCTGATCCCCTTCCGGGCCCTGGTCCTTCTGATTGTAGGCATTGAGACCCCGGGCGCAGGAAGCCTGGGCCACCAGCTTGACCATCCGGTTGCCGTGGCCAATGCCCAGCATCTGGGCGATGGGTCCCAGCTCATGGGTGGGATAGTTCTCGGTGTTTCTGTGGCGGTAGTTGGCGTTGCGGTAGTGACGGTTTTCCCGGCCGCGGCTGATCTCTTCTCTCAGGTCGTGGCGGTAGCCGCCCTCCAGATGCACCAGATCGCCGAAGACGCCCTGAGAAATCATGTTCATGATCATCATCTCATAGCGGCCGTAGCAGCAGTTTTCCAGAAGCATGCAGGGGACCTTTGTTTCCTCGTAGGTATGCACCAGATCCCAGAGCTGCTGGATGCTGTAGGCGGCGCCTACCTCCACTCCCGGCCGGACGCCGGCCTTCATGGCCTCTATGGCCATGGGAATATGGGTTTCCCAGGAGGTGGTGATCATCACCGAGTCCAGGCCCGGCATGGCCAGAATCTCCCGGTAATCCAGGGTCTTCAGAGGTTCCCTGCCTTCCTTTTCCCGGACGGCATCGGCCGCCCGCTGTACTCTGTCTTCAAACAGATCGCAGACGCCGATGACCTTCACATCCTCCATGGTGAGTACAACATCCCTCAGGAGGCTGTATCCTCTGGAGCCCAGTCCAATGATGGCTGTGGTAATTGTTTTCATGTCTTCACTCCCGTACAGTTTTATTCATTGCTCAGCTGTGAAGTATAGAGCTCGTAGTACAGTCCCTTCTTCTCCATGAGCTCGTCATGGCTGCCGCTCTCCACGATCCGGCCTTCGCTGATATACAGGATCCGGTCGCAGTCCTTGATGGTGGAAAGACGGTGGGCCACCACGAAGGAGGTCCGGGCCTTCAGCAGCTGTTTGATGCCTTCCTGCACCAGCAGCTCGGTGTTGGTATCGATGGAGGAGGTGGCCTCATCCAGGATCAGAATTCTCGGATCCGATAGCAGGGTCCGGGCGAAGGACAGCAGCTGCCGCTGACCGGCGGAAAGCATGTCGCCCCTCTCGTTGATCTCGGTGTAGTAGCCGTTGGGCATCCGGGAGATGAAGTCATCGGCGTATACCTGCTTGGCAGCGGCGATGCACTCCTCATCCGTGGCGTCCAGGCGGCCGTAGCGGATGTTGTCCATAATGGTGCCGGAGAAGATGAAGGTATCCTGCAGCATGATGCCCATCTGGGAACGGATGGATCGGAGGGTCGCCTTGGAAATGTCATGGCCGTCAATCCTCACCTCGCCGCTTTTCAGGTTATAGAAGCGGGACACCAGGTTGATGATGGTGGACTTGCCGGCACCGGTGGGACCCACCAGGGCAATGCTCTCTCCGGCGGGCACGTGGAAGCTGACATCCTTCAGAATGGGACGGTCCTTCTCATATTCAAAGACCACATGTTCGAAATCCACTTCACCCTTCATGGGAGGCAGGTCCTCGGCGCCCTCCACATCGGTGACCGTCACAGGCTCGTCCATCAGCTGGAAAATACGTTCCAGATAGGAGACGGTATTGATCATCTGATTGTAATAGTTGGACAGCTGCTGAATGGGACCCCAGAAGCGGTTGGCGTAGCTGGTCATGGCCACCAGCAGACCCACGGCGATGTAGTCCCTCAGGTAGATGACGCCTACCAGATAGATGGCGTAAAAAACAGCCTTGGAAATAATCATGGTGAGGGGCCAGATGCTGTGGTTGATGGTCACGGCCTTCAGGTAGGCGCTGCGGGCATCCTGAGCCAGCTGCCGGTTAATGTTGCCGTTGAACTCTTCCCGGGCAAAGCTCTGGGTGACTCGCTCACCGTTGATGCTCTCCGCCAGATAGGCAGTGAAGTTGCTGTGCTTGTTGGCCTGCAGCTGCCAGGCGCGGCGCTGCTGGCGCTTGATGGAAAAGATATACAGAATGAATACCGGAAGACCCGCCAGCACCACCAGGGAAAGCCTGGGGGAAAGGATCACCATGAACACCGCGATCAGAATCAGTGAGAGGAACTGAAGGATGATGTTCACGATACCATTGGTCAGAAAGTCCGATACGGAGTTGACGTAGTTGACCACCCTTACCAGGATTTTGCCGTGGGGACGGGAGTCAAAGTAGTCAAAGGGAAGCTCCTGCAGATGAACATAGAGGTCCCGGCGGATATCCCGGATGATGGCCTGACCGGCCTGGGCGCTGCAGCGGGAACGGAATTTGTTGCAGAAGGCCTGGATAATGACAATGGCCACAATGGCCAGACCCGCGATAATCAGTCCCTTCACGTCTCCGGCGGGGATCTGCTCATCAATGGCGTTGGCCGTGAACAGCGGCATCAGCAGGCCGCAGAGGATGGATACCGCGCTGAAGAAGAAGGCTCCGAAGAACCATTTCTTATAGCGCTTGATATAGACGAAGCTTCGTTTCAGGTGCGCGAAATTAAACTCGGTCTCCAGATTTTCATCGACATTGTATTTATTTCTGGCCATTAACGCACACCCCCTTTCGCCGGCGCATATTCCGGTTTCTGGGAAGCAAAGGCGCTGGAGGCGGTCTGGCGGGCGATGGCATCCCGGGCAGCCTTCAGGTCATCTTCGGTGGCAATGCCCTGCTGGATCCGGTAGATATTGTAATAATATCCCTTCTTTTCCAGCAGCTCCTTATGGGAGCCGTACTCGGTGATGCGGCCGTCCTGGAGAATGAAGATGATATCCGCGTTTTTGACAGAGCTGATTCTCTGGGCCACAATCAGCGTGGTGGCCTTCTTTTCCCGGGCCGCCAGATGCTGCTGGATATACTGCTCGGTTTCCATATCCACGGCGGAGGTGGTATCATCCAGCACCAGGATGGGGGCGTTCATGGCCAGGGCTCTGGCCAGGGCGAGACGCTGCTTCTGTCCGCCGGACAGACCCATGCCCCGCTCACCCACGATGGTATCGTAGCCGTCGGGCAGCTTGGAGATAAACTCATCCGCGGCGGCGTCCACAGCAGAACGGTAGACCACTTCGTTGTCCACATCCGGCACGCCGTAGGCGATGTTGGATTCCACGGTATCGGAGAACAGGAACACATCCTGCAGGGCGATACCGATATTTCTTCTCAGATGCTGCAGGTTGTAGCGCTGCACATCGATGCCGTCCACCTTGACATGGCCGCTCTGGGGATCCACGAAACGGGTAATCAGGTTGAAGATCGAGGACTTGCCGGAGCCGGTGGGACCCATGATGCCCACGGTGGAGCCGGCGGGAATATGCATGTTGATGTCCTTCAGGATGGTGTTGCCGTCAAAGGTCAGGGAAACATGCTCCAGATCGATGTCGCCCCGGATCTCCTTGTCGGGAACGGGATTCGCGGGAGACTGGATATCGGGCTCCGACTGATAGAGCTCCTGAACCCGCTCGCAGCTCACCAGGAACCGCTGGGTATCGTTGATCAGGAAGCCCATCATCAGGAAGGGCTCGTTCATCATCCAGGAGAGGGAGGTGAACACCAAAAGGTCACCCACGGTGATCTGCTTCCAGATGACCAGCAGGGATCCCACGATGATGGCAGTACCGTTCATGATGTTGCCCACGGTCTCCATAACGGGAGAATAGGTGGTCCAGGCCTTGTTGGCCCGAAGGTTCATCTCATAGTACTTGTTGTTTTCCTTGTCGAACTTTTCAATTTCGAATTTCTCCCGGCAGAAGGCTCTGACCACCCGGTTGCCGGAGATGTTTTCGGTAACTACGGTATTGAGCTTGGAGAGCTGCTGTCTGGCCTCGCCGAAAATGGGCCGGACCTTCTTGCCCAGGGTGATGGCCGCCCAGAAGGCAAAGGGGGCCAGGGCCAGCTGCAGCAGGGTGAATTTCCAGCTGATGGCGAAGAAAACCACCAGCACCACCGTCAGCATGACGACGGAATCGAAAATCGAGTAGGAAACAAAGCAGATAAAGTGGTTGATGGCTTCCACATCGCCGGTGCATTTGTTGATCAGATCACCGGACCGGTTGGCCATCAGGAAGCTGCGGCTCTGCTCCGAAAGCTTTTTGTACAGAGCCTGGCGGATTTCAAAGGTGGCCCGCTGGGAAGCCTGCTCCCGGAAAAGGTTCGAGAGAAAACGAACCACGGAACGGGCCAGCAGCAGTCCGAAGCCCAGCAGCACCAGAGGAATCAGCTGGGAGACAACGGTGGATGTGGGGATCGAGGGATCCTCAAACATGGGGTACAGCACATCGTTGACGATCTTTTTCACAATGTGAGGGTCGATGGCCATCAGCACCGTGGACAGGACCATAAAAAGGTAGGCGGTATAAAGCTTATACCTGGACTTTCCCAGAAAGGAAAAGGCCCATTTGATTTGATTCAAGTTAATACCTCAGAACTTTCAGCTTAAGGGGTCGAAATCGAAGTCCTCATCCATGCGGAGCAGGAACTCGCTTATCAGGTCAATGCACATCTGAAGGTCCTTCCAGTTTCCCACCTCCACGGAGCTGTGCATATAGCGCAGGGGAATGGACACCAGCGCCATGGGCACGCCCCGGCCGGTCATCAGGGTGGTGTCGCCGTCGGTGTAGGTACGGCCGCCGGCCACTTCGTACTGGATCGGAATCTCCAGATCCTTGGCACACGCCTCCAGGAGGCGGTTCATTTTTTTGTTTACCATGCCGCTCTTGCAGAGCACCGGTCCGCCGCCCAGCTTGATATAGCCGCTGGATGCGGGATCCGTGCCGGGGCAGTCGCTGGCCCAGGTCACATCCACCACAATGGCGCAGGTGGGCTCGATGTTGGCCGCGGCAAAGTAGGCGCCCCGGCCGGTGGTCTCTTCGCCCACCACGGTGTTGGCGTAGATGCCGATGTCGGCCCCCGCCTCCACTGCCTTCTTGGCAGCCTCCAGGATTACAAAGGCGCCGGTCTTGTCGTCCAGGGCACGGCAGGTGAAGTTATCGTTCAGAAGTTCTCTGACGCAGGTATCGGCACAGACACTGTCACCCACGGATACCAGCTTTTCGGCTTCCTCTTTGCTGGCGGCGCCGATATCGATCAGAAGGTCGGTATCCTCGATGTCCGTCTTTTTGATGAGGTCGGAGCTGACGACGCCCACGCCGTTCACCTTGGTGCGGATCGTCTCGCCGTCCCGGATCTCCTCGTGAATGATCTGCATGGGGGCTCCGATATACAGCCGTGGCCGCACTCCGCCGGCCCGCTGCACATGGATCATGCCGTCGCCGCTGATGTAGGTCACCCGGAAGCCGATCTCATCCATGTGGCCCTGCAGCAGCACCCGTACCGGGCTCTCCAGATTGCAGGCGGCGATGACGCTGCCCACGGGGTCCACGATCTGAGCCTCGGCAAAGCCGTCGGAAAAGGCCAGGGCGTTTTCCTGATTGGGCTCTTCGTTGCCGCTGACGGAAACCGTCTCCAGCAGCTTTTTCAGAAATTCTTTATTCATCTCTTTCTCCAAAGGGATTATCAGGGCTCGTGGGGCTCGATGTGATGGGAGGTCACTTCGTCCACTCTCACCCGGGGAGCGACATAATGAATGCCGTTGTCAATGGCCTTCACAATGCCGGAGTTATAGTAGCTGGGCAGGGTCTCGTGGCCGGGATGGAAATAGAAAATCTTTCCGTAGCCCCGGTGATAGACACTCATGCCGCGGAAAATCTCTCCGCCCTTCCACCAGGTCACGCCGATGAGCTCATCGGGAACGGGCACGGTGAAGGGCTCCGCATAGGTCTCTTCTGCTTCAATTTCCAGGGGATTGGGAACGCCCTGGACGATGGGATGGGTCTGATCCAGCAGCCAGATGCGGCCGTGATCCTGTCTTTCGTACCATTCCACGCCGCAGCGGGTGCCCATCAGGCGGCGGAAAACCTTGGACTCGTGGCCGGAATGCAGCACCACCAGGCCCATGCCTTCGTTCACCGCCTCACAAATCATGGTGACGACATCATCATCCACCTTGTGGTGATACATATGGCCCCACCAGATGAGAACGTCGGTTTCCTTCAGCTTTTCTCTGGTAATGACCTGCTGATGATCCTGAAGTGTCGCAAAGGAAAACTCCAGAGTATCGTCGATTTTCTTCAGCTGCTCGGAGAGAACGGTATGAATTCCGCCGGGATACATCTCCCTGGCCGGTCCTTCCTTGCGCTCATGCTCATATTCGTTGTAAAACAGAACCTTCATAAGAAATCTCCTTCCTTGTTTTTAAACGGATCTGCTCAACCAGAGGATGTTGGCATCCTCCTTTGGATTTGAATAGTAACCGGGCCGGATACCCGCGGAGGTAAAACCGGTCTTTTCGTAGAGGTGAAGGGCGGGAGCGTTGGAAACCCGGACCTCCAGGGTCCAGTACAGGATGCCCAGGCTGTCGCCTTCCTTGAGCATGGCCTCCATCAGGGCCCGGCCGATGCCCCGGGAGCGCAGGTCCTCCCGCACCGCAATGTTCATAATATGGCCCTCGTCCATGACCTGCCAGTAGCCGGCGTAACCGGCCACCTCGCCCATGTCAACGGGATCCGCACCGGCGCCGGCCACCTCGCCAGTTTCAGTGGATGTCTCGCCGGAGCCGCCGGTCTGGTCTCCGGGACCGTCTTCCCTTCCGTCAGTGCACAGCACCGCCGTCAGGTAATGGGCCTGGGGGTTCACCAGTTCTTTTTCCATGGATTCCCGGCTCCAGGGATTGCCCGGGGCCGAAGCCTCGATGACCATAATCTCATCCAGATCCTCTTCCCTCATGGGCCTGAGAATCACGGATTGTTCCGGGAAGTCCGCCATCAGCAGCCCTCCCCGGCGGGATTCTGTTCTGCCGCAGCATTTTCCCGGGCCAGCCGCTCTTCCCGCTCTCTTTCGGCCTGGGGCTTTCTGAGATAATCAATCTCCAGTTCCCAGCCGTGGATGGCGGGCAAGGGCAGTCCCTGCTCTTTCGCCTGCCGGATTTTCCGCAGGGCCAGCAGGCAGGAGGTGCCTGCCCTCAAACCCCGGACAGACTCCGGTGCCTTATGGTATAACTCTCCCAGTTCCTGAGAGAAGAATGTTTCGTAAAGATCCGCCGCGTCTCCCATAAACAGGCAGGGGCGGCCCAAGGCCTTCAGCTTCTCCGCCAGAGCAGCCGGAGGCATGGCCTCGGGACTGATGAGGGGATTCAGCGCCCCGTCATAGCAGGCGGCATAGACCTGGGAGCGCCGGGCATCCATGGTACCCACATAAACAAGGTCCCCTGCCGGCAGTTCCTCTTTTCCTGCCCGACCCAGCACCGGACCGGCGCACAGGGATTCCAGGGTGCCCAGGGGCAGGATGGGAATGCCTCCCGCCATATGTCCGTTCTCGTCCACCCGGGCTCGCCCCAGGGCCAGCCCCTTGGCGGTGGCGGCGCCGATGCGCAGGCCGGTAAAGGATCCGGGACCGGCAGTAAGGGTGATGAGATCCACCTGATCCAGGCTGATGCCGGCCTTTTCCAGCACCCGGTGGATCATGGGCATCAGGGTCTGGGAATGGGTAAGATTCCCATCGGTGAATTCCTCCGCCAGGATACCAGCCTGAAGGCCGGACCCGGCCTGGCTGCTGAGTTCAGCCGGAAGATTCTCCTCAGCCGTAAGGCTGGTCTCAGCCTTTAATACCGCGGCGCCGGCCACCTTGGCCGCGGCTTCAATTCCTAAAATAACCATATCAAATTGCTCCGTCCAGTATTTCCCCGGCTGTGCCGACGCTGATTTTCCGATAAGCGGCACTCTTCGAGAGGTCCTTTTCCACCTTCATCCAGATGGTTTCCTCGGGCATGGCCTCCCGGACCAGATCCGCCCATTCCACCAGGCAGACGCCGTTCTGATTGATGTAGTCTTCCCAGCCGATGGCATAAAGCTCGTCCTCATCTTCCAGGCGGTAGATGTCAAAGTGGAAAAAAGGCAGCCGCCCGCTGTATTCGTCCCTGGAGGCATCGTCGTCCCGATGATAGTCAGGGCGGTACTCCCGGAGAATCATAAAAGTGGGGCTCACAATGGGAGCCTGGATGCCCAGGCCCCGGGCCATGCCCCTGGCAATGACGGTTTTCCCGGTGCCCAGATCCCCCACCAGCGCGAAAACACTGCCGCCGGGCGCGGTTTCACCCAGCCTGAAGCCAAAGTCAAAGGTCTCCTGTTCGGAGGTTGTTTCATAAACCTGCATAGCTTACTCCATCTCGCAACATAAAAATCACTGCCCATCCAAGTCAGTGGGCAGTGACTCATTTTATTGATCAGCCTTCATGCGGATGAGGCTCATTTTCAGAAGATCCCGGGTGCTGTAGTCACGGTAAACCTCAGCCACCGCCTGCTCGTAGGAGGCAGGATCAAATTCCTTCGCCATATCATCCAGCAGAAGATTTCTGAACTTTCTGGAAAAATCAGGGGTCAGCCGGACCAGCCGGTGGGCCTTCAGGGTGTTGTCGCTGATGTCCACCAGAAAGGTGTCCAGGGCATATCCCCGGTTCTTCTCGGAAAGCTCGGGCAGTTCTTTTCGCCGCTCGGAAAGCTGGGTGCTGTAGGGCACATCCGACCAGCCCAGACGTCCGAACTGGGTTTCGATAAATAAAGTTTTTCTCAGTTCTGTCACCGCCATCTGGAAGGTGCCCGTGGTAAACTCATCGATTTCTTCCTGAGTGGGCTTCTGGTAGCGGTAGACAAGCATTAAAGTAAAGGGCTCCACCGAGAAGGAAGCCCCTTCGTTTTTGGGCAAGGGCAGCGGGAAAGGCTTGCCTGTTTCAAATTGTACCATTTCCGGTATACTCCTTCAAAGATTAGTCATCCAGTCGTTCGATGGCGCCCAGCTTCTGCAGGGCTCTGGCCTTGATGGATACTTTCGCGTGCTCCCTGACAATGAGTTCCGCGTGACGTCCCCAGAACCATTCAGAGGCAAAATGCGAAAGGAGCGAGACCACATAACGGATCTCGGGATCGATTTTCTTGTAATTGACCACCAGATAGAAGACACCCTTGCCTTCATCGCTGTAGAGAGCGTTTTTCAGCTTCAGGCCGGAGGAGATTCTGGATGCCACCAGAAGAAGGTCCTCCATGCGGTCGAAAAGATAGATAACGCCGTCGGTGGTGTCGGGCATTTCCGGGAAAATCCGGTTATCGTCCTGTTCCTTTAGGCCGCTGCCGGAAGGTCCCTGGAAGGAGGGATCATTCCATACGGGTCCCCAGGGGCTGGCGCTGCCGTCGGGGGAGCGCATCTCGCCTTTTTCGCCAAAGTTGGCGCCGAACAAAGACCCCAGCTCCGCCGCGCCGGTGACTCTGGTCACCGTGATGGTCAGGGAGCGTTCGGACAGGGGAATCGCTTCAATCATCAGCGGTTTCTGTGAAAAATCCACGCCGAACTGCTCATAAGCCGCACGCATCATATCGTCAAACAGGGCTTTTGTCTTCTCAGAACCATAGGACAGTTCGGACATTTGGAGATTTCGGGAAGTAAGATCAGCCTCGCTCAGGGTAAAGCGGATCTGATCCTGATTAATTCTTTCAGCTTTCATAAAATATCACTCCATTCGTCCTTCCGGACTGGCCGGAACGCGGAGAAAGGGAGCAGGGAATTATTCCTCTGTGATGATCTGGCTCTCATCGGGAGCCATATCCTCCGCCTTCTGCGCGAGATAATCGTTGATGTCTTCCATTATTTCATCGGGGTTCATGCCGTGCACGAAGCAGGCCTCCTCCAGGGATTCACCCTGGGAAGCGGGGCAGAAAATGCATCCCATGCCGTTCTGGATCAGAATGGCGGCAATCTCCTCATCAACCTTTAACAGATCTGCGATAATCATATCCTTGGTCACTTGCTGAATCATCGGACCGGTCCTCCTTAAAACAATCTATGTAAAAAAAAATAGTTTACCCATTAAGAGTTTCAATCTATTATACACCACTGCGAACCTTTTTGCAATACAAGAAAAAAGACCCGGAACAAATCCGGATCTTCGCTTTTGTGTTAAACTGCCATTCAGGTTAAGCCTGATTATGCCTGAGCGGGAGCTCCGACAGGGCAAGCAGCTGCGCATGCACCACACTCGATGCAGGCATCAGCGTCGATTTCGTATTTAGCGTCGCCTTCGCTGATAGCGCCAACGGGGCACTCTGCTGCGCAAGCACCACATTTGATGCAGTCATCAGAAATTACATATGCCATAACTAAGATACCTCCCAAATTTCTCAGACGGTGGACTGCCGCCTGGACTTTCTAATCATACTACAAAAAATCTTTCCATGCAAGGATAAATTTAATAGGAACGGATTAAATTGCTGAACCGGGTAAACTGGCCGTCGTAGCGCAGCTTTTCGGTGCCCACCGGGCCGTTTCTCTGCTTGGCCACGATGATTTCCGCCACGTTCTTCTCCTCGGTGGTGTCCGGATGATAATAATCATCCCGGTAGATGAACATGATAACGTCCGCGTCCTGCTCGATGGCGCCGGACTCACGCAGATCACTCATCATGGGCCGGTGATCCGCCCGGGACTCCAGGCCGCGGCCCAGCTGGGACAGGGCAATGACAGGCACATCCAGCTCTCTGGCCAGCAGCTTCAGGTTACGGCTGATTTCGGAAATCTCCTGCTGACGGTTCTCACTGGATCTGCCGGAGCCGGTCATCAGCTGGAGGTAGTCGATCATAATCAGATCCAGCCCCTGCTCGATTTTCAGCTTGCGGCATTTGGAGCGGACCTCCGATATGGTGATGCCGCCGGTGTCGTCGATGAAGATCTTCGCCTGGGACAGGGGCCCCATGGCCTCCACCAGGTTTTCCCAGTCGGTATCGTTCAGCTCGCCGGTACGGAATTTGTTCAGCTCCACCCCGGACTGGACGGACAGGAAACGGTTCACCACCTGCACGGCGGACATCTCCAGGCTGAAGACCGCGCAGCTTTTGCCGGCCTTGACGGCGGCATTCTGCACGATGTTCAGTCCGAAGGCGGATTTACCCATGGCGGGACGGGCGCCCACGATGACCAGATCCGACGGATGCAGACCCGTCAGCTTGGCGTCCAGATCGGCGAAGCCGGTGGGAATACCCGAAATCTGACCTCCGTTCTTGGCCGTGACTTCAATGGCGTCAAAGGATTCCAGCAGCACATCCCGGATCAGCTTGAAGTCCTGGGATCCCTGCTTCTGCAGGATCTGGTAGACTTCCTTCTCCACGTCCTCGGACAGAACGTCGATGGACTCCTGGGTGCCAAAGCTCTTGGTCAGAATCCGGTTGCCCAGGGAGATGAATCTCCGGTACAGAGCCCGGTCCTTCACAATCTTGACATACTGCTGTATATATACGGAACTGTTGACAGCCGCCGCAATCTGAGACAGGTACTTCAGCCCGCCGGCGGCCTCCAGGGTGCCGCGGTTTTCCAGCTGAGTTTTCACGGTAACCACATCCACGGGCAGCTTCTGGTGATACAGGTCCAGAATGGCCTCGAAGATTTCCTTATGTCTCGGATTATAGAAATCTTCCGCCTGCAATTTCTCGCAGGCGGATTCCAATGCGTCCTGATCGATCAGGACCGCTCCTATGGTAGATTGTTCAGCTTCTTCTGAATGCGGCGGGATTCGGGGAACCAGGGTCTCCTCAGGCATCGGCCACCACCGACATACGGATCTCTGCCACCGCGTTGGCCATCAGCTTGACCTGTACGGTATATTCGCCAAGGTTCTTGATGTCCTCGGGGATAACGATTTTCTTCTTGTCAATATCCAGATCGAACTGGGCCTTCAGGGCATCAGCCACATCCTGAGTGGTAACGGCGCCGAACAGCCTGCCGCCCTCACCGGCCTTTTCAGACAGGGTAAAGGTTTTCTTGGAAAGCTCCTTGGCCAGAGCGGCCGCTTCCTCTTCAGCCTTCGCCTGACGGATTTCCTGAGACTTCTTCTGGACTTCCCACTGAGCCAGGACCTGCTTGGTGGCTTCCACGCCCATCTTCTTGGGGATCAGGAAGTTCTTGGCATATCCGTCGCTCACATTGACAATTTCACCGGCTTTGCCGAGCTTTGCAACATTCTGTTTAAGTAAGACTTTCATAAGATGCCTCCTTATATCTTTATTGGAGTATTTCTGTTTCTATTGTAACACGATCAGCGGAAAATCACAACTGTTTAGGGCAACCTTTTCAGTGCGGAGATTCGCCCGAAAATCATGGGGTAAAGTCCCATCAGCACGAAGCCCACCACCAGGTACCGGAGGGCTCTGACCAGGTAGGCGGCCATGGTGGCGGACTCCAGAAACTCGCTGGAGAAGGGCAGCTTCAGGAGAGTGTTAATCCCGAAATACAGCGCCGCTCCCACCAGCACCCGCAGAATGGAACCCAGGATGCTCCGGGTATTCTCGAAGCGGACAAACTTCTCCTCAAAGGGCGCCGCCAAGAAAAAGCCTCCCATGAGGCCCAGCCCCGTAAAGTAGTCCGTGGTCTGGCAGTAGAAAAGACCGCTCAGACTGACAAGGAAAATGATCGCGTGCAGCAGATGAATATTCTTCACCTTCCGCTGCAGGAAGCTGAACACCAGCACCAGGCCGGCGCCCAGAGCCCAGCCCATGAGCACGTCGGTGACGTAGTGGACGCCCAGGGCCACCCGGGACAGACCCACCAGAAAAGGCATCAGGAAGGCGAGGATCCGCAGCACTCGGGATTTCTTCTTGTACATGGGCAGGGAGCCGTAGATCACCGCGGAATTCATGCTGTGGCCGCTGGGGAAGGAATATCCCTGGGCGGCGATATCGTAAATATCCGCGTCGGCGTGCACCGGCTTCAGACACTTAATATTCGGATGATCAAAGTAGGGCCGCCGGCGCAGGGCCAGGTTTTTCAGCAGCGGGTTGAGCACGATGCCCACCACCACATTGTTGCCGATGAACTTGCCGAACTCCTTGTCATAGCACCAGTAGATGTAGCCCAGAATACCGATCAGCATCACCTCTTCCCCGAAGAGGGTCAGAAAACTCATTACCGCGGTGCCGAAGCTGCCCATGAAGCTCTGAATCCAGGCCTGCAGGGCCACCTCCCATTCAAAATAAAAACTGATACTTTCCATATTTCAATCCTTTTTATTTGCCAGTGACGGTGTGAATAGCCTTCAGCACCATCTCCTTGGCCTCCTCCAGGCTCACGCCCTTCAGCTGGGCGCCTGCCATGGACAGGTGGCCGCCGCCGCCCAGTTCCTCCATAATCAGCTGGACGTTCACCTCGCCCAGAGAACGGGCGCTGATGTTGATCTGCTGATGATCCATCTCGGTGATGACAAAGGAAGCCAGGATGCCGTGGATATCCAGCAGCTCATCCGCTGCCTGGGCCGCCACAGTGGAAGCGTTGGGCAGCTGGGAGGACCAGGTGGCGATGGCGATCTCATCCTTCCACACCTCGGCTCCCGCCACCACCTCGGCCTTGGCCTTGTAGTCACCCATATCGTTCTTGAACATCTTTCGTACGCGAACGCTGTCGGCACCCTTGCGTCGCAGGTAGGCGGCGGCCTCAAAGGTCCGAACGCCTGTCTTGACGGTAAAGTTCTTGGTATCCAGCGCGATTCCCGCGAAGAGGCCGTCAGCCTCCAGGGAAGAGAGCTGGGGATTTTCAATCATATACTGCAGCAGCTCCGTTACCATTTCGCTGGCGGAGGAAGCAAAGGGCTCCACATAGGAGATGGCTGCGCCGCTCACGGCGTCCGCGGCGGCCCGATGATGGTCAATGACCGCCAGGGAACCCACCTGGGTCAGCAGATCTCCATACTGGGCAATGACAGCCCGGTTCACATCCACCAGGATCAGCAGAGTGTTGGGGCCGCAGTAACGCTGGGCCTCTTCCCTGTCGATGAGCAGACCCTGATACTGCCGGTTCTCGCTCACCTGACGATAGAGATAATCCACCGCCGCGTGCTTTTCGGCACTCATGACAATGTTCACGGGCTTCTTCATTTCATAGACAGCCCGGTACATACCCAGGGCGGAGCCGAAGGCATCCAGATCGGGGTTGGCGTGTCCCATGATCAGCACATGGTCGGATGCTTCGATGAGCTCCTTCAGGGCATAGGCAGTCAGCCTTGCCCGGACACGGGTGGTGTTTTCCACGCTGGTGGACATGCCGCCGAAGAACTTCTGCTCGTCCTTGGTTTTCACCACGGCCTGATCGCCGCCGCGGCCCAGGGCCAGATCCACGCCCATGCGGGCATAGCGTCTCGCCTTGTCAATGCTGGGGTCCACGCCCACGCCCATGGAAATGGTGGTCTGATAACGGCCGCTGCCCAGCTCCTTCACCTGCTCCAGAATATGGAAATGATCCTCATAGAGAATATCCAGGCTCTTTCTCGGGAAGATGATCTGGAAACGGTCCCTTTCCAGTCTGGTCATAATACCGCTCAGAGAGGCGGAAAGATCGCTGAGGCTCCGGTAGATGTTCGCCTCCAGCAGGGGCCGGAGATTCTCATCCATGGAGTTCAGAATCTGATCATAGTTGTCCACATAAATCAGCGAGACGACGCTCTGCTGATCCCGGTTTTCCCTTTCCAGGGTCAGCTCCCGGGTGATATCCTGAAGGCTCAGGGAGAACACCTGGGTATAGCTGCCCTCGGTGGGGTTCTCCGCCTCGTCCCGCAGCCGGATCCGGGTCATGATGGCCCGATAGTCCAGCTCCTCCAGATGGATCTGCTTGCTGATGGGATCCCAGTCGGGCTTGTCGGTGCCCCACTCGATGCCCAGCTCCTCGATGGACTTTCCCTTCACATCCTGATATTTCATCAGCCGGCGGAAAGCCTCGTTAAACCAGATGACCCGCATGTTGGAGGACAGCAGGGCAAAGGGATATTCCCACTGGCTCATGTACTGCTGGTATTCGGTGGAAAGCCCCACCGCCTGATCCAGCACTCTGTCCCGGAATTTGAGGCTGCTGCTCCGGATCAGATAGACGCTGATGGCCGCAGAGGAAAGCACAATCAGCGTCCCGATGATGGCTGCCATCAGTCCCTCAAAAATCATTCCTGCAAGAATTCCCAGTACAAGAAGTACATTGATAATGATGATCAGTATCGGAAAACGCCGGTTCCCGGTCATGTTTTTATCATTCATGCCTGATTTCCTCCCTGGTTTGGATTGATCTCCGTATCGCCGCGCAGAATCCGGCGTACTCTTTTCTCTATTTTTTCCCGGGGGATCATGATCTCCCGTCCGCAGGCGCGGCACCGAAGCTTCAGATCCGCGCCGATTCTCAGCACGTCCCACTCTCTGCTGCCGCAGGGATGTTCCTTCTTCAGTCTGAGGCCGTCGCCCACTCGAATGTCCATGTTTTACTCCCTGTTTTCCGCGGCCGCCTGCACAAAGTGCTCAAACAGCCCTCTCATCTTCGGATCCGTAATCATCCGTTCCGGATGCCACTGCACCCCCACAAAATAGGTAAGCTCCGGCTTTTCAATACCTTCAATGAGTCCGTCCTGGGACCAGGCGGTAATGGTGAAGGGATAGGATTCCTGATCCTTTTTGATGCACTGATGATGGAAGGAATTAACCCAGGCCTCTTCCCCGATCATCTCCTCCAGGCGGCTGCCCTTCAGGGTTCTGACTTTGTGGGTGGGATACCAGTTCACCGCCCGCTGGCCGTGCTGGCGGTCCGTCTCTTCCGTATAAACGTCCTGGGTCAGGGGCGCGCCAAGGGCCACCGCCAGGGACTGGATGCCCCGGCAGATGCCGAAGACCGGAATATCCCGGCGGATGCATTCGCGGGCCAGATTGATTTCGAAGGCGTCCCGGAAGGGGAAGATGCCACCGCAGTCCTTGGAGGGCTGCTCTCCGTAGAAATTCGGATCCACGTCGGCGCCGCCGGTGAACAGCACGCCGTCCAGCAGCTCCAGCATTTCCTCTTCAATGGGGCACAGGGAAAGAAATTCATCCCGGTCGCCGCTGAAGTTTTCGGGCACCCGCACCGTGGGGGTGATCAGCAGCGGCACGCCGCCGGCCTTGCGGATGGATTCGACATAGGAGTTATATAAGTAATGAGCCTGGCGGTCCTGGTCAAAATCGGTGGTCAGGCCAATGATGGGTTTGCGTTTCATAAGAGTATTTCCTTCTTTATACCTTTATTTAATATATTCTGATAATCCAGATATTCGTAGATGCTGTCATCGAAAGCCGGGCTGAAGGTCTGAAGCTCTTCCAGAGAAAGATCTTCGATGGCGCAGCCCTTGTCTTCGCAGGCGATGACAATCCGACCCACGATGCCGTGGGCATCCCGGAAGGGAACGCCCCGGGCCACCAGGAAATCCGCCACCTCCGTGGCGTTCAGGAATCCCTGGCGCACGCTCTTTTTCATGACCTCCGCGTTCACGGTCATGGTGCGGATGACCTCCCGCATGATCTCCAGGCAGGATTTCACCGTATCCACGGCGTCGAAGAAGCCCTGCTTGTCCTCCTGCATGTCCTTGTCGTAGGCCATGGGAAGGCCCTTCATAACCGTCAGCAGGCCCATGAGGGAGCCGTAGACCCGGCCGGTTTTGCCGCGGATCAGCTCGCAGGCATCGGGATTTTTCTTCTGGGGCATGATGGAGGAACCGGTGGCATAGCCGTCGCCGATGGTGACAAACCTAAATTCCTGGCTGCTCCAGAGAATCAGCTCCTCGCTGAGTCTGGAAAGATGCATCATAATGAGGGAAAAATCGGAGCAAAGCTCAATCAGATAGTCCCGGTCGCTGACGCCGTCCAGGAAATTGTCCGCAGGCTTGTTAAAGCCCAGGGCCTCGGCGGTCTGACCCCGGTCCAGCTGATGGGTGGTGCCTGCCAGGGCGCCGCAGCCCAGGGGGCTTTCATTCATCAGCTCCCGGCTGTTTTCGAGACGCTTCGCATCCCGGAGGAACATCTGCCGGTAGGCATCCATATAGTAGGCAAAGGTGACCACCTGAGCCCGCTGCAGATGAGTATAGCCGGGCATCAGCACGGGATGATTCTCCCTGCCCTTCTGCTGCAGCATCTCAGCAAGCTGAAGCACCAGTTCCCTGGTCTCCTCCGCCTGCCGGCGGGCGTACATCCGCATATCCACCGCCACCTGGTCGTTGCGGGAGCGGCCGGTATGGAGCTTTTTGCCCACATCGCCGATGCGGCGGGTGAGCTCCGCCTCCACGAAGGTATGAATATCCTCCGCATCCTCCGCCAGTCCGGACAGCACCAGGTCACCCTTTTCTATGTCTTCCTTCATCTGTCGGAGGGTTTCGCAGATCAGCTCCGCTTCCTCCGGAGGAATGATATTCTGTTTGCCCAGCATGGCGGCGTGGGCCAGGCTGCCGTTGATGTCTTCTTCCCAAAGCCGCATATCAAAGGGAAAAGAGGAATTGAAGTCTTCCATCAGGCGGTTCTCCGCCTCCCGGAATCGACCTCCCCAAAGCTTCATATAACTACCTTTATCCTTTCTGTTTGCTGATCAGCGTGACGTCGATGAGTTCCGGACGGATGCCGATTCTCGGGCCGCCCAGCCCTTCGGACACCACCATGGTGGTGCCTTCGCTGCTGTAGGTTCCATGGGTATAAACGGGAAACAGTCCCTGATCCGGCGCCAGCAGCCGCCGGCCTCCCGGCAGTCTCAAAAGGCCGCCGTGGGCATGGCCGGAAAAGACCAGATCCATTCCCAGCTCCGCATACAAGGGAAAGAGCTCCGGCCGGTGGGCCAGAACAATCTGAAAAGACTGCCTGTCCGGCAGATCCTCCATCACCTTTCCGTACTCGCCCCGAAGCTTGTCTCCGATGCCGCTGTCCCTCAGGCTTCCGTAAAAGTCGTTTTCATAGGCGGGATACAGTCCCGTCAGCACCAGCTGATCCCCGGTGCCTTCCCGTCCCAGAAGGATGCTTTCGTCCTGAAGCACCCGGATTCCAGCTTTCTCCAGATCCTTCACCAGCTCGTCCATTTGATCCAGCCGGGGTTCATGATTGCCCAGAATACTGTAAGTAGGCGCGATTTTCACCAGCTCCGCGGCGAGATGGCGGATGGTGTCCGCGTCCCGGCCTTCATAGTTTTCCCGGACCCAGTCTCCCGCGCAGAGGATCACCTCCGGCGACAGGGCGCGGATCTTTTCGAGGAGGGGCTCCTGATGGGGCTTGAAGCGGTGGGCGTGGATGTCCGACAGCACCACAAAGCGGAACGAGTCAAAGCCCTGGGGGATTTTTTCGCTGGAGAGCCTGTAATGATGCACCCTCAGCCAGTCGGCGCCGGGGGTCAGCTCCAGAATGCGCTCCCCGATGGCCAGCACCGCCCGGATCAGGCGGATTTTCAATGATAGTCTCTCCATAGGGACAATTCCTTCAAAAAATCAGCATTTGATTAATGGCGACAATACGTCTTTATAATTATAGCCCCGCAGGGAGTCTTTGTCAATTTTCATCAGCCTCCGCTGAGCCTTGACTTTTAACACCCCTTGTGATAGGATAAATCTGTATTCGGGGATGTCCGGTTTCGACGGGGGCTGTAGACATCTCGGGAGCCATCCGCAGGCTGGACTGCGTCATCAACCGGACCTAAATATAAACGCTAAAAATAACAACGCTTACGCGTTCGCAGCCTGATGGCTGTCATCCGACCTGAGGTTCCTGCGCCTCGGCCACCGGGTGTCATAGTAAGGCAGGGAACTTTCCGTCCTAAGCTTTGCGGGCGGATCAGATTCATGAAGCTACCGGAGCGTCTATCCTGTCGACGGGAGAGCGCCGAGGGAAACACAAAACATCGACTATGATGGTAGCTGGCCTGGGATCGAAGGGCTTTCGGACAGGAGTTCGATTCTCCTCATCTCCATTTCGAGAAGACGAATCACCGGAATTCGTCTTCTTTTTGTATATCAAGCGTTTTCATCCGTACCTCAGGGTCAGAGAGGAGGAATTTATGGCTGATACGACAAAAAGACTTCTGGTTCAATCACTGAAGAACCAGCTGAAGAAGAAATCACTGGGCAAGATCACCATCAGCGATATCACCTCCGGAGCGGGGGTCAACCGCATGACCTTCTACTACCATTTCCACGATATCTACGAGCTGGTGGAATGGGCCTTCCGGGATGAGATCTTCAATATCTCCACTCTGAAAAACTCTCCCATCACCAACTGGCGGGAAGGTGTGCTGGATGTTTTCCGGCTGCTGCAGAAAAACAAGGTCTTTATTCTGAATGTTTACCGCAGCATCAGCCGGGAGCAGGTGGAAACCCACCTGCTGCGGGCCCTGGACGAGGTGGTGGGACATGCCCTGACGGAGCAGCTGGAAAGGGCCGGCATTCCTCCCACGGAGCAGCCCTTTATCCTCCGGTTCTACGTTTACGGCAGCACCGGAATTATCCTGGCCTGGATGGAACACGGCATGAAAGAGGATCCCACGGTGATCGTGGACCGCTACTCCCGGCTGGTCCGCAGCACCCTGCGGGGCATCTTTGAAACCTATCCGGATCTCAGCACAGAAGATAAACCTGACGCATGAAAATAAGCCTGACAGCAGGTCCGTTCCTGACTGTCAGGCTTTTCTTCTTTAGTGAGACTGGCTTTAGCTGATAACGGCTTTCTTCTTCCATACGCCTCTCTGATAGGCGATCCAGGTGATCACTCCGCCGATGATCCAGGACACCAGCAGGGAGATGAACAGGCAGTAGTAGCTGCCGTTGGGGGCTTCGGGACTGCGGGTCAGATAGGCAATACCGTAGGCGATGGGCACGCGGACCACAACGGTGGTGATCAGAGAAATCCACATGGGAGTCATGGTATCTCCGGCGCCGCGCATCACGCCCGACAGGCACTGGGTAATGGCCATAACCACATAACCGAAGGCCAGGATCAGCATCATCCGGCGGGCCATGTCAATGAGGGCTTCTGTGGTGGTGAATAGACCCATGATGTTATGTCCGAAGAGCAGTACCAGGCCGGTGATCACAAAGGAAGTGGCCAGGGCCAGCAGGGTACCCTGCTTCGCGCCTTCGGTGACGCGGTCCAGCTGTCTGGCGCCCACGTTCTGTCCGGCATAGGTGGTCAGGGCCATACCGAAGGAGAAGTTGGGCAGCATGACAAAGCCATCCACACGCATGATGATAACATTGGCGGCAATAACGGTCTCGCCGAAGCTGTTGGTCAGGGACTGAACCACGATCATGGCAGCGGAGAAAATCATCTGGGTCAGACCGGAGGGCAGGCCCAGCTTCAGGGTCAGGCCGGCGAACTGTTTTTCCGGCTTCAGGTATTTCAGCTTCAGGTCAAAAACCTGACGCATGCGCATCAGCTTGATGAAGCTGAGAATAGCGGAGGTAATCTGGGCGATGATGGTAGCCAGGGCTACGCCGAAAACCCCCAGGCCGAGGCCCGCCACGAACCAGATATCCAGAACAATGTTCATCGCCGTGGCCACCAGCAGATACACCAGAGCGGAGACGCTGTCGCCCATACCACGAAGGATACCGGTGAAGATGAAGTAATAAGACGTTCCGGCAATACCCATGACCAGCACCATCAGGTAGGAGTAGCACCAGTCAATAATACTGGCGGGGGTACCCAGCATCTTCAGCAGGGGCCGGATGGTCACGGCTCCCACCACCATAATAATCAGTGAAGCCAGGGCGGTCAGGGTGATGGCGTTGCCGATGCTCTTGGAAAGTCCTTCCCGGTCTTTAGCGCCGAAATACTGGGCTACCATAACGCTGGCACCGGCGGAAACGCCCATAAAAAGTACCAGCAGAAGGTTATAAATAGGGGCGGCGCTGCCTACGGCAGCCAGGGCGTTGTCACCCACATAACGTCCTACGATAATGCTGTCTACCGTGCTGTAAAGTTGCTGCGCGATGTTTCCCAGCAGCATGGGAACTGTGAAAAGAACAATCTTCTTCCACGGGGTTCCGGTGGTCATATCGGAGGGCGCGAACAATTCTTTGATGGTCATATTCTTGTCACCTCTGTTTTTCAGGTATTACTGCTATTATACTATGATAAAAATGAGGACGCAAGATGGCTTATTAAAACATTGATAATAAAGATTTTAATCATTTTCCGTCGATTTGCCGAAGACACCCGGCGGAGAAGGCCGCCCAGGTGGCAGCCCTGAAGCAGTCCTCTTCGGGATCCGGCCTTTTTTCCACATCTACCGCATACCACGCCGCTTCCCATTCTTTCCCTGCAAAATGCATATTGACAAATTATATTTGATGCAATATAATTGGATATAGTTCAATACTTAATCATTGAGAGGAGATTCCTCATGAGTTTTTATGATTATACTGCACCGGGCAAAAACGGTGATGTTTCTATGAAAGATTTCGAAGGCAAGGTAGTTCTGGTGGTTAATACCGCCACCGGCTGCGGCTTCACCCCCCACTACAAGGACCTGGAAGAAATGTATGAGAAGTACCATGATCAGGGATTCGAGATCGTGGATGTACCCTGCAACCAGTTTGCCGGCCAGACTCCCGGCACCGACGAGGAGATTCATGAGTTCTGCACTCTGAAGTACAAGACCCAGTTCCCCCAGATGAAGAAATCCGATGTCAACGGTGAGAACGCCCTGCCCCTGTTCACTTATCTGAAATCCCAGAAGGGCTTCGAAGGCTTTGGCAAAGGCCCCGCCGCTATGATGATGGGTGCCATGCTGAAGAAGATCGACAAGGACTACAAGAATAATCCCGATATCAAATGGAACTTCACCAAATTTGTGGTTGACCGTCAGGGCAACGTGGTAGCCCGCTTCGAGCCCACTGCCAAGATGGAAGATGTCGCTGCCTGCGTTGCCAGCCTCATCTGATCCCATTTTCAGCCCGTGTGTCATGATCGAGAATATTATTGAAAAGGAGAATTCAAAATGAAAACCGCTTATGAATTTTTAAAGAATGCCGGTACCTACTATCTGGCCACCGTCGAGGGTGATCAGCCCAGAGTCCGTCCCTTCGGCACCATCCATATCTTCGAGGACAAGCTGTACATCCAGACCGGCAAGGTCAAGGATGTTTCCAAACAGCTCCACGCCAATCCCAAGGCTGAGATCTGCGCCTTCGCAGGCGGCAAGTGGATCCGCGTAGCCGGCGAGCTCATCGCTGACGAGCGCCGCGAGGCCAAGGCCAGCATGCTGGAGGCTTATCCCTCCCTGCAGGCCATGTACTCCGCCGATGACGACAATACCGAAGTTTTCTATTTCAAAAACGCGACCTATACCATCTCCTCCTTCACCGAAGCTCCGGTAAGCGGCAGTTTCTGATGAATCCTCAGTTCAAGCTGGAAAACCAGCTCTGCTTCCCTCTTTACGCCGCCGCCCGGAAGGTTACGGGACTCTATACTCCCTACTTTCAGGAAATCGGCATCACCTATACCCAGTATGTGGTATTTCTGGTGCTGTGGGAGCAGGACGGCCTGACCATGGGAGAGCTGGGAAAAAGGCTTTATCTGGACAACGGCACCCTGACGCCTCTTCTGAAGAAGATGGAAGAAAAGGGTTACGTCAACCGCCGCCGCTGCGAGCAGGACGAGCGGGTTGTCCGGGTGTATCTGACGGAGCAGGGTCGCGAGCTCCAAAACAAAGTTCTCGATATTCCGGAAAAGGTAGGGGGCTGTGTCCCCCTCTCTGCGGAGGAATCGGGAACCCTCTATCAGCTCTTATACAAAATCCTGGCATGATCTTCATGCCAGGATTTTTTTGCTTTATTCAGTTTTGCTTTCTGTCTGCTCGGCCGGAGCGGTTGTTTCAGCCGCAGCCGATGTGGGCTCTGCCGCTGCCGCCGGCTCCGCAGGTACCTTCATCTGCTCCAGCAGACCCATGAACTCGTCGCCGGTAATGGTCTCGTGATCGTACAGATAGTTGGCCAGGCCGTTCAGTTCCTTCATATGAGTTTTCAGAAGATTCTCTGCCTTCTCATACTGAGTCCGGACCACTTCAATAACCTTCTTATCAATGGCGGTGGAAGTATCCGGCGAGCAGGCCAGAGAAGCGTCGCCGCCCAGATACTGATTGCTGACGGTTTCCAGCGCCACCATACCAAACTCTTCCGTCATACCGAACCGGGTAACCATGGCCCGGGCCAGCTTGGTGGCCTGCTCAATATCATTGGAAGCACCAGTGGTGATGGAATGGAAGATCAGATCCTCGGCAATACGGCCGCCGGTAAGGGTGGCAATCTTGTTCTCGATCTCTTCCTTGCTCATCAGGTTATGCTCATCCTCGTCCACCTGCATGGTGTAACCCAGGGCACCGGAGGTACGGGGAATAATGGTGATCTTGGTAACAGGAGCGGAATGGGACTGAAGAGCCGCCACCAGGGCATGGCCGATTTCATGATAGGCCACGATCCGCTTCTCCTTGTCGGAGAGAATGGCGTTTTTCTTCTGATAGCCGGCAATGACCACCTCCACGCTCTCCTCCAGGTCAGCCTGAGTGACAAACCTGCGTCCGGCGCGGACAGCCCGCAGGGCCGCCTCATTGATCATGTTGGCCAGCTCGGCGCCGGAAGCGCCCACCGCCATCCGGGCGATGGCATCGAAGTCCACATTGTCGCCCATCTTGACCTTCTTGGCATGAACCTTCAGGATATCCACACGGCCCTGAAGATCCGGCAGCTCCACGGGAATCCGGCGGTCAAAACGGCCGGGACGCAGCAGCGCGGGGTCCAGGCTGTCGGGACGGTTGGTGGCGCCCAGGATGATGACACCCTTGCTGGCGTTGAAGCCATCCATCTCGGAAAGCAGCTGGTTCAGGGTCTGTTCCCGCTCGTCGTTGCCGCCGATGCCGGAAAGGCCGTCACGTTTTTTACCAATGGTATCGATCTCATCAATGAAGATGATACAGGGAGCCTTCTCGTTGGCCTGCTTGAACAGGTCACGGACCTTGGCGGCGCCCATACCTACGAACATTTCCACGAAATCCGAACCGGAAATAGAGAAGAAAGGCACGTTGGCCTCGCCGGCCACAGCCTTGGCCAGCAGAGTTTTACCGGTTCCGGGAGGGCCCACCAGCAGCGCGCCCTTGGGGATATTCGCGCCGATCTCGGCGTAGCGGCCGGGATTGTGCAGATAGTCAACGATTTCTGACAGCAGCTCCTTGGCTTCATCCTCGCCGGCCACATCGGAGAAACGGATGCCGTCGGTGGACTGAACGTAGATCTTGGCGTTGGATTTGCCGAAGGTCAACATATTGCCGCCCAGGCCCTCGCCGCCCATGCGCTTCATCAGCGAGTTCATGAGAAGCCGGCCCACCACCATAAAGATCAGCAGCGGCACCACATAACCCAGCAGCAGGGTCATCCAGGGCGAGGCTTCCTGCTCGATGGTGGCGGTAAAGGTAACCCCCGCCGCATCCAGCCGGTTGATGAGATCCGGATCATCCATGATACCGGTCACATAATACCGGGCGGGGTCGGATTTATCCATGAAAAGGATCTGCTTTTCCTGGATCTCAACTTCTTTGATTTTCCCATTCTCCAGCATGTCCAGGAATTCGGAGTAGGATGTCTCCTCAAACTGCCGGTTCATCAGCCTGGGCATGACGAAAAGGTTCAGTATCAGCATCGCCACTACAACGATGAGCATATAGTAGATAATTGGTCTTTTAGGGGTTTTGATTTCTTCCACTAATCTGTCCTTCCTTTCGAGCAAAGATTGCGGTTGATCTTGCGGGCGATGTCCTCCAGCGTCCGGAGCTCCTCTTCGGAAATGCCGTTAAAAATGCATTTCATCAGCTCCGTCTGCCGCTTGCAGGCCACCAGCAGCACTTCATCCGCTTTTTCTTCGATCATCAAATGGACGACCCGGCGGTCGTCCGGGTCGGGATGACCGGAGATGTATTGCTTCTGATACAGGGAATCCACCGCTTTGGAAACACTGGCCTTGGACATATGTCTGGACTCGGCGATTTCCCGGGCGGTATCCCTGGCTTCATTTTCCAAAAACAGGAGCACCGAAAGCTCTGCGGCAGTCAGCTGACACTCGTCGGCGATGTCCACCAGCATCTGCTTGTAGTTTTTAGCGATTCCGCGCCCGGTGCATATCAATTCCATTGAAAAATTCATGGGAACCTCCACTAAGGGAAACTGTTTACTGTGAAACATTCTACCCCAGAATTGTAGAAAGTCAATGTCATAAATATGAATAAATCGTAAAATCCCAAAAGTCCACAATCAAATTACGCAATTGTCGAGGAAATTTCCTGCATTTTGCAGTTCTCCTCGAAACGCCATTTTTTGTCGAGGATATTTCTCGCAGGAGGCAGTCTTCCTCGACGTGATTGTTGTGGTTCGAGGAAATTTCAGCTGAGAGGCTATTTTCCTCGAACACGAATCCGCGGCACCTGACTACTTTCGAGGATATTTCCTGTATAGCTGAAAAATCCTCGAAATCAGAAAGGCGTCGTCCAGCTGATAAAAAGCCGATCGAGGAAAAGTGCAAATACAAAGAAATCTCCTCGACAAAAAACAGGCTAACTTCGAAGAATTCGAGGAGATCTGCTTATTTCAGGAAATCTCCTCGATGGCATCTGTTTTTGGTGTGGCGTCGCCTCTTTAAAAATCTTGTATCGCTTCAAAAAAATCAGGCGTCGCTTCTTCACGAATGACAGCCTTCTTGGCAGCTGATGCACGTAGTGATAAATTCCTGTATTTTGCAGTTTCTCATGAAACGCTATTTTTTGTCATGAAGATTTCTCTGTACTGGCAGTATTTCATTACAGGATTTTTCTGAATAATGAAGATTTCAGGTATATGGCAGTTTTTCATTATCATCAATCGGACCCGACTTGATTTTATCATGAAAAATTCCTGTATCGGTGAAAAGTTCATGACGCCAGGGCGGCCGCTCCCGGCTCTGAAAGAGAAGATAATGAGAAACTGCCAATATCAGGAAATCTTCATTACGAAAAATAAGCTGAAAAAGGAAAAGTGATGAAAAAGTGCATATATCAGGAAATATTCATTACACATCATAAAAGATCTTATCAGGGATTCTCCCTTCTTCCTGATAAAGCTCAAAGACATTGTAAAGAAGATGGTCTGCCATGATATCCAAATGAAGTTCATCCTTTGTTTCCTGCCAGCAATTAGAGCAGTTCTTCACCTTGATAAGACCAGTTTTGATCATCGGTCTATAATTTACTGAAACTGGTATCTGTTAAGTAATTTCTTATATAGCCTGTTAAAAAAGAACTGCCGCATGCCCAGCGGCAGGCCTATCCTTTGCTTGGCTTATATACATAAAAAATACCTGATAAGCAGCCACCGGATTTCCCGCAGTTTCGCTTATCAGGTATTTTCTTAAATTAGCGGACCAGCTTCTTCGCCATGCGAAGTACACGGGTGGCGTTGATTTCCACCTGTTTTCTGGGCAGCTCGCCGCTCTTCATGGCAGCCAGCACGGCCTTGTAGTCGTTCATTCCACCGGGCATGAACAGGTCGCCGCCCGCGGCAGCCACCTTCTGGGCCTTGGCGATCTCATACTTGGTATTCTTTTCGAAGGTGAAGTTGACCACCCAGTCGGTCATGACGATGCCCTGGTAGCCCCACTCGGCCCGCAGCACATCCTCGGTGAGGTCGCGGCGCTCGCTGGTATGGGTGCCATTCAGCAGGTTGTAGGAGGTCATCAGTGCATGGGGCTGGGAATCCTTGACGCAGATTTCAAAGCCCTTCAGGTAGATCTCTCTCATGGCGCGTTCGCTGACCAGTGAGTTGTTGGTATAACGGGAGGTTTCCTGGTTGTTGGCGGCAAAATGCTTGATGGTGGTGCCGCAGCCGGGATGCTTTTGCACGCCCTTTGTAATGCCGGCGGCGAAGATACCGCTGACCAGGGGATCCTCGGAGTAATACTCGAAGTTACGGCCGCAAAGAATGCTGCGGTGAATATTCAGGGCAGGAGCCAGCCACAGATGAACGCCAAACATTACCATCTCTTCGCCCACCACGTCGCCGCAGACCTCGGCCACCACAGGGTTGAAGCTCTGGGCAATGGCAGTGCCGATGGGAATGGCGGTGCAGTAATGCTCCACCGTCTGAGCATCCTTCGGAGGCTTCTTGCTAAAGAGCTTCATGCCGGCGGTGAGAACCTTGGGCATGAAGACTGCCATGCTTTCCGGAATCATGCTGCCTTCGGTGTAGACCTTCTTGCCATCGGTCTTGTAGGTTTTCTGAATACGGATGCCGGCAGGGCCATCAGCCATAACCATCACCGGGAAGCCCTTGTCCTTCAGCATGGAGGTGGTTTCACCGGCGGCGCCGGGTACTGACTGAGAAGCGTTGCCGATAACATTCAGCATACCGCCTTTGGGATTGAAGCCACCCACATTCATGTAGGCCAGCTCTTCATCGGACAGGGCAGCCACTTCCGGATCCACAGGAAGCTCGGGATCATAAGCAATGGTTTCAGTCTCGATGACGGAAGGATCCATGGACAGGATGGGGGTGTTCACGGGAACAGCCTCTTCCCAGGTCTTCTCAGGACGCCAGTCTTCGAAATCAGGGGTGCCCAGGCTGTTTCTGACCTTGCGGACAATGACAGTCTCGGGAAGCTCTACGGTAGCGGCCACTTCCGTGGCTCGGCTGCAGCTGCCCACCCGGAGAATATAGTTTCCGGCTTCCAGCACATAGGCGGCGGAAGCGGGATTGTAGGAGCAGATATCGGACATCTTGAAGCAGGCTGTCACTTCCTTGCATTCTCCGGGAAGAAGCTCCGGAGATTTCTCGAAGGCAGAGAGCACCTGATAGGGCTGATCCAGCTCACCCTGGGGCTTGGTCACATAAACCTGCACCGTTTCCTTGCCGGCGAAGCTGCCGATATTCTTTACGGGAACGGTAACAGAGACGGTTTCACCGTCCAGAGAAGCCTTGGCATCGCCCAGCTCGAACTCGGTATAGGAAAGACCGAAGCCGAAGGGGAATTCGGGCTCGACGCCCACGGAATCAAAGTAACGGTAGCCCACATAGATACCTTCGTTGTAGCGGGTATCCTGGCGGTCGCCGAAGGAACCGATCTTCGCGTACTGATCCCAGGCGGTCCAGGTGGTGGTCAGCTTGCCGGAGGGATAAGCTTTGCCCAGCAGCAGCTGTCCCAGAATATAGCCGGTTTCCACGCCCAGCTGGGAAAGAATCAGGATATTGCCAACCTCCAGCACCGGGGTCAGGTCCACGGGGCCGCCCACATTTAGCACCAGAATAAAGTTCTCATATTTTTTGTTGAGCTTCAGAATATCGCGGACTTCCGTCTCGGTAAGGAGCACGTCACCTTCCACCGCCTGACGGTCGTTGCCCTCGCCGCAGATGCGGGACAGCACATAAACCGCGGTATCGCCCTCGCCTTCCAGCGGCAGATAATACTCAGGCTCAGGCATTACGGCGCCCATGCCCTCCACAATGGGATTGGTATGTTTGGCTTTGGCCCGATCGCGGATATCCTGAACGAACTGGATCTGAGCCTGCTTACGCACTTCGTCGTAGGCATCCAGCCAGTCGCCGGAGGTAATTTCAAAACCGCATCTCTTCAGGCCTTTCTCCACGTTGATGGAGAAACGGGAGTTCACCTCGCCGGAGCCGGTGCCGCCCTTCAGGGTATAGCGGGCGCCGCTGCCGAACAAAGCCAGGTTTCCTGCTTCCTTCAGGGGAAAGCGGCCGTTCTTTTTCAGCAGCACGGTGCATTCGGGCAGATACTGACGAAGTCTTTTCAGATGTTCACGTTCGTAAGCATAAAGTTCCATATTTGCCTCCTATGTAAAAGTTTCACATTAATTAACAAAGTCCGCGTCCCGCAGCCTACGGGTCCGCTATCAGCGGGTTTCTCAGTCCTCGAAGCTGAAGAACTCCTCGCTGCGCTTTTTGAATTCCTGATAGACCTGATCCACCTCTTCCGCGCTCTTCAGGCCCACATAGGTTTCGGTGTCTTCTTCCTCATCGGGAACGATTTCGTAGATTTCCACTTCCTCCACGGCGTCGGACTCGCCCTCTACGTAGGGAACCACCACAATGTATTCCTTCTCATTCAGGGGCACCACATCCAGCAGCTCGTAAAGCACCTCATTGCCATCCATATCGGTGAGTTCCAGGAGGGTCGGCTCCTCCAGAGCGTCGTCCTGCTGATCCGGAACAAAGTTTTTATTTTTAGCCATTTCAATCTCCTTTGATTGTTTTTCCAGGGGACATGTTTTACAATATAACTGTCTAATCAGTAATTTTACCATAATTATTCTTCAAAGAAAAGTAATTCAATGAAAAACTCTGTTTCCTATCAGGGGGACGTGTGGTCCCTCATGGGCTCCTGTCCGGAGCCCCTTTACCTGTACGGCACCGGCGACGGCGCCGACAAGATTCTGGATGAGATGCTGCGGCGCGATATCCGGCCCGCAGGGATTTTTGTCAGTGAGGATTTCTACCGGGGTCAGGTTTTCCGCGGCTTTTCCGTGACCACCCTGTCTCGGCTGGAGGCGGATGGCGCCCCCTTTGCCGTGGTGATCGCCTTTGGCTCCCATCTGCCGGAGCTCATCCGGCGGGTCAAAGACATCGCTTTCCGCCACCGGGTGTTCATTCCGGATGTGCCGGTGGCCGGAGATCAGCTCTTCGACGCATCCTTCTATCAGGCCCACAAGAAAGAGCTTCAAGAAGTCCGCGGCCTCTGGGCGGATGATCTCTCCCGGGATGTTTTCGACAGCGTCCTTTGGTACAAGCTCTCCGGCAGTCCAAAGCATCTGTTTGACTGTGTTTCTCCTAAAGAAGAAGCCCTGGCCCTGCTGTATCCGGAAGCGCCGGCAGAGCCCCAGTCCTATGTGGATCTGGGGGCCTATCGGGGCGATACGGTGCAGGAATTTCTTTCTCTGATGACATCATTTCAGGACAGCCAGGTTTCTCCGGATGCCCACTATGTGACCGCCCTGGAGCCGGATCCCAAAACCTTTCGAAAGCTGAAGGAAGCCTTTGGATCCCGTCCCCATACCCGGCTTCTTAACGGCGCTGCCGGAGAATCTTCCGGCGAGGAGCCCATGGTTTTCGGCCGGGGCCGGGGAAGCCATGCGGGGCAAAGCCCTGTCGACCAGAATCGGGGCAGCCGTGCGGGCGCCGGCCTGCAGACTCCGGGCAGCAGGGGCAGTCATGTGGGCAGTTCGCAAATCCCGGGCAGCCGGGGCAGTCATGTAGGGCAGACGCCCGATCCTTCCGCCCCCGGGGTTAAGGTAGTGCCTGTGTATTCTCTGGATGATCTCGAATGGCCTCTGCCCCCTTCCTATATTAAAATCGATGTGGAAGGGGCTGAGAAGGAAGCTCTGCTGGGGGCCCGGCGGCTGATCCAAAACTGCCATCCCCGCCTGAATCTGGCTCTGTATCATCGCAGCGAGGATCTTTTTGTCCTCCCCCTGCTGATTCATAAGATGGCTCCGGAGCTTAAACTGTATCTGCGGCGCCACGACTGCTTCCCCTGCTGGGATCTGAATCTCTACGCTGTTCCGGAATAAGAGCAAGACTTTGAATTTCTCGAAAATGCTAATATTCAAAGTTCTGGGGCTTTGGCAGAGTTCCTCTGTCCACATATACAAAAAAGGGGCTGCGGCAAGTGGTGTGCTACCCGTCAAGAGGACAGTGAAAAATTAAAAAGTTTTGTGCCGCCAGTCGAGCAATCGGCTGGCGGTATTCTTATGCTGCCGCTGTATAGCTTTCATGGTATTCAACTGGAGTCATTAAATGAAGTTTTCTCTGAATCCGCTCTGTATTGTAATAAGTGATATAGTCTTCAATCGTTTTGACTAGAGTTGCTTTTTCTGTGAACCGCTTTCCATAGTAGGTTTCCCGCTTCAGGATTCCCCAGAACCCCTCCATGGGACCATTGTCGATACAGTGGGCTACCCTGGACATGCTCTGTTTCATATGGTGTTTCTTAAGCTTTGTACAGAATTGCTTGCTTGTGTACTGAAACCCTCTATCACTATGGAACAATGGATGTGCATCTGGTTCAACAGCAACGGCTTCATCGAAAGTGTTCATGACAAGAGGATTGTCATTGTGATCACCGATTTTAAAGGCAACGATCCTCCGGTCATAAAGATCCAGAATGGCGCTCAAGTATACCTTATGGACCTCGATGCCGATGTAATACTTGAACTCTGTCACATCGGTCAACCACTTCTCATTCGGTGCATCTGCATGAAAGTCACGATTCAGATAGTTCCTGGCGATGTGCGCCGGATCGTAACTGCTTTTGGTGCAGCTTTTCGGCTTCCACTTGATTACAGACTGGATTCGTTCCTTGCGGCAGATTCTCAAAACCCTCTTGTCATTCACTGTGATGCCATGCTTTTTGTCCAGTTCATCCCTAATCCGTCGATATCCCATATCCGGATGCTTTTCATGAATGGCTTTGATCTTCTCAGCGATTTCTTTGTTGTACCTCTCACTAAAACTGACAGGATCCTTCAACCAGCGATAGTAAGCACTGCGCGAGAGGTGCAGGTACCCACAAAGTCTTTTCACGGGATAGATTTTTTCTTCAGACAGCTCTTTGATCGCCTGATATTTGTATAGATGTCGAGTCAGAGATAGCGATCTTTCATCTCTAACTCTCTGACTTTTTTTAGCAAGTCATTCTCCATCTGTAAATTCCGGTTCTTTCGTTCTAACTCTGCAATCCTATCCCGGAGTTCCTCCTCGGGTGTTCTGAACGGCTGCGTGCCTGCACGTCGTCCACGCCGATCTTCCAGACCGGCGGTTCCCATCTTTTCATACCGCAATACCCAGTTACGGACCTGTTGGTAAGAGCAGTTATATTTCAGAGCCATTTCTCCATAGTTTTTATCATGGGAAAGACAGTCCTGTACGATTTCTAAACGTTCTTCCGGCGTCGTTTGTCGGGCTTTTCTCATGTAGCTCCCCCCTCCGCTTCCGCGTGATTTGATCTCTCCATGAGTATTATACCGTTTTATCCACTTTTGAAGAATACTTTTGCTTCTGATTCCGTACTTTTCACATATGTTCTGCTGACTGCCTTTTCCATCAAGATAATCATTTACGGCGTTGATCATTATCTCATTAGAATAGGTCTTGTTTGATTTCTGATCTAAAAGCCCCGATGGGCCTTCGTTTTTATAGATGCTGACCCATTTCATGAATGTATCTGTGCCATTTCCTGAAAGCCCCGCAATTCTCCCGGCTTCAAAAACACCTATCTCATTACACAGATACCTTTCGACCAACTCAACCTTAAGAACTGGATCGATCTGACTTTTCCTAGACATAGAAATACCCCCAAGTAGGTTTTATATTTCAGTGTCCTACTTGGGGGTAGCATATCAAGCCGCTATTTCTATCCGCATTCTTATTCTGTTTACTTTCCGAAGTACTCTGCGATCTCCTGCATGCGGGCGCTCTGATGGACCGAGAAGGGACAACGGCTGTCGCAGTGGCCGCAGCTGACGCAGTCAGAGGCGGTCAGCTCCAGGGAACGGTAATGCTCCGCCGCCAGGTCGTCGCCCAGTCGGGCCAGATCGTAATACTTATTGATCAGGCCGATGTCCAGTCCCACGGGACAGGGTTTGCAGTGATTGCAGTAGACGCACTTGCCGCTGGCCTCGGGAGGCGCGAAGGTGCCGACCACGGAATAATCGGTTTCCTCCTCAGAAGCATCGAAGTAAGTCAGCAGCGCTTTGACATCCTCCTTGCTGCGGACACCGGGCAGCACCGTCAGTACGCCGGGCTTGTCCAGGCAATAGCGGATGCACTGGTTCCGGGTCATGGCCACGCCGAAGGGAGAACGGCCGGCATCCAGCATCTGTCCGCCGGAGAAGGGCTTCATGACCGTGATCCCCACGCCATCCCTCTGGGCCCGGCGGAAAAGCTCCGTGCGTTCATCCACGCCGCCCCGAGCATAATCGCCATGATGGAAATCATAACCGGGATTGATGGAGAACATCATCATATCGACGAGGCCAGTATCCAGGATCTTCTGTGCCACCGAGGGGGTATGGCTGCTCATGCCGATGTGGTGCACCACCCCGGACTGTTTCAGTCCCAACAGATAGTCCAGCACGCCATTGCGCTGATAGGTTTCCCAGTCGGAAAGCTCATCCTGACAGTGGATGAAGCCATAGTCGATGTAGTCTGTTTTCAGATGCTCCAGCTGCCAGCTGATGGATCGCTTGACCTTTTCCAGATCCAGGGTCCAGCCATAGGTAACTTTGCTGTAGTCGGCGCCGAAGTGAATCTGGTAGAGCACCTGGTTTCTCACATCGCTCAGGGCTTCCCTGAACTGATCAAAGGCTTTTCCATCCGCGGCCGCCAGATCAAAGTAGTTGATTCCGTTTTCTGCCGCATACTGAAGGGCATCTACCGCTTCCTTCATGCCGGCTTCCGGCAGGTAGGCGGTGCCCAGACCGATCACACTGATCTGGTCTTTAGTTCGCTGGTTCATCCGATACTGCATTTTCATAAGACAGGTTCCTTCTACTCGTATTCCACTGTTTCCTTGTTCTCGTATTCCACCCGGACCAGGCACAGGCCTTTGGCCGGGGCCGTATAGCCAGCCTTTTCACGGTTTAGGGCCGCCAGAAGCTCTGGCATGCTCTCGGCAGGCCGGACGCCTTTTCCCACTTCAATCAGGGTTCCGGTGAGAATCCGTACCATCTGCTGCAGAAACCCATCGCCGGTGAAGTCGATTTCAATCCTCCGAGAGCCCCGCACGACGGCGGTGCCACAGGCAGCGTTGCCAGGCACTTCCCGGATCTCGATGGCCTGCAGATGGCGGACGGTGGATTTCTTCATATGCTTATTAGCACAGAAGCTGCCGAAATCATGCTCTCCCAGCAGCAGGCCGGCGGCTTGCCTCATAGCGGAAAGATCCAGCTTTTCCTCCACCCGGTACTCGTACTTCTGCCGGAACACATCAGGCACTGTCCCCTCCAGGATGGTATAGCGGTAGGTTTTGCTGATGGCATTATACCGGGCGTGAAAACGGTCCGATACCGGTTCACAGCTTAATACAGCGATATCCTCCGGGAGATAACGGTTCATGTAGTCCGTCAGAAAAGTTCCGTAATCTTCGGAAGCGGCCTGCCCCATGGCTTTTCTCAGCCTCTCTTCAGGAAGATGCACGCTGATCACCTGACCCAGGGCGTGAACGCCGGCATCGGTGCGGCCAGAGCCAGTCACCTGAACCGCCGGCCAGCCGGCCGCGGCAGCTGTGTGCTGGCCCTGTGCTGTGGGCTGACCCGGTGCCTGCTTCGCAGGCACGCCCGGCTTATCCGCTGAACTTTCCAGAAGGCGGGACAGCACCGTTTCCAGCTTGTACTGGATGGTGCGCTCATTGCCGGGATCCGATGGACCCAGCCGCTGAAAGCCCAGATACCGGGTGCCGTCATAGGCGATGGTCATTCGAAAATTCATGCACGCCTCCGTGCCTTATCCGATTTTCTTCACAAAGCAGCGGCGCCGCTTGTGCTCGATAACCTTCAGCCTCTTCCACTGGGCAAGAATTTTTTCATTCTTTTCCAGCATGGGGCCGGTTTCCGCCTGGGTAATGCCTCTTCTCATGGCACCCTGCCAGAGAGAATTCATAATCACACCATTCAGACCGGTGCCCTGGAGGGAGGGCTTCACGGCAATGAGGAACATGTCAATGGCGTTGTTCTTGCGGAGAGATCCCAGCACGTTAATCCATCCGGTGGGCATCAGGTGTCCGTGACATTTTCTCATGGCCTCGGCCATGGACATACCGCAGACGCCGAAGGCCACCAGCTGATCCTGCTCATCCGCAATCAGGCAGCAGAAGTCCGGCTCGATCAGCGGGATGAACTTAGTGGCATATTTTTCAATCTGCTTTTCATTCAGATCTACCGTGCCGTAGAGGGCGCCGTAAGCCTCGTTCACCAGCAGAAACGCCTGCTTGATCCAGGGCTTGTAGGCCAGGCGGTTTTTCACCTGCACCTCGTGGAAGCGGCCCTTCTTCAGCAGATGTTCCGCCACCCGCTTGATACGCAGGGCGTTGGGATCGTCCGGCGCCGGCACCGGGACAAAGTATTCAACCCAGTCGGCATCCTTGACATAACCCAGCCGGGTCATATGGTCGATATAGTAGGGATGGTTGTAATAGGTGATAAACATGCTGCGGCGGTCAAATCCCTCCACCAGCATGCCTTCCCGATCCAGGTCACAGAAGCCCAGGGGCCCGTGAACCTCTTCCATGCCTTTTTCTTTAGCCCAGTTTTCCACTGCGGCAAACAGGGCATCGGAGACGGCAGGATCGTCGATAAAATCTACCTGGGAGAAGCGCATACGCTTGGTGCCCCATTTTTCATTGGAGCGGTGGGAAAGGATCGCGCCGATGCGCCCCACCACCTGGCCGTCACGATAGGCCAGCCAGGCCCTTGCTTCACAGTATTCGAAAGCCGGATTCTTTTTTGGGTTCCAGTCCGCCAGATCGTCGCCATAGAAGGCGGGAACAAAATGGGGATCATTTTTATACAGCTGATTGGGGTAGTCCACAAAGATCCGGCGCTGAGCCTGGGTCTTAACTTCTTCCAGGGTAATTGCTGAGACAGACATAAAATGTCTCCTTTGTATTTAAGAGTAAAGAAACAAATGGATGTGCTAACCGGCAGACCCGTAAAGAGCCTTCAGCTCTGCCTGAAGCCGCGACAGGAGGGCGGTTTAGAAGCTGTGGCCGCCGCCACCGCCTCCGCCACCGCCGCCTCCGCCGCCGCCACCTCCACCGCCTCCGCCGCCTCCGCCAGAGGAGGAAGAATCGGATTTGGTATAGATGTGGCTTTCAAGGACCATGCGGTTTAAAATCTGAACAGACACATGCTGAGGATTTTTAGTATTTCCTTTGGTTCTGCCCCGGTCAATCCTCATCACAATGAAAATAATCAGAGCACTCAGGACCATGGCCAGCATGGCGTTGGAAATATATTTCATGGGCTGGCCGATGCGTCCGCCGTCCAGAATCACGGCTTCCTGCTCGAAAGCCTTCGCGGCGCAGCTGTAATAGTCCTGGGCCGAAGCGTAAGTATAAATATTATCCGTGATGGTGTTGGCGTAGGCCTTGGTCACCGTACGGTAGATGGCGCCGTTGGAGTGGATCCAGATATTCCGGTTGTACATATCAATCAGGAAAATCGTACCGCTGTCCCCGTAGAAATACTGCTCGTAAATCTCCTTGGCGTAGCTCTGGCTGTTGGAATTATAATCCACGGTGGAGAGGAACATGACATGCCCGTATTCAGTGATGGGCTTCATAGAATCCACCAGCTTCGCTTCCTCTTCCGCCGTCAGCAGATCCGCAAAATCCAGAATATAGGCCCGGTAACCGGTGGACTCGTTGGTATAGACAGCGCTTTCCATGGCCAGGGCGCCGAAAAAGTTCATCAGAGTAAAGCTGACCATCATCAGGACGAGGGCCAGGGTCCTGACCCATATCTTCCGCTGCCGCGGGATAGAGGTGTTAATCCTTAAGTCCATGGTTCGCTCCTTCCCTTCCGAAGAACGACGGCAGAGGCCGGGTGGCCATCAGGTTGAAGATATCAATGAGCTTCAGGGCCGGAATCAGGGTCGCTGCCAGGCAGATGGCGGAGCCCGCATAATACCACCAGTCCTGAACAGGCCGGATTACCGCAATGGCGGTACAGGCAAAGATGGCCGCCGCGTTCAGGATCACCCATACAAGCATGCTCTTCTCCTTCAGCCGGGCCGCGTCAATGCTTCCCCGGATCACAAAAATCAGAGCAAAAATGGTAGCCGGGAAAACCGTGAGGTTCATGAAGGTATACTGGGTGGTTTCGATCTCATCGCCAAAGTACAGGAAGAACAGGCCGATCAGCACCAGCGCCGTGACAGGCACCCCGATGCCCAGGGTATAGCGTTTCTTCACTTTCTTCCGGAGCTGATCCCGTTTGGGGTCGTATTCTTTAGAGCCTATGTCGCGCAGGTGCAGCTCCTTCTCCATGAGATGCTGAATCTCACCCTTGAAAAGGTACAGATTGATCAGGGCCACCAGAGCGGAAATTCCCATGGTGGTGGGGGGGACGGTGGTCAGAAACAGGGACAGCACCGCAAAGAGCACCACCGCCAGAATTCCGGCAGCCAGAAGATATGTCTTCTTTTCCACCGGGAGCTCCGTGTACATGGTGCCGGTTTCGCCGTTCATTACCACATAGGAAACCCGGTCCTTCTTGCGCCAGGTCAGGAACCATACCGGAAGCAGTCTTCCATAGAAGTCCTTGCAAAGGGGAAGGAAGGTATCATTCAGAAGCGGTGATACCTTAAAGTGGGTCGTATCTATGCCCCCCTTGCGGAGAATGGAGGGAGAAACCTTGGGTAAATGGTGCATGTTGTTGCGGCTCAGCTCAGCCTTTAAAGCATCTCCTGCCTCTTCCTTTGCCTCGTCCAGCACATCCATCCGGTACTGCTCGGCGGGAACATCCGCCCGGTCCGCATAGAAGCCGGCCAGGTAGGCGCTGTTGAAGGGAACGATCTTGTCTGAATAATCATCAATGGCATCGGAAATGGCATCATCCAGGGAGGAAGATCCGTCTCTCATGAAACGGCTTTTATTGTGGTAGGCCTGGACGTTCAGCAGATAAGTGGTGTGCTTATACTGGTTGCCATGCAGATGTGTATCGGAATACGCGGTCTGCGTCGCTCCCTTCGGGAAGTCCACCTTAATGGACCAGAAGGGAATGAAAATACCCCGGAACTGCTGCAGGAACTGTTCATCCTTCAGCTCCTTGGGCAGGAAAAGGGCTTTTTTAATCTTATCCCGATAAATATTCTGACACTGCTGTTTGGATATCCGGAAGGGAATCAGCTCCTGAGGCTTGTTCTCAGAAGTGACTTTCCCCGCGAGAACCGCCTCCGCGCCGCAGTAGCTGCAGAAGCTGACCATCTGTTCGTCCGGGCTGGTAAGCTCGGCTCCGCAGTTGCGGCACACATAGACATTGGTCTCGTAGGTAGATTCCTTCACTTCATTATTCACATTGTACTGCTGAGGTGGGGTCAGGGTTCCGCAGTAGAGACATTTCATCTGCTGGGAAGGAATATCAAAAATCACCTGGCCGCCGCAGTTGGGACAGTGAAACATAGCGAACCTTCCTTTCCTGAAATCTTAAGTCTGCCAAAGACAGGCTATCAGAAAGATTATATCCCATTCCACTGCCAAGGTCAACCATGTGCCTGATGAGTCCAGAAGGGAAAAACTGTGGAAAACACCCATATTTTCCTTGCAAGCTGCCTGCCGTGATGATACAATGAGATCATGTTTCCGCATCGAATTTCTCGAACACGGCGGATACAAATCATATTTATATTTTCAGGAGGAAATACAATGGCAGAAAAAAGCTTGGGCCAGAAACTGCTTGGTGTATGGAACACCAAGACAATCGTAGCCGTGGCCATTGGCGCCGCTCTGTTCGGCGTGCTTATGTGTTATGGCGGAATCCCCGTCACCACCAACACTAACCTGACGACCGCAATGATCATTCCTGTTGTCGTTGGCGCATTCTTCGGTCCTCTTCCCGCTCTGGTCGCTGCCGGTGTCGGCAACGTCATCGCAGACCTGATCGGCGGATGGGGCATGTGGTTTGACTGGTCCATCGGCAACGGTGTCGCCGCTTTCTTTGTGGGCCTGCTGCCTGTTTACGGCGCTTATGTTACTGAAGGCGTTTTCAACTGGAAGCATGCCATCATTTACGCCATCTGCGTAGTCGTGGGCAACGGTCTTGCCTTCGGTGTCATCACTCCCCTCTTCACCACCCTGTTCTATGGCGGAGATCTGAATGTGACCTTCATCCAGGCCATTGCCGGCTCCATTTCCAATATCGCAGTGGAACTGGTGGTAGGCATCCCGCTGATGTTCATCCTGGCTGCCCGTTCCAAGAGCCGCACCAATCTGAAAGAAGAAGAATAATTCCTTCCAGCCGAGGCCGTGCCCCGAATCTTCGGGCTGCACGGCCTTTCTTCATTTGAACCCCAATTTACAAGGAGAACCCATGGAACCGATCATCAGCTTCCAAAACTTCGGCTTCAAATACAAGACCCAGTCATCCCCGACCCTCGTGGATATCAACCTGGATATCTACCCCGGCCAGAAGGTTCTGATTCTGGGCGCCTCCGGCAGCGGCAAGTCCACCCTGTGCAACTGCATCAACGGCCTGATTCCCTTTTCCTTTGAGGGAGAAATCAGCGGGACGCTGACGGTCTGCGGCCGGGAAACCAAAAAAGCTTCTATTTTCGAACTGTCCCAGTCGGTGGGCACGGTGCTGCAGGACTCCGACGCCCAGTTTGTGGGTCTGTCCGTGGGGGAGGATATTGCTTTCGCCATGGAAAACATCTGCATGCCCCGATCCGAAATGGTGCCCCTGGTGGAAAAGAACGCTTCCATCGTGGGCATGAAAGATTTTATTGACCACGTTCCCTTCGAGCTTTCCGGCGGCCAGAAGCAGAAGGTCGCCATTGCCGGCGTCTTCGCCAACGACGTGAAGATTCTGATTTTCGACGAGCCCCTGGCGGCCCTGGATCCCCAGATGGGCATGACCGCCGTCAGCCTGATTGACGATCTGGCTAAGGACAAGGACCGCACCATACTGATTATTGAGCACCGTCTGGAGGACGTGCTGTACCGGCCTGTGGATCGGATTATCCTCATGGGCGGCGGCCGCATTGTGGCGGATATGACTCCGGATGAGCTGTTAAAATCCACCCTGCTGAAGGAGCACGGCATCCGGGAGCCTCTCTATATTACCGCCATGAAGTACGCCGGCTGTTCTCTGGAGGGCAACAAGAACCTCTGCTCCCTGGAGGATCTGGCCTTTACCCCTGAAAACGAAACCAAGCTGAAGACATTCTTCACTTCCCAATATACCCCTCTGAAGGAGAGCGAGGCCGAGCCCGTCATTGAGTTCGATCACGTTTCCTTCTCCTATGATCATCAGAAAAACGTGCTGACGGACATCAACTTCCAGATCCGCAAGGGCGAGCGGATTGCCATCATCGGCAAGAACGGCGCCGGCAAATCCACCGCCGCCAAGCTGCTGTGCGGCCTGATCCGCCCCAGCCAGGGCCAGATCCGCCTGAAGGGCGGAGACATCCGGGATCTCTCCATCAAGGAGATAGGCGAGATCGTCAGCTATGTCATGCAGAATCCCAACCAGATGCTGGTAAAGGATATCATCAAAGACGAAGTGGGCCTGGCCCTGAAAATCCGGGGCCGCAGCGAAGAGGCCATCACCGCCATGACGGAAAAGGTGCTGAAAGCCTGCAACCTTTATAAAATGCGGAACTGGCCGGTGGACTCCATCAGCTATGGCCAGAAAAAACGCGTGACCGTCGCCTCCATGATGGCGCTGGAGCCGGAGGTGCTGGTGCTGGACGAGCCCACGGCGGGGCAGGATTTCAGAAGCTATACCGACATTATGGACTTCGTCAATACCCTGAACCGGGAATTCGGCATCACCATATTGTTCATCACCCACGACATGCATCTGGCCATTGAGAATACCGAACGGGCCATCGTCTTTTCCGACGGCGAGCTCATTGCGGCGGACCGGGTCTGCTCCGTGCTGGCTAACGAGAAAATCATCGAAAGGGCTTCCCTGAAGCAGACCAGTCTGTATCGGCTGGCCGTGAAGCTGGGTCTGGATCCGGAAAGTGTCATCGAACACTTCATCAGCTACGAAAGGAGTGCTGCCCGTGAATAACCGTTTTGTCATCAACTACACGCCGGGCCCCACGTATCTGCACCAGCTTTCCGGCTTTACCAAGGTTTTTCTATTCATCATCATGACGGTGGCCATCATTGCCACCTATGATGTGCGGATCCTGATTCCCTTAGGGCTCATCAACCTGGCGGAGATCATCTCCATGAAGCCCAACTGGAAGCCCATCATTTTTATGTTCCTGTTTACCTTTTTCACGGTGACGGTCATCGGCAATATTATGCTGTTTGTGGTGAGCCCCGACGCGGGCCTGAACAACTGCGGCACCGAAACCATCATCTGGGCCTCCGCCTCCGGACGCTTCTATATTTCCAAGGAATGGCTCTGGTACGTATTTGCGGTTTTCATCAAGCGCACTGTTTCCTTCTTTTCCGTCATGGCCTTTGCCCTGGCCACCACCCCCTCCGAATTTGCCTCCGGCCTGAACAAATGCGGCCTTCCCTACAAGGTATGCACCATCATTTCTCTGGCCTACCGCACCATCCCGGATATCGCCAACGATTTTGTGGATATCCGCAACAGCATGATGATGCGCGGTGTGGAGCTGGGCAAGAAGGCTTCCCTGGGCAAGCGGCTGAAAAACAACGTGACCCTGCTGGTGCCCCTGATTATGTCCTCCTTTGGCAAGGTTACCAACATAGCCAACGCCATGGATCTAAGAGGCTATGGCAAGAACAAAAAACGCACCTGGTATGCGGAAAAGGAACCCACCAGAGCCGATCAGCTGGTGCGGGGCCTGACCATCGCCCTGGGTGTTTTGACCATAGGCTACCTGATCTGGTCCAAGGTGATCGACCCCTGGCCGGCCAAGATCTGGTGTCCCTTCTCCGATCCCTCTCTCATCCGTCAGGTATCTCTGGAAGAATCCTTCTTCCTCTTCCGGTGGCTAAAACAATTGTTCAATCATTAAGACGAAAAAACTTGAAAAAACTGGAGGCAGCTCTTGACTAAAGCATTAATCATTCACCTGGACTGCGGCCCTGCCGGCCTTGAATGGGCCAAAGTCTGCGGTTTATCTCAGCGAGTCTCTCCCGGGATACAGGTTTCCGCGGGAAATCTGACCATTGATAATCCACTCTCTCTTAGTGCCTATCTCTACACCACCGTCCCCTACTGGCCCGATGGCTCGGTCTTTTTATCCATGCCGAAAAATCCGTCCGCCAGCCGGATTGTGGCAGTGAGGCTCAGAAGCGGCAGCATTATTTTAAGTCCGGACGACGGCACCTCTACCCTGTGCGCAGCCAGGATAGGCATCCGGGACGCCTATGAGATCGATCCCGATCAATTTGGCGCTGACAGCTACGCCATCATCCGCTGCGGCGCCATGCTCGCTGCAGGTCTTCCTCTGGAGAAGGCAGGCGCTGCCCTCAGCCCCGAAGACGTGTTCCAGTTTACCATTCCCCAGGCCGTGACCGGCAACGGTGTCGCGGAAGGCCAGGTATTCATGCTGCTGAAAACCTTCGGCAATCTGACCTTCACCATCAGCATTGAAGACTTCGAGAAGGCGGGATTCAGAACCGGAGACGCCCTGAGGGTTACCTTTACCCGCGGCGGGAGGATCGAATATCAAAAAGAGATGACCTTCCAGCCCTCCTTCGGCTATGTTCCGGAGGGCGAACCGGTGGTTTTCAACGGCAGCTCCGGTTACCTGGACATCGGCCTCAATAAAAAAAGCTTCATTGATGAAGCCATGCCTCAGATACTGAAGGCTGAAAATCCCCTGGACTTTTATGTCCGTATAGAAAAGCTTTGAACTTTCAGGGAAGGAGCAACCCCATGAACAAATCTTGCCTTGTTTTCCAGACCGACTTCGGTATTTCCACAGGCCTTCCCGCCTCCATGAGCGCGGTGGCGGTGAAGATTGATCCCGAGCTTAGAATCTTCGATCTGTGCCATGAGATCCGGCAGTTTGATATCCGGATGGGATCCCAGGTCCTGGCCGGGACCTTCCCCTACTGGCCGGACGGCACCGTATTCGTATCCGTGGTGGATCCCGGCGTAGGAACCAACCGTAAAAGCGTGGTCTGCCGGATGGAAAACGGAAGCTATGTCATCACCCCCGACAACGGCAGCATCAGCGATTTATTTGAGGAAGTCGAAATTGTACGGGAAATTGATGAAACCGTCAACCGTCTCCCCGGATCCGACAACCATCACACCTTCCACGGCCGTGATGTCTATGCCTACACCGCTGCCAGACTGGCCAGCGGTCAGATCACCTTTGAGCAGGTGGGCCCCCTTTACAAAAAAGAGGCCCTGATCCGCTTCGCGAAACCCGAGGCCTATGTGAAGGATGGCGTTTGTTATGGAGAAATCACAGGCGCCCATGACCATTTCGGCAATGTGGGAATTTCCATTCCCAATGAGATGATCTGGTCCATCGGCATTCACGCCGGCGACCGGTGCCGCCTGACAATCCGCAAGGAGGATCAGGTGCTCTACGACCAGGAGATGATGTTTCATCATTCCTTCGGCTGGGTTGGCATTGGCGAACCTATCCTGAATGAGTGCTCCAACGACTATGTGGAGCTGTCCCTGAACCAGGACAGCTTTTGTGAAAAGGTCATGCCCGAGCTGCTGACCGCTTACGATCTTTCCGCCTATAAGGTGACCGTAGCTCCCGTCCGATAAATCTTTTGTATTCAAAGGAAAAACACTTATGAAGTCCATGATCGTTATGCAGACCGATTTCGGCTTTGGCGGCGGCTGCGCCATGCGGGGCACCTGCCTGAAGGTCGATCCCGAGCTGGAAGTCTTCGATGGAAATCACCAGATTCCCAAGTTTAATGTCGCCTCTGCTGCCAGAAACCTCATTATGATGGTTCCCTACTGGCCCCAGGGTACCGTTTTTGTATCGGTGGTGGATCCGGGTGTGGGTACCTCCCGCCGGGCCAGCGTTGCCAAACTGAAGAATGGCAGCTATGTGGTCAGCCCGGACAATGGTTCCTTCTCCCGTCTTCTGTCCATGCCCGGCATCGAAGAGATCCGTGTCATTGACGAGACCCGCAACCGTCTGAAGGGCACCGAGAAAACCAGCATCTTCCACGGCCGCGATCTGTTCGCCTACTGCGGGGCCAAGCTGGCCTCGGGCATCATCAGTTTTGAAGAAGTCGGAGAGGCCTATCCTGTGTCTGAAGTCGTCAGGCTAAAGTCTGATACCTATGAAGTGGGGCCCGGTTTTGTCTCGGGGTACTTTTTCGACTGGATGTCGACTTTCGGCAATATGGAGACCAATATTCCCATCGAGGCCGGCGAGCAGGCAGGCTTCAGGGAAGGGGAATCCCTGCGGGTCACGGTTACCGAAAAGGAAAGCGGCAAAGTCTGTTTTGACGATCTGGCCGGCTTCTATCCTTCTTTCGGCTGGGTGCCGGAGGGTGCCCCGGTGGTCTACAACTCCAGTGACGGCGTCCTGGGCGTGGGCCTGAACAAGGCTGACTTTGCCCGAACCTACGGTGTGGGCGTGGGGGAGAACTGGCTGGTTGAAATCCGGAAAGACTCTCCCGATGTTTCGCAAAAAGAGGAGGTGCTGTAATGGGCTATGTGGTACTTCAGACCGATTTCGGCGGCACCAGTGCTGTCATGAGCGGCATGTGCAAGCTGGTGGATCGGAGCCTTCAGGTCTATGACCTGACTCATCAGGTCCCCAAATTTAATGTCCGGGCAGCCGGAGAAAATCTGGTGGAGGTGATGCCCTTCTGGCCGGAAGGCACGGTTTTCGTCTCCGTATGCGATCCCGGCGTCGGCACACCCAGAAAAGCCTCCGTTGCCAAAACCTCCAACGGCTATTACATTGTAACGCCGGACAACGGCACTCTGGCTCCCGTGATGGATTCCTGCGGCATTGACGAAATCCGCGAGATTGATCAGACCATCAACCGGTATCATGGCAACGAATGGTCCGACAAATCCAACATTTTCCACGGCCGCGATATCTTTGCCTACTGCGGCGCCCGGGTGGCCGCCGGGGTAATCAGTTTCGAAGAGGTAGGGAAAGCCTACCCCGTCAGCGAGATCGTCCGCTAAACAGGTGAAACCTCAGGGCCTGTGTCAGGCTGCTGCCTGTATCAGGCCTTCTTCTTATGCCCTGTATAAGTCCCGGATCGCCGTGAGCTTTTCCGCAAATTCCTGGGCCACGGAGGCCGGGCTGATCAGCCGGATGCCCTGCCCCAGAGACACCAGCCATCCATAGAACTGATCCGAGATAACCACATCCACATGGGCTTCGAAATGGCCGTCCCCCGAGGGATAAATATCCACATCGGTACCGAACCGGTCAATGATAATTCCTGCAAAGGAATTCTCGCACCGGAGAATCACCCGGCGCTTCTGCCCGCCGTACATGCCGAAATGCTGTTTGGAATACCCGGATGGATCAAATTGAGTGAGCGCTTCTTTTCCGGTCCGCCTGTCTTCAGTAATGGACAGGCGGATCATTTTGTCCAGCCGGAAATGCTTGATTTTCTGATCCAGGGTATCGTAGGCCACCAGATAATAATACTCGTCATCCCAGATGAGATACCAGGGACTGACCTGATAGAACCGGCCGTTATGTCTCGGCACGAGCTTCTTAGAAAGATCCCACTGGGTATACTGAAACCGGATCTGCCTGTCCTTTCCGATGGCGGTATGCAGAAGATCCACGCTGTAATAGACGCTTTCATTCATGGTTTTGACCCGTCCGGAAAGCAGCACCTGGCGGGAAAGCTCCCTGGCCTCGGGCTGGGACATGAGGGCCGTCAGCTTTTTGATGAGCTGCCGGGATTTCCTGGCGGAGATAAATTTAGCCGCCTGAACGGAATCGATGACCAGCTTCAGCTCCGCGGTTTCAAAGGGCCGGCTGCCCAGATAGTAGCAGGTCTGCCTGCCCCGTTTTTCCGAAATAATATCCATTCCAAAGCGTCCGAGCTCTTCGATGTCCTCGTAGATCATTTTCCGCTCGGCGCTGATGTCATTTTCCTGCAGATAGGCCAGAATCCAGGGCATGGTTACCGGATGCTCCTCGTCGGTTTCCTCTTCAAACAGTTTTTTCAGATAAAGCATTTTCAGCCGCTGATTTTCTTTCATTTTTCCACCTCACTGTCCAGTATACTGGACACATTATATAGTATCCTTTAGTCACGGTCAACAAAGAAATAAAGAGCATAGGCCGAATTAAAATCCCCGAGGTGACAAAAATGAGCGCAGTATGTATTTCCCTTTCCTCCGCAAAAGCAGTCCAGACGGCGGGCTATGCCGCTAGCCGTCCTTCATCGGACAAGCTGTTTACCATTTCATATATGAATCCCGAAACAAAAAAGCAGGAAGAAGAACTCCAGATGAGTTTTTCTTCCCGCTATGAGGCATTTTTGTGGGCATGGGATTTCGCTGACGGCCGGATCTTTACGGTCCGTCCGTCCCGGGAGATTCCAGCCTGAGGGCATCCTCACCCTCCGCAGCCGAATCGGTAAGCTCCGGCGCCTGCCCCCCGTTCCCGGGCGCCGGCTCTTCGGCTGTACCGGAAGCTTTGCGATAACTAAGCAGCGCTTCCGCATAGGTCCTTCCGAAGAGCTGAATCATATCTATCATGATTTTTCTGTCTTCCTCCGGCAGGGCTTTATACCGCCTGAATACCCCCTGAAAGTTCCGTAAAAGTCCCGTTCCCAGCTCCCGCATGGTTCTGGCATTGGTGGATGTCATCACATCGTAAATGCCTTCCACAAATACCTGCCTCTGCTCCGGCGTGGAATGCTGCAGCCACTGCTTCAGCGAATCATCCATGATTTCGCTTCCGCCTGTGAGGCTTTGGGCCCGGACCAGACGATCCTTCATGGCCTGCCAGTTGTAAACATTATGCTGGTGAACATTGCTGCTTTCACTGAGCACCACCACCGGCTCCACATTCATTTCCAGCAGCCGTCCCACCACGGACTCCTGGGGGATAAACCGGTGAATCCTTCCAAGGACGGGATCCTCCTTCTTCTCTTCCAGAATCTCCGGCATAAAGCCGGGAGCATCGAAGGTGGATACCAGAAGCAGCCGGGTCTTGATCCTGTCCGGCATATACAAAGCCGCGTAGGCCGCAATGTTTCCTCCTTTGGAATGCCCTCCCAGCCGCAGCATTTCGTGGGGATATTGTTCCGCCACCCACTGGGCATAGGAAAGGGCTTCCTTCTGGGCGGGAATATGGCTCTGAAACGCCATGTTAAAATCTTCCTTCCATCCCACCAGGGTATCGTCGGTGCCCCGGAAGGACAGATACATTTCCCTGTTCGGAAGATGAATCGTCACTGCCGCGAACTGTTCCTGCTGGACCCCATTCTCCTCCACCACCTCCCGGTGATGCTCGGCAAAATCGGAAAGTGTCAGCTTCTCATAGCGGGGACAGGCGGCCAGCGCCTGAGCCAGCTTCGGATCCTCCCGGAAGTGAAAGACCTCCCGCCCCATGCCGCTCATGACGGCCGCCGCCTCCGGAAGGGTCATGGATCCCGTCTGAAGTCCCGGAAGCTGCTCCAGCGGCAGATACGAGATTCTGGCCATCACCAGATCATCCAGTTCGTTCCAGGGAAAACCGGCGCTGATGGGCAGATCCCCGCGCCAGAAAATATAATCAATGATATTTGCCATGAATTCCTCCTTACCATCCTGTCCCCTTATTATAGAGTTCTGTATTCCGGATGGCAAGGAGGAATTCTATGGTAATAACCGGTTCTTACTTGACGGAGAAGGATTTGGTGACCACATTGCTGGCTACGCCATTGGCGTCGACCACGGTGACACGGTAGATGTACTTGCCGGCTCCGAGCTTTCTGAAGGTCATCTGGGCATCCAGCTTGTGCAGGTCATAGGATTTGGTTCCGGGTTCTGCACTGGCTTCAAACTGTTTGACGCCATCCACGGAGTAAACTGACATGGTCACTTTCTGGATCTTGTTGGAGGAGGATACGGTGCCCTTGCAGGAGAAGGTCTTGCCCTTGGTCAGAGTGCCGCTGGGGCAGGTGATGCCGCTGGTCTTGATATCCGAGGACTTCACGGTGAAGCTTCCATCCCAACAGTCGCAGAGCAGTCCATTGTCTGCCATCAGCATCCAGGTGTAGCTGCCTTCAGGGAGCTTGGAGAAGGTCAGTTCAGAATCGAGGTTATACAGGGAGAAGGTTTTATCAACGGCTCTCGCATCGGACATGAACATGGTTTCTCCGTCCTCGTTCATGACGACCAGTGCCAGATACTCGATATTCATATCCGAGGCAACGATGCCGCTCACGGTGAAGGCGCTTCCTTTGGCAAGGATTCCGGAGGGAAGAATGTCATTCTTCAGTTCCATGGCTGCGGTGGGTTCCTGGGCTTCCGGAGTCTCCTGCACGGGTTCAGAGGATGCCGTCTGATACATAATGGCGGTTTTCACGGCCTTAAAGGCGTTATAGGGATCCTTGTTCAGGTTGTAGCTTTCCCAGAGGTCCTTACTGGCGCTGACCCCTTTCACACTGTTCCAGATCACCGGCTTGCCGGCCTTGCTGCTGGCGTCGTTGGCCACCACCACAAAGTGGGTGCCGCCATTTTTCAGCGTTACGTTCAGGATGATATAATAGCCTTTGCTGACAGCATTCATCAGATCTGCAGCGGATGGCTTGCTTTTTGTATTGACGAAGCTGAGTTCAGAGGAGATGCTGGCCATTCCTTTCCAGCTGGCAATCTGTGCCCTTTTCCCCTTGGTGGTGCAGAACTGATCATTCTTCTTCATCCAGGAGACCAGCTGATCGGGAGTGAAGGAGTCGTCTTTGATTCCCGCCTGGATGAGCAGTTTGGTGAAGGAGACCACAGCGCATCCGGCATCTTCAATGGTGAGACCTGAGTTTCCGAGTTCTACATTTGCCCAGCGGGGATCATCCTGAGCCCAGCAGCGGTAATCGGAGATCTGTTTGGCGTTTCCTTTGGCATAGGCGGGCATCACCGCGCTGATGGCAAGAAGGAAGCAGATGAGGGCAGCAGCTGATTTTTTGAATTTCTTAAACATGGTATTTTCTCCTTTATTCTCTGAACAGGTTTCCCTGTCGGTTTTTCTGATGCAATCATACCATGAGCTCCCACCCTCCCTGTAAAGTTCACTTTCCCTCCCTGGCCAAAGACAAAAGCCAAGAATATCTGGCATTCCGGGTGCACATATGTTAAGATAAATCATCCTTTATCGCTGTCTGGAGGAAAACCATATTATGGAAGAATCGATCCGTCTCCCCGCAGAATGGGCTGGCTGGAGGATTACCGAATGGATTGGCGGCGGTTCCTATGGTGATGTCTACGAAGCGGAATTCCATCAGCAGGACGACTTCGATCCCGGAAGAAAAGCTGCCATCAAGATCATCCGTATCCCCAGAGATGATGCGGAAGCGGCTGTCCTGGCCCATGAGATACCTGATCCATCAGCCCGTTCCCGGTACCTGGAAGATCTGGCCGACCATCTGCTGATGGAAATCCGAACCATGGATTTACTGAAGGACCACCCCCATGCTGTTGCTTATCAGGATTCCTATGTGGATCACACGGAAGATGGCCTCTCCTGGACCATCTATCTTCGCATGGAACTGCTGACCCCTTTTGAGGAATACCGCATCGATCATGAAATGAAGGAAGCAGATGTGATCCGTCTGGGCACGGAAATGTGCGGCATCCTCAGCCTTTGTGAGAATAATCAGATTCTGCACCGGGACATTAAACCGGAGAATATTATGGTCTCCCCGGACGGGACCTTTAAACTGGGGGATTTTGGTCTTGCTCGTCAGCTCTCCGAAGGCTCCGGCAGTCTTTCGATCAAAGGCAGCTTCACCTATATGTCTCCCGAGGTCTATCACGGCCGTCCTTATGATGCCCGGGCTGATCAGTATTCCCTTGGCCTTGTGCTGTACCGGCTGCTGAATAAAAACCGGGATCCCTTTACGGATCCTGCCGCTGAACTTGTCTACTACCGTGATCGGGAAGAATCCCTTCAGAAGAGAATGAGCGGGGAATCCCTCCCTCTTCCCAGCGACGCTTCTCCCAATCTGGCACGGGTGATTGCGAAAGCCTGCGCTTTTCGGCCGGAAGATCGATATAAAAACTTTTCCGACCTGCAGCATGATCTTCTCATATGTGCCGGAGTTCTCCCCAAAGAAAAACTTCTTTTAGATAAGGGTGTCCGCCGCCATAAACGCTGGCCCCTGTTCGCTGCCGCGGGAATTCTTCTGCCCCTGATTCTTTTGTTCTTTGTTCTGCCGGGTTCTCCTGGTTTTTCCTTTGGTGAAAAGCCGGTCCTCCAGGGAGACTGCGGCGATAAACTGACCTATGAGCTTTCCTCAGAGGGCGTACTGACAATTCAGGGAACCGGCATGATGCAGCCCTATGAGCTTCTCCATCCTGCTCCGTGGCGCAATCACGATGTGACCGCTGTGGTGATTGAAGAGGGCGTCACCGGTATCGGTTCCTATGCCTTCCGTATGAATACGACATTAACCCGGATTTCCATGCCGGGCACCATGGAATACATTGGGGATCATGCTTTTGATCAGTGCTGGACTCTTCCCTCTGTCACCATCCCTTCCTCTGTCAATTATATCGGTGACGGTATTTTCTCCGCCTGTCCTGACCTTGACATGGTAATTGTGGACAACGGCAATTCTGTTTATGACAGCCGGAATTACTGCAATGCTGTTATTGAAACAGCCACCGACACACTGATTGCCGGCTGCAAAGCCACGGTAATTCCTGATTCCGTCAAAGCCATTGGAGCCCAGGCTTTCTCCACCTGTGTCGGGCTTCAGGAAATCAGGATTCCGGACAGTGTCCTCTTTATCGATGATACCGCCTTCGACTACTGCAGCGAACTGACCATCGTTGGTTCTCCCGGTTCCTGCGCGGAGACCTTTGCCCTCTCCAAGGGATTTACTTTCCGTGCAGAAGAGCAACCCTAGAAAAGCAGGAATTACAAACTCCTCCCCCGGCTGTGATATTCTCACAGAGAAAAATCATCGCTGAGGGAGGGATTACTATCAATTTAATACTTCAATACGCAGGGATCTGCCTCAAAGGACACCGCTCAGCAGCATGTGAAGACAATCTGTTTTGCCAGGGAGCACTCCGGCCTTTACATGAGCCTGAATCTCCACTGTTTACTGGCATGGTATCCGCAGAATCAGGTGCTGGCTTCGCTGTTTTTGATGGCTCCGGCAGACATTCTTCAGGGCAGTATGCTTCCCATATGGCAGCGCAGTTCTTTGGTCAGCAGCATCCGATGGATGATGACCGGCTGTCCGTCCGGTTTTGTCAGCAGTACGGACAGATGATTGATCAATATGCAGTCAGACATCACATCAGTTCCATGGGCACAACCATGGCCGCCCTGTGGACAACGGCCAGGGGACTGCGGGGCATGAATGTGGGCGACAGCCGGTGCTATCAGATGAGACAAGGAGAGCTTTTTCTTCTCTCCCAGGATCATACCCTCCGCAGATCTTTCTCTCACAGAGATGTTCTGACTCAATATCTGGGGATGCCGGAGAAAGATTATATAATGGAGCCCTGGCACTTTCATTCTGATCCGGCGCCGGGAGACCGGTTTCTGCTCTGCACCAGGGGCCTTACCCAGGCCCTGAGCCTCAGAGAAATATCTTCGATTTTGCGGATGAGCAGGGACCCTTCGGTTCTGATTAAAAAATTCATGGAAAGTATCGATCGTCACGGCCGAGAAAATGATACCACCCTCATTGTCCTCTGTGTTCGTGACATCGCAGAAGGAGGCACTTGATGAGCCACTGGCTGGATTTTGATCTGGACGCAACTGTCCATGACTTTGAGTACACCCGCCGGGCTGCTGTGAAGATGAACCGTATTATTGATTCGTCCGATTTTGAGCAGATGGATGCCGATATGATTTTTGATTATCTCTCCAAAGAAATGGAGATCGTCGTGTTTCCTGATTATCTCAGGCGCTATATCTATTCCCGGATCAATACCAGGGTACCCTTCTCTGAAGTTCCCAGGGAAGAGTATCTGCGGATCCTCACAGATTCTTTTACGGATAACAGCGCCCCCTGGTCGCTGACTCCCACTTCCACCAAACGCTCCGCCATGTTCAAGCTGTGGCTTTCGCAGCCCGGCGCCAGTAGGAACACCGTGTTTGCGCTGGGCTTCGGCCTTCGGATGAACGCAGCGGATGTCAGTGAATTTCTGACCAAGGTTCTGAAAGAGGAAGATTTTAACTTTAACAGTCCGGAGGAGACCATTTACTGGTTCTGCTATCAGAACAATCTGCCCTATGCCTCTGCCCTCCGGCTGATGCGTACCTTTGAAGACCTGCCTGCCGTCCCTTTTTCCGATAAAAAATGGAAGACCCTTGCCAGTGTCCCCCGGCTTTATCTGCTGACCGAAGAAAATCTTCTTCAGTATCTGTCGATGCTGAAAGCGGGTGAAATCTGGAAAAAGACAAGCAATGCGGCTTTGAATGAGTTCGAAAATCTCTATCGGCGCTGTCAGAAGATCATTTGTGATATCTATGAAAAAGAACAGCTGATCGATAGCGGAAGCCGTCAGTGGACGCCGGATATGATCCGTCCGGCAGATCTTGAAAAAGTCCTGTGCAGCGGGATTCCCGTCAACAGCAAAAACAATCTGGAATCCATGTCTGCCAGTCTTTTCAGCGGCCTTTTTCAGAACAAGCGGATGTCCCGTCAGCGAATCAGCTCCATCCTTGCAAAAAAACATCAGGTCGAAAGGTTCGACCTGATCACCCTGCTTTTCTTCATTTATGCCGAAACAGTAGAACCTGACTGGCCTGCCGAACGATATCTTCAGTATATCGATGAAATCAGCGAAATTCTGGAACGCTGCCATATGCTGGGTATCTACCCCGCCAATCCCTATGAAGCCTTTATCCTCATGTGCATCGTCACTGACGATCCCATGGATGTTTACGCAGAGGTCTGGGAAAAGTCCTACGAAGCCTAGGATACCGCCCGATGGGAGGATATCTCAGCCATAATAATACTTTTGAGGGCTATCTTTCCGCCGCTCCCTATGATAGAATCAAAGTATCCAGGTGCCCGTGCTGGCTGACAGTGACAAATACATACAGGAGGTTTTTATGAAACAGGTTATTATATCCATAATGCTGGCTGTAACCCTGTTGCTGAGCTCCTGCACCAGCTGTATTCCATCAGGCATCGGAGGAGACAATTCCTCCAAAAACCCCAAGGAAATCAGTTCGGAAGGAGAAAGCTCCGACAAGTTTACTGCCCAGACAAATTCAAGTGAAAGCTCTGACAGTTCCCGGGATCCCCGGGACACCGATCCCCTCCGGGGTAAAAACGGGAGCCAGTCCGGTTCCGTAACCGGAGAAAACCACGAGGCTTCGAAACCGGAAGAATCGTCCAAGCCGGAAGACTCCTCCGGAAAAACGGAAAGCAGCAAGGCCGAGTCTTCCTCCAAAGCGGAGTCTTCATCCAAGGCAGAATCATCTTCCAAAGCCGAGGAATCCTCCAAAGCTCCCTCCGAAAAGGAAAAAGCCCTGGCCCGGGCCAAAAAGCTGTTGGAAGAAGCCTGGTGGTCCTATGAGGAACTGCTGACCAAGCTTCAGTCTTCCGACGAAGGCTTTTCCTATGATGCTTCCAAATATGCCGTGGACAACTGCGGCGCCGACTGGAAAGCTCAGGCCGTCCGGGCCGCCAACTGGTTTGGCACGGACAATATCATCAGTCCCAATGAGCTGAGGGACGAGCTGGCTGCTGTACCCTTCAAATCCGATGAGGTGGATTATGCCATGGCCAACAACTCCATTGACTGGACAAAAATGGCCAAGGACTATGCCGCCAATGAGCTGGCCAACGACTTCTACAACTATATTTCCCTGGGCAATTACATTTTTGGCAAGGGTTTCTCGAACGACGATGTAAATGCCGCCATGGCCTCCATCACCTATGATCAGTGGACGGATGAAGCCTGTGAGTATGCCATGCTGAATTACACCGGACAAAAGTTCAATGCCTTTGTCAGTGAGATCGAGCTGGCAGGTTTCGACAACGCTCAGGCCGTGAAAGCAGCCTACTTTGTCAACGACTGGGATGTCCTGGCCCTTTCCGACGCGGAACAGTTCATAACCGATAACCCCACCGTCTCCTATGCCCAGCTGTTTGATTATCTGATCAACGATTATTCCGGCTGCGGATATTCATCCAGCCAGGCCACCTATGCTGCTTCTGGCTGCAGCGCCGACTGGTATCAGCATGCGGTGAATCTGGCCAACGATCTGCTGATCAATCATTCCCTGTGGGTCTCTGAAATCGAAATGGTGTCCGAGCTGGAGGCCCGCGGCTTCGATACCGCCCAGTCCCAGTATGGAGCCGCCAACTGCGTAGGCAATACGGAGTCAGCTTACTGGGAAATCGCCGTTCTGATGGCCAGGGATTATGTTTTCAACACCGGCATAGTTCCGGGAATTTACGCCCACCTTTACTATACTCACAAGTTTACCTCCGACCAGGTAGCTTATGCCGAAAGCCATTGGAACGCGTCCTGCTGCTTCAGCTGCGCCATCTATCTTTCCGACGATCCAAGCCTCACCAGGGCGGATATGATCGCCAAGCTGAAGGCCGATGGCTTCAACGATATCGAAGCGGAAGACGCCTGCGACGAAAACGGTCTCTACTAATGATCTTTCTTTTGGACCTTCCCCTCATTCACTGATTGGTATATCGAATAGCAAAAAGCCTGTTCCAAAGGGGAACAGGCTTTTATGTTTGCTGCACGAACAATCAAAAAAGCGCGTGACGGGAATCGAACCCGAACAAAAAGGTCGTCAAACGCGCTTAAATAAAGGATTTCTTAAGAATCTGGTCATTTTTCTGGTCATCTATTCTTGATTTATATATCTATACAGGGCATCTACTCCCTCATCAAGTTCTATATCACAGGCTTTGCAAAGATACTGATTTGTTTCAAGAAACAAGTTTGTCTCAGGATCCAATCTAAGTTCTCCGGTTCCAGATTAAACACTTGAGACATAGTTTGCGATCTCCTCGGCCATTTCATGACCTGTCATACTATCAAAAATATCCGGACATTCTGATATATAATTTAGAATGGCAAATTGCGAATCAAGACGAAGAAATTCTTCATTGGACAGACCTTTTTCTCTTTTATAATTCTCTGTAGCAAGAAACATCAAAAAAATCGTATTATTTAATCTTTTGTCTGTCATTTATACATTTCCTCCTTCCATTAGTCTAAATTCATTGTATACTGAGTCGGTTGGAAAATCAAGTTTCATCAGCTATTGAAGCCCATTTCATCTTTCTTAGTTTCTCAGTAATCAATGCAGCAGCTGCATCTTCAGAAGAAATAGTAGAATGCTGATAGATTCTCTGC